>NZ_JBHVRT010000032.1:0-80199 GCF_042885555.1 Kitasatospora sp. NPDC058048 | reverse complement strand
GCCGAGCCGGGCGGTGCGGTCGTGGGCCCCCGCCGGGTGCCCGCGGGGGGCCGGGCCCCCGCCGCGGCCCCGCCCCCGGGGCCGCGCCCCCGTCCCCCGCCCGCGGGCGGGCGGGCCCCCCCGCCTGTGGCCCCCCCCCCCCCGGCCGTGTCACGTACGCCGGTTCTCCTGCGCCGAGCTCCGGTGTACGCCCTCCCGACGGGAGGGAGAGCGGTCAGTCGTACCCGCGCGTGCGGAGGGGATGCCTACCCTCCTCAGCGCGAGTCGCTGCCCGCCGTCTCGATGGCGGCGCGGCCGGCCTCCAGGCGCGCCACCGGGATCCGGAAGGGGGAGCAGGAGACGTAGTCCAGCCCCACCTCGTGGAAGAAGTGGACCGAGTCCGGGTCGCCGCCGTGCTCGCCGCAGACGCCGAGCTTGAGGTCGGGGCGGGTGGCCCGGCCGGCCTCGACGGCGTGCTTGACCAGCGAGCCGACGCCGTCGCGGTCGATGGTCTCGAACGGGGAGACCCCGAAGATGCCCTTCTCCAGGTAGGCGGTGAAGAACGAGGCCTCCACGTCGTCCCGGGAGAAGCCCCAGACCGTCTGGGTCAGGTCGTTGGTGCCGAAGGAGAAGAACTCGGCGGCCTCGGCGATCTGCCCGGCGGTCACCGCGGCGCGCGGCAGCTCGATCATGGTGCCGAGCTTGATGTCCAGCTGGACTCCGGTGGACCGGGCGACCTCGGCGAGCACCCGCTCGCACTCGTCGCGGACCAGCTCCAGCTCCTGGACGGTGCCGACCAGCGGGATCATCACCTCGGGGCGCGGGTCCGCCCCGGCCAGCTTGCGCTCGGCGGCGGCCTCGGCGATGGCGCGGACCTGCATGCCGAACAGGCCGGGGATGACCAGGCCGAGGCGCACACCGCGCAGGCCGAGCATCGGGTTCTGCTCGTGCAGCTTGTGCACCGCCTGGAGCAGGCGCAGGTCGTTCTCGTTCGGGTCCTTGCGGGCCTCGGCGAGGGCGACGCGCACCGACAGCTCGGTGATGTCGGGCAGGAACTCGTGCAGCGGCGGGTCGAGCAGGCGGACGGTGACGGGCAGGCCGTCCATCGCCTGGAAGAGCTCCAGGAAGTCGCCCTTCTGCAGCGGCAGCAGGGTGGAGAGCGCGGCCTCGCGGTCCTTGTCGTTGTCCGCCAGGATCAGGTGCTCGACCTCCTTGCGGCGCTCCTCGCCGAGGAACATGTGCTCGGTGCGGCACAGGCCGATGCCCTGGGCGCCGTAGCGGCGGGCGCGCGAGCCGTCCTCGGCGTTGTCGGCGTTGGCGCGCACCGCGAGGCGGCGGCGGCCGTCGGCGTGGGACATCAGCCGGTGCACGGCCTGGACCAGACCGCCCTGGACGTCGGCGCCGGCGTGCAGGGTGCCCTCGAAGTACTCCACCACCGCGGAGGGGAGCACGGGTACCTCGCCGAGGTAGACCTTGCCGGTCGCGCCGTCGATCGAGACGACGTCGCCCTCCTCCAGCACCAGGCCGTCGGCGGTGGTCATCCGGCGGCGCTTGGTGTCGACCTCCAGCTCCTCGGCGCCGCAGACACAGGTCTTGCCCATGCCGCGGGCGACGACGGCGGCGTGCGAGGTCTTGCCGCCGCGCGAGGTGAGGATGCCCTCGGCGGCGATCATGCCGTCCAGGTCGTCCGGGTTGGTCTCGCGGCGGACCAGGATGACCTTCTCGCCGGAGCGGGACCACTTGACGGCGGTGTACGAGTCGAAGACGACCTTGCCGATCGCGGCGCCGGGCGAGGCGGCCAGGCCCCTGGCGATCTGCTGCGACTCGGAGTCGGGGGCGAAGCGGGGGAACATCAGCTGCGAGAGCTGGCCGCCGGTGACCCGCATCAGGGCCTCGTCCAGGTCGATCAGGCCCTGGTCGACGAGCTGGACGGCGATCCGGAAGGCGGCCGCGGCGGTGCGCTTGCCCACGCGGGTCTGCAGCATCCAGAGCTTGCCGCGCTCGATGGTGAACTCGATGTCGCAGAGGTCGCGGTAGTGGTTCTCGAGCTTCTGCATGATCGCCATCAGCTCGTCGTACGACTTCTTGTCGAGCTTCTCCAGCTCGGAGAGCGGCAGGGTGTTGCGGATGCCGGCGACGACGTCCTCGCCCTGGGCGTTGGACAGGTAGTCGCCGTAGACGCCCTGGGTGCCGGTGGAGGGGTCGCGGGTGAAGGCGACGCCGGTGCCGGAGTCCTCGCCGAGGTTGCCGAAGACCATGCTGCAGACGTTGACCGCGGTGCCCAGGTCGTTCGGGATGCGCTCCTGGCGGCGGTACAGCCGGGCGCGGTCGCCGTTCCAGGAGTGGAAGACGGCGTGGATCGCGAGGTCCATCTGCTCGCGCGGGTCCTGCGGGAAGGCCCGGCCGGTCTCGCGCTCGACGATGCCCTTGAACACCTCGACCAGGCCCCGGAGGTCGGCGGCGTCCAGGTCCAGGTCGTTGACGGTGCCCTTGGCGTGCTTGGCCTCGTCCAGGGCCTCCTCGAACAGCTCGCCGTCGACGCCCAGCACGGTCTTGCCGAACATCTGGACCAGGCGGCGGTAGGAGTCCCAGGCGAAGCGCTCGTTGCCGGACTGGGCGACGAGGCCGGCCACCGAGACGTCGGAGAGGCCGATGTTGAGGACGGTGTCCATCATGCCGGGCATGGAGAACTTCGCGCCGGAGCGCACCGAGACCAGGAGGGGGTTGTCGGCCTGGCCGAGCTTCTTGCCCATCCGCTCTTCGAGGGCGTCCAGGTGGGCGCTGATCTCCTCGTGCAGGGAGGACGGCTCGCTGCCGGTCTCCAGGAAGACCTTGCAGGCCTCGGTGGTGATGGTGAACCCCGGAGGGACGGGGAGGCCCAGGTTGGTCATCTCGGCCAGGTTCGCGCCCTTGCCGCCGAGAAGGTCCTTGAGGTCCTTGTTTCCTTCGGTGAAGGAGTAAACAAACTTCTGCTGGGACGGCACGGGTCGGTCTCCTCGTACGCGGTTGCCCTGACGCCGGAGAACATACCCATTTCGAAGGCACTTCTCTGCCCTGAATAGGCCACCCGAGGCTGGTACCCAGCGGTAACCCGCTAGATCGAAAGCACATAAAGGCGTTCACCTCTGTTGGTGAAATCGTCCGCCTGACGCGAGCAAGCGTTCAATTCTTGAACACAAGCAAACCCGAAGATCGTACGATCCGGACGCACGGTAGCGGCCGCGGGTCGATGGCGTTGCCCCGGCTTGATTTCCTGCACCCGGATCGCCCGATCACCGGCCGACCGACTTCGGGAAGCGATTCACAGCCGACCTGTCCATTTCGTCCACTGACCGGTCGTCAGCCCCCACCGCATGTGGCAAGCGTCACGAGCGCATCTCACGGGTCGAACGTAGAGCGACTCCGCCGATCGTCGCACACCGTCCAGAAATGTGCTCTCTCCGTGACATTCGGACGACGAAAAGGAGCCCTCTTGTCCAGGATGGACAAGAGGGCTGGGACCTAGTGGCAGTCGGCCCCATCGGGCCATTTTTGCCGGTCCGTACAGATCATCCGCCAGAGGTGTCCGATTCGGCGTCAGCACCCGGTCGGGCGCAGTCATACGGATCGTCCAACCAGCCCTCCGGCAGGACCACCCGGTTGTTGCCGCTGGTCCGTCCGCGCGGGCCGTCCGCACCGTCCGGCCAGCCCTGGGACTGCTCCACCCGGGAGAGGGTTTCGGCCAGTTCGGCCAAGGAGGAGGAGCCGGCCAGCTTCACCCGCAGCTCGGAGCCGACCGAGAAGCCCTTGGTGTACCAGGCGACGTGCTTGCGGAAGTCGGTCACGCCGCGCGCCTCGTCGCCCAGCCACTCGCCGAGCAGCTGCGCGTGCCGCACCATCGCCTCGGCCACGTAGCCGAAGTCGGGGCGGGCGTAGTCCACGTCGCCCTCGAAGATCGCGACCAGGTCCCTGAACAGCCACGGCCGGCCCAGGCAGCCGCGGCCTACCACCACGCCGTCGCAGCCGGTCTCGCGCATCATCCGCAGCGCGTCGTCGGCCGACCAGATGTCCCCGTTGCCCAGCACCGGGATGTGCGCCGGGACGGACTCGCGCAGCCTGGCGATCGCCGACCAGTCGGCCGTCCCGCCGTAGTGCTGGGCGGCGGTGCGCCCGTGCAGGGCGATCGCCGCCACGCCCTCCTCGGCGCCGATCCGGCCGGCGTCCAGGTAGGTGAGGTGGTCGTCGTCGATGCCCTTGCGCATCTTCATGGTCACCGGCAGGTCGCCCGCGTTGGCGACGGCCTCGCGCAGGATCTCGCGCAGCAGGTTGCGCTTGTACGGCAGCGCCGAGCCGCCGCCCTTGCGGGTGACCTTGGGGACGGGACAGCCGAAGTTGAGGTCGATGTGGTCGGCCAGGCCCTCGTCGGAGATCATCCGGGCGGCCTTGCCGACGGTCACCGGGTCCACCCCGTACAGCTGGATGGAGCGCGGCTTCTCGCTCGGGTCGAACTTGATCAGCTGCATGGTCTTGGCGTTGCGCTCGACCAGCGCCCGGGTGGTGATCATCTCCGAGACGTACAGGCCCCGGCCGCCGCTCTGCTCACGGCACAGGGTGCGGAACGGCGCGTTGGTGATGCCGGCCATCGGCGCCAGCACGACGGGCGGCCACACCCGGATCGGGCCGATGTCGAGCGGCGCGAACTCGGTGTCGGACGCGGTGGGTGCGGGCGTGGCTGTCATGCGCGGCTGACCTCGGGTGATGGGGACGGGACTCTCCATTGTCCCCCACCCGTCCGCCGCCCGGGTGAGCGGCCGCCGCCCGCTCCGAGGCGCTCCCGCTACGGAGCCGACGGCGGCACCGACGGCACCGCGGACTGCGCGGGCTCCGCCGGGTCCGCCGGGTCCGCGGACTCCGGCGGCTCCGGCGGCTCCGAACTCGCCGGGACGACGGTGATCGACCCGGAGGTGACCGCCGCGTGCAGCCGGTTCGGACTCGCGGAGTCCACCAGCCCCGTGTCGATCCGGCCGTTGCCGCTGCCGATCTCGCTGGAGACGGCGTACCGGCTGCCCCTCGGCAGGGTCAGCTCCACCGAACCGGAGGTGGCCGTGGCGTCCACCTCGCGCGGGGCCTTCGCGAAGCCCAGCTGCACCGAGCCCGAGCCGACCTGCGCCGTCACCCGCCGCGTGCTCAGGTTGGTGCCCCGCACCTGACCGGAGGTGGCGTGCACGGACACGTTCCCGGAGGTGTCGGACAGCAGCAGCTGGCCGGAGGTCAGCTCCATCCGCACGTCCCCGCTCAGGCCCTCCACCAGGACGGAGCCGGAGCCCACCGAGCCGGACACCTCGGTCGCGGCCGGCACCTCCAGCTCGATCTCGGCGCCGCAGCCGACGTCCACGAACGGCAGGGCCAGCCGACAGCTCATCCCGACCGTCAGCACGCCGCCGTCGAAGACGGTGGACACCACCGGTTTGCGCACCAGCCAGTCAAAGCTCTGCCGGACCACCACGTGGCCCTCCCGGCCGGCCCGCACCTTGACCGAGGCGCTGCCGGTCTCCAACTGGAGCCGGTGGATCGCCACGTCGTACGGCCGGCTGGTGCTGGTCCGCTGCTGCACCGCCATCGACCAGGTCTGCAGTCCGGCCCCCAGCATGACCAGCACGATCACGACCGTGCCGGCGACCCGCCAGCCCTTCGCCCCCTTCACCGCTACCCGACCTCCAGGAAGCGCAGCACCGCCATCACCCGGCGGTGGCTGTCCGCGACCGGCGGCAGGTCGAGCTTGGTGAAGATCGAGTTGATGTGCTTGGCCACCGCGCTGTCGCTGACCACCAGCGAGCCCGCGATCGCGGCGTTGGAACGGCCCTCCGCCATCAGGGCGAGCACGTCGCGCTCGCGCGGGGTCAGCTTCTCCAACGGGTCCCGGTGGCGGCGCACCAGCAGCTGGGCGACCACCTCCGGGTCCAGCGCGGTGCCGCCCTCGGCGACCCGCTGGAGCGCGTCCACGAAGTCGTCGACATTGGCCACCCGCTGCTTGAGCAGGTAACCGACGCCGCTGGTGTTGGTCGCCAGCAGGTCCGCGGCGTAGCGCTCCTCCACGAACTGGGAGAGCAGCAGGACCGCGGTGTCCGGCCACTGCCGGCGGATCACCATCGCCGCCTTCACCCCCTCGTCGCTGAAGCCCGGGGGCATCCGGACGTCGGCCACCACCACCTTCGGGCGGTGCTCCTCGACGGCGGCCAGCAGCTCGGTGGCGTCCCCGACGGCGGCCACGACCTCGAAGCCCACCGCCTCCAGGACCTTGACCAGGCCGACCCTCAGCAGGACCGAGTCCTCGGCGATCACAGCACGCACGGCAACTCCACGGTGATGGTGGTGGGGCCCCCGAGGGGGCTGAGAACGGACAGCGTGCCGTCGACCGAGGCGGCGCGCTTGCGCAGACCGGTGAGCCCGGTGCCGCGCGAGGGGTCCGCGCCGCCGACGCCGTCGTCGCTGATGACCAGTCGCAGCCGGCCGCCGGCCGTCCGCACCGAGAGGTCGACCCGGTGGGCCCTGGCGTGCTTGGCCACGTTGGTGAGCGCCTCGGAGACGGTGAAGTAGGCGACCGCCTCGACGGTCGGGGCGACCTGCTCGGAGAGAGCCACGTCCAGGCGCACCGGCAGCGGGGCGCGGGCGGCGATGCCGGACAGCGCCGCGTCCAGGCCGCGGTCCTCCAGGACGGCC
The DNA here is from genome assembly GCF_042885555.1 of Kitasatospora sp. NPDC058048. Classification (NCBI taxonomy): domain Bacteria; kingdom Bacillati; phylum Actinomycetota; class Actinomycetes; order Kitasatosporales; family Streptomycetaceae; genus Kitasatospora; species Kitasatospora sp. NPDC058048. The sequence continues at coordinate 73,521 of NZ_JBHVRT010000032.1, read as the reverse complement.
GGGTGCAGGCCGCGAACCAGGTCGCGCAGCTCGTCGATGGCCGCCTGGGCCTCCTCGTGCGCGTCGACGATCACCTGCATCACCTCGGGCGGCACGTCCTTGAGGGTGCGCCGGGCCAGGCCCAGGTTCATCGCGAGGGAGGTGAGCCGCTGCTGGGCGCCGTCGTGCAGGTCCCGCTCGATCCGGCGGCGCTCGGCGTCCACCGCGTCGACCAGCCCGGCCCGGCTCTCGGCGATCTCCTCGACCCGCCGCTCCAGCGCCTCCGCCCGGTCCGGGCCGAGCAGCCGCCGGGCCACCCACACCTCCAGCCGGGCCAGCTGGGTGCCCGCCGGCGGGAGGACCGCCAGCAGCAGTAACCCGCCGAGGGTGAGCAGGACGTCCTCCCCGGCCAGGCCGGAGCGCACCGCGGTGTCCGCGGGCAGCAGCCACATCCAGCCGTACACGGTGGCCAGCACCACAGCGGCCGCCCAGGCGTACAGCACCGCCAACGCGCCCGCCGCCAACAGCGGACCGGCCACCAGGTGGTGGAGGACCTGGCGCCAGGTCATCCCCAGCAGCCAGGCCCGACGCCCCGTCGGCGGGCGCAGCGGCGGCACCTCCACCCCGTGCAGGGCGCGCAGCCGGCCGCGCTGGAGGGCGGTCAGCGGGCGGGCGCAGAGCAGGACGGCGGCGAGCACCGGGAAGAGCAGCTTCGACTCGGTGACGGCCAGCCAGACCGGCAGCGCCATGGGTATTCCGGCGGCGGTGAAGCGGACGTCCCGCCAGACCTCGGGCGACCACGGTGGGCGCCGGAGGCTCCTGACGAGCGCTCGGCGCAACGTGGTGGAGGACATGCCGAACAGCGTAGGGCCCGGTGATCACGGGCCACCATGAAGGGGGGTTCCGGGTGAGGGGTGTAGCTGGATACACCCCCGATTCGGTGTGGAGCACCACCGACAGGACCGGGGTCCCGACGGAAAGCTTGAGGGCATGACGAGCACCGCATCGCACTCCGCCACTGCGCCGAACGGGCGGCCCGGCCCCGGAGGTTCCGGAGCCCCGGAGGGGGCGCTGCCGGCCGGGGCCGGGCCCTGGTCGGTCCGCAGCGCCGGGTCCGGCCGCGGCCGGGCCGCGCTGGAGCTCTACCAGTACGGGGAGTTGACCGACGTCCTGGTCGCCGCCCGGCTCACCCCGCACCTGCTGCGCGGGGCCCGGCACTGCCCGTCCACCGGGCGGAACCGGCACGTGCTGGCCTGGGGCCGGCTGGCGGCCGACGGCGTCGCGCCCGCGGTGGTGTTCACCGGACGGCGGCCGTTCCGCCGGGCGCGGTCGACGGCCGAGGTGGCCGTGGTCGCCGACCGGTTCTGGATCGCCTGGGCCGAGGGCCCGTTCGACGCGGTGCGGGTCGAGCACGCGGCGGGCGGGACGGCCGAACGGCTGCCGCTGGAGCGGGTGCGGAGCGTCGCATGAGCACCGCCGTCCTCTCCGTCCGCCCCGCCTCCTCGTACGCCCCGCCCGCGCGCCTCGGCCGGCTCCCGGTCATGGCCGCGGTCGCGCTGCTGCCCTGGCTGGCGGTCCTCGCCGTCTGCCACGAGACCCCCTGGGTCGTGCTCGACCTCACCGAGTTCGCCGCCCTGCTCTCGCTGGACGCGCTGCTGCGCCGGCGCAGCCCCGCCGCGCTCTGGGCCGGCGCGGCGGTGGCCCTGCTGCTCGCCGGGGACGCCCTGGCCGACATCGCCTGCGCCGGGCCGGGCCTCCCGATGCTCGCCGCGCTGGTCATGGCCTCCTGCATCGAACTGCCGCTCGCCGTGGTGTGCCTGTGGCTCGGCCGGGACGCGGCGCTGCGGACCGCTTAGGACGTCGGCAGCTCTTCCATCAGCGCGCGGGTCTCGTCGTCCAGCGGGGTGTACGTGATCATCCGTGTCCCCAGCTGCGGACTGAGCCAGAAGTTGGTGTACTCGCAGCGCAGCAGCCCGACGCCCGGCACCTGGAACCGCTTGATCCCGTTGCCCGGCCGCATCACGTCGTGCCGCTGCCAGAGCTCCGCGAAGTCCGGCGAGGCCTTGAGCACCCGGGCCACCAGCGCCTTCCAGGCCGGCTCCGAGCTGTGGTCGGCCATCGCCGAGCGGAACCGGGCCACCATGCCGAGGCGCTCGGTGCGGTAGTCGATCAGCACCTCGCGGAACTGCGAGGGCGTGAACGCCATCCACATCAGGTTCCGGTCCTCCGGGGCCAGCCGCCCGAGGTCACCGACGATCGCGGTGTACTGGGCGTTGTGCGCCAGCACGTCGTAGCGGGAGTTGAGCACCACCGCCGGGTACGGCGCCAGCCGCTCCAGCAGCAGCCGCACGCTCGGGGTCACCGAGGGGCACTCCCGCACCGGCACCGGGTCGTCCGTGCCGGCCAGGGTGAACAGGTGGGCGCGCTCGCTCGGGTCCAGCAGCAGCGCCCGGGCCACCGAGTCCAGCACCTGGGCGGACACCTGGATGTCCCGCCCCTGCTCCAACCACGTGTACCAGGTCACCCCGACCGCGGCGAGCTGCGCGACCTCCTCCCGGCGCAGCCCCGGCGTCCGGCGGCGCCCGGTCATCGGCAGGCCCACCTGCTCGGGCGTCAGGCGCTCGCGGCGGCTGCGCAGGAACGCGGCCAGCTCGTGCCGGCGGGCTTCGTCGGGAGTGGCCGGGCGCGGACCGGCCGAACCGGTGCGGGCTTGCGCGGGAGGTGTGGCGAGGCTCATGCTCCCCAGCATGCGACAGCCGTCAGCCTGTTGCCAGGTACTTCTTATACCCGGATAACCACACTCTGGTACCAGGGTACGACCCGGCGGATCGTAGGACCCGTGACCCGACAACTCGCCGCCGCCCCCGCATCGAACCGCACCGCCGCCACCCCCGCCGCCGCGGCCGCCCGCACCTCCGCCCCGGGACCCACCGGCCCCGCCACCGCTCCCACCGGCCCCGCCACCACCCTCGGCACCGCCGGGCTGGTCACCGTCCTGCTCGGCGCCTTCCTGCCGATGCTCGACTTCTTCATCGTCAACGTCGCCCTGCCCACCATCGACCACGACCTGGCCGCCGGGCCCGCCGTCCTCGAACTGGTCGCCGCCGGCTACGGCATCGCCTTCGCCGTGCTGCTCGTCCTCGGCGGACGCCTCGGCGACAACTACGGCCGCCGCCGGCTCTTCGTCGTCGGCGCCGTCGCCTTCGCCCTCACCTCACTGGCCTGCGGCCTCGCCCCCGGCGCGTGGTCCCTGGTCGCCGCCCGGGCCGCCCAGGGCGCCTCGGCCGCACTGCTGATCCCGCAGGTGCTCGGCACCATCACCGCCGCCACCGAGGGCGCCCGGCGCGGCCGCGCGCTCAGCGTCTACGGCGCGGTCGGCGGGATCTCGGTGGTGATCGGGCAGGTGCTCGGCGGCATGCTGGTCGCCGCCGACCTGTTCGGCACCGGCTGGCGCTCGGTGTTCCTGCTGAACGTGCCGTTCGCCCTGCTCGCCGTGGTACTCGCGGTCCGCTACGTCCCGGAGAACAGGGCCGCCACGGCCGCCCGGGTCGACGTCCCCGGCACCGTCCTGCTCACCGCCACGCTGCTCTCCCTGCTCATCCCGCTGATGGAGGGCCGTGCCGCCGGCTGGCCGCTCTGGTCCTGGGTACTGCTGGCCCTGTTCCCCGTCCTCGCCGTCGCCTTCGGCACCGTCGAACGCCGCGCCGAGCGGCGCGGGGACACCCCGCTGGTGCCGCCGTCCCTGCTGCGCATCCCGGAGATGCGACGCGGCCTCGGCATCGCGCTCCCCTACTTCGCGGGCTTCGGCGGCTTCATGTTCGTCATCGCGGTCGCCCTCCAGCAGGGCCTCGGGCTCGGCCCGGTCGCGGCCGGCTGGGCGCTCGTCCCGATGGCCGTCGGCTACTTCTGCGCCTCGCTGGCCGGCCCGCGGCTGATCGGCCGCTGGGGCAGCCGGGTGCTCAGCGCCGGCGCCGTCGTCCAGGCCACCGGCCTCGCCACCCTCGCCCTGACCGTCCTGGCCGACTGGTCGCACTTCTCCCCGCTGCGGATGGCCCCGGGCGTCGCCCTCGCCGGCATCGGGCAGGGCCTGATCGGCACCCCGCTGTTCCGGGTCGTCCTCTCCAAGGTGCCCGCCGCCCGGGCCGGCGTCGGCAGCGGCGTCCTCGCCACCGGGCAGCAGTCCAGCCTCGCCCTCGGCGTCGCCACCCTCGGCACCCTCTACCTCTCCCTCTCCCCCGTCCTCGGCATGGGCCGCGCCCTCGCCCTGTGCCTGGGCATCCAGCTCCTCGGCTCCTTCACCATCCTCCACCTGACCACCCGTCTCCCCCGCTCCATCGGCTGAACCCCGGCCCGCGGGGCCGCCAGGGCCACGGCGACGGCGACGGCCCCGCGACCGGTACGAACGGTCGCGGGGCCGCCGGCGCTCCCGGGGCCGGTTCAGCCCCGGAGTGCGTCGAGCCAGCGGCCGAACAGGGTGCGGACGGCCTCGGCGGCCTCGACCTGGGGGTTGTGGCCGACACCGTCGAGGACGGCGGCGGCCATCCGCGGGTAGTGGTCGAGCAGGGCGAGCTGATCGCGCCAGCCGACCAGGGCGTCCTGGCGGGTGGTGACCAGCAGGTGGTGGCCGCGGTGCTGCGGAGCCCGGTGCTCGGGCCGGTGCGGCAGCAGGAAGTCGGCTTCGAGCTCGGCGGCGGCCGCCCGGTCATGCACCTCCCAGCCCGGCCGGACGTACCGCGCGAAGAGCTCCCAACTCGCCTCGGTGTGACGGGCCATGACGTACCGGAACAGCTCGCGGTCGGCGGCCGGGAGGCGGGCGAGGAGCTCGTCGTCGCGTTCGACCACGGACTCCTCGGGCAGGGCGCGGTCGGCACCCCAGCGCACCACCGGCACCAGCAGCGCCGAGCCCAGCACCTGTTCGCCGAACCGCGCGGTCACCGCCCGGGCCAGCTGGCCGCCGAAGGACTGCCCGACCACGGCGAAGGGCTGTCGGCCGACCTGCTCCTCGATCCACCCGGAGACGGCCTCGGCCAGGGCGCCCGCCGAGGCCCGGCCCGGCAGCCGGGGGCTGGCGCCGTGGCCGGGAAGGTCGAGGTAGAGGCGGCGCCAGCCGGAACGGTCGGTGAAGGCGGGTTCGAGCGGGAGCAGCACGCGGTGGTCGACGGTGTAGCCGTGGATCAGGACGATCGGGGTGCCGTCACCGAAGGCGGTGTGGTGGAGCGGGGATTCGGTCATGGCGACAGGGTCCGACCATGACATGGGTGGCAAGGTCAAGCGGCGGCGTCCGGCCGGCCGGCCGGCCGGAGAGTCGGCAGGTCGGTCAACCCGTCGGCCGGTCGGTCAGGACAGGCTCCTGACCACGTCCAGGTACTCCCGGATGGCGTCCCGGTTGCGCGTCAGGCACAGGATCCGGCGGGTCATCCGGTCGGTCTCGGACGCCAGGGTTTCGAGCATCTCCGGTGTGGCGTCGGCGAAGTGGATCGTCCGCGGGGTGTCCAGGCAGGGCAGGATCTGCTTGATGATCCGGGTCGGCAGCCCCGCGTCCAGCAGCCCGCGGATCTGCAGCACCCGCTCCACGAGGTACTCGTCGTACGCGCGGTAGCCGTTCGCCTCCCGGCGCGGCGTGATCAGCCCCTGCTGCTCGTAGTAGCGCAGCAGCCGCGGAGTGGTCTCCGCCCGCCGGGCGAGTTCACCGATGCGCATGTGTGACCACCCTCACCCCGGGCCGGTTCCGTCCCGACTGGACCTTGACACGAATGTCAACGATAGACGATCGGGCCCATGCCCACTCCTGAACTCCGCACCCCCGAACGGCCGGCGGCCCCCGCGCCGAGGCTGCCCTGGCCCGCGCTGCTGGCCATGAGCGCCGGCGGTTTCGTCACGATCATGACCGAGGCCCTGCCCGCGGGAGTGCTGCCCGCGATGAGCGCCGACCTCGGCGTCGGCCAGTCCGCCGCAGGGCAGTCCGTCACGCTCTACGCGGTCGGCTCCATCGCGGCCGCCGTCCCACTGACCGCCGTCACCGGACGACTGCCGCGCAAGCGGCTGCTGCTGCTCGCCGTCGGCGGCTTCGCCGCGGCCAACGCGGTCACCGCCGTCTCGCCGAGCTACCCGCTCACCATGGCCGCCCGGTTCGCGGCCGGCCTGGTCGCCGGGCTGCTCTGGGCGCTGCTGGCCGGGTACGCCCGGGGCATCGTCGCACCGGAGCAGCGCGGACGGGCGATGGCCGTCGCCATGACCGGCTCGACGGTCGCCCTGTCGGTGGGCGTGCCCGCCGGCACCCTGCTCGCCGATCTGGTGGGCTGGCGGGCCACCTTCGGGCTGATGAGCGTCACAGCCGCGGCACTGACCGGCTGGATGCTGCTCGTGCTCCCGCCGCTGCCCGGCCGGGCCGACCAGGTCCGCGTCCCCGTCCGGCGGGTGCTGCGGACGCCGGGCGTGGCCGCCGTCCTGACCGTCACGGCGACCTTCGTCCTCGCCCACAACGTCCTCTACACGTACGTCGCCGCGCTGCTCGCGCCGCTGGGACTCGACGGCCGGACGGACACCGTCCTGCTCGTCATCGGACTGTCCTCGCTGGTGAGCATCCTCGGCACCGGCGTCCTGATCGACCGGTACCTGCGCCCCCTGACCGTCGCCGCCTCCGTCCTCCTCGCCCTCGCGGCCCTGCTCCTCGCCGCCGCCCTGCTCGGCCCGACCGCCTGGCCCGCCTACGCCGCCGCCGCGCTGTGGGGCCTCGGCTTCGGCGGCGTCGCCACCCTCCTCCAGACCGCCGTCGCCGACGCGGCCGGCCCGGCCGGGGACCTCGCCCAATCGCTGCTCGTCACCTGCTGGAACCTCGGCATCGCCGCCGGCGGCCTGGCCGGCGGCCTCCTTCTCGACCACGTCGGCCCGACCGCCCTGCCCTGGTCCGCCCTCGCCCTCCTGGCCGCTTCCCTGGCCACCACCCTCGGCGGGCGGCGACACGGGTTCCCGGGGCAGAGGTGACCGCTCCCCCGCGTGAACGCCGCACGTTCCGCCCGATGTCCCGAACAGCCGTACGGCGAATTCGGACGATTCGGGTGCGACCGTCGAACGCCCATGAGATAAAAGTCAGACGCACTCGAACCGGGGGAAGATGACGTCATGGCTCTCGTCCTGGTGTTCCTGCTCGTGCTCGTCGGCACGCTCGTCGGCGCCACGGTCTTCCTGGTGCTCCGGGAACGCGCTCGCCGGCACCGGTTCGACGACGCCGAGGGCCTGCTGATCGAACAGCAGCGGACCGCCCAGGCCACCCGCATGCGGGCGACGTACTCCAGCGTCTCGGTCCACCACGGGACCGGCGTGATCGGCGACGAGGGCAACCACTACCACTCCTGACGGCCCGGCGGCCGGCTCAGCGGCACAGGGCGGCGTCCACCACGTCCTCCAGGTGCCGGGTGACGGCGTAGTCGGCCGGAACGGTGGTCACCGCGATGTTCACGGCGCGCCCGTCGTCGGTGGCGCCGCCGCGGGTCTCGTAGCCCGGAATGTCGCCGCCGTGCCCCCAGTAGACCCCGCCGCAGGAGAGCGGCCGGCTGAAGACGCCCAGCCCGGAGCCCATGCCGCTGTCCCCGACCGGGACGGTGGTGCGCATCTGGGCGAGCTGGGCGGCGGGCAGCAGGCGGTCCGGGACCAGCAGTTCGGTGAAGAAGCGGTCGAGGTCCGCGTTGGTGGAGATCATCTGCCCGGCCGCCCAGCCCGCCGACGGGTCCAGCTCGGTGAAGTCGGTCAGCGGCCCGTCGGCGGATTCCTTGCGGTACCCCTTGGGGTGGGCTTCCCGGATGGTCCGGTCGCCGGCGGCCGGGAAGTAGGTGTGCCGCAGCCCGATGCGCCGGACGATCCGCCGGTCGATCTCCTCGGCGAGCGGCCGGCCGGTCACCCGCTGGACGATCAGGCCGGCCAGCACGTAGTTGGTGCTGCTGTAGCCGAACTTCTCCCCGGGCGCGGAGACGCGCTTCTGCCCGAGGGCGAGGTCCAGCAGCTCCCGGGGCTCGAAGTACCGGTGACGGAGGGAGGCTTCGTCCAGCAGCCCCTCGTAGTCGGGCAGGCCGCTGGTGTGCTGGAGGAGCTGCCGGACGGTGATGCCGCGTCCGTCCCCGCCCTCGCCGCGGACCAGGCCGGGGAGGTAGGTGTCGACGAAGGCGTCGAGGTCGACCTTCCCCTCCCCCACCAGCTGGAGCACGGCGACGGCGGTGAAGGTCTTGGTGTTGCTGCCGATCCGCACCTGCCCGTCGACGGGGACCTTCGCGCCGGTGGCCAGGTCCCCCACCCCTGCCGTGTAGCCGCGGGTCCGGCCCCGCCCGTCCCGGACGGTGGCGAGCGCGGCGGGCACCCCGTCCGCCCGCACCAGCGCGTTCAGGCCCTGCTGCACGACGTCCGGCGGGGCCGCGGCGGACGCGGCCGACGCCGCGGACGGTGTCAGCGCCCCGACGGCCGCGGCGGTCGAGAGGGTGAGGGCGAGTGCCATGTGGCGGACACGCGAACGACGCACGGGTCAACTCCTGTGGGATCGTGGGGATCGGGAACCGCTCCCGGTCACGATCGCCAGTCTGGCCACGCGGCGGACGGCCGGCCTCCCCCGATCGAGGGAGCACCTCCGCCGGCGTCAGGGCCGGCCGGGTCCCCGCAGCGGCAGCGTCCGGCTGTAGACGACGCTCGTGGTGGTGCTGCCGAAGCCGGCCAGCTCGTCCACCAGGGTTTCCAGGTGCTCCATGGAGGTCGCCGCCACCTTCAGGGTGTAGCAGTCGTCGCCGGTGGTGCGCAGGCACTCCAGGATCTCCCGCCGCTCGTCGAGCAGCCGCCGCAGCGGCTCGTGCCGGTTGCCCGGGTACTTCAGCCGGACGACGGCGAGCACCGGGTAGCCGACCTTCGCCAGGTCCACCGTCGCGCGGTAGCCGGTGATGACGCCCAGCGACTCCAGGTTCCGCACCCGTTCCGTGGTCGCCGACGCGCTCAGCGACACCCGCCGTCCCAGCTCGCTGAGCGAGATGCGCGCCTCCCGCTGCAGCTGCTCGATGATCGCCCAGTCGGTGTCGTCAAGATTCACGGCCATGACGCGAATCTACCGGGAGAACCACGGCGATCCGCCGGTCACAGCGGGAGAACCCCGTTCCGTCCGCCATGATCGCGGGGATAGCCTCGAAGCATGCAACTTGGCGTCAACGTACCGAACTTCGGCCCGGGAACCGACCCCGGCGTGCTGCGCGAGTGGGCCCGGACCGCGGAGGGCCTCGGCTTCGACCTCCTCATGGTGTCGGACCACGTGGCGGTGACCCCGGACGTCGCCGAGCGGTACCCCGAACCGTTCTACGAGCCCTTCACCACGCTGTCCTGGCTCGCCGGGGTCGCCCCGAACCTGCGGCTGGGCACGACCGTACTCATCCTGCCCTACCGGAACCCGCTGCTGGTGGCGCGGATGACGGACACCCTCGACCGGCTCAGCGACGGCCGGTTCGTGCTCGGCGTCGGAGTCGGCTGGGCCCGCCGGGAGTTCGCCGCCCTCGGCGTGCCGTTCGGCGAGCGCGGCAGACTGACCGACGAGTACCTGAGCACCCTGCGCGACGCCCGGGCCGAGGCGCCCGACCGCCGGCCGGTGCCGGTCTGGGTCGGCGGCCACAGCGAGGCCGCGCTCCGGCGGGCACGCCGGTTCGGCGACGCCTGGCACCCGCTGCGGCTGCCCCTCGCCCGGATGCGGTCGGTCCTGGCCGAGCACCCGATGCCGGGGTTCGCACCCCGCATCACCCTGCGGCCGACCAGCACACCGGTCGACGACCCCGAGCGGCCCGCCGGCGTCGGCACCGTCGACCAGATCCTCGACGACCTCCGCCACCTGCGCGAGCTCGGCGCGGAGACCGTCGTCCTCGACCCCTACCACGGCGATCCGGAGGAAACCCGTCGGCCGCAGCGGGCCTGGCAGGACCTCACCACCGTGGCCACCCGGTGGAGGGCCGCGTGATCACCACCGCCGACCGGGCCCTGCTGCGCCGCGCCCTCGCCATCGCCGCCCACGCGATCACCCTGGGCGACGCCCCCTACGGCTCCCTGCTCGCCGGCCCGGACGGCGAGATCCTCGCCGAGGCCCACAACACCGTACGGCGCGACGACGACATCACGGCCCACCCCGAACTGAAGCTCGCCCGCTGGGCCGCCCGCGAACTGGCCCCCGGCACCGCCGCGCGCACCACGATGTACACCAGCTGCCAGCCCTGCGGCATGTGCGAAGGCGGCATCCTCCGCTCCGGCCTCGGCCGGGTCGTGTACGCGCTCTCCACGGAGCAACTCGTCGAGCTCAACCCCGACTCGGGCGCCTGGCGGCCGGTACCGACGGACGGCCCGGCCCTGCCCGACGAGGCCCGGGCCCCGATCACGGCCTACTACGGTCCGCGCTGAGCCCCGGCCCCGCCGGGCACCGGCCCTAGAAGAACAGCAGCAGGATCCAGCCGCCGGCCGAGAGGACGGCCGCCGACCAGCCGACCACGGCCGCCGGACGGCCGTGCTCGACCCCCTCGGCCCGCTGGAAGGCGGCGACCAGCGGGGCGATCGTCGCGACCGGCAGGGTGACCCCGACCAGGAGCGCGGCCCTCGGTCCGTACTCCGCCCCGATCACGAGGAGCCCCAGTGCGGCGAGCCCCGCCACGGCTCCCATCGCCGTCCCGGCCACGGTGGCGGCGATCCGGAACACTCTCGGGCGACCGCAGAAGAATGCCACCGCACAGGGCACCAAGCAGACCGCCACGACCACGTGCACGGGCGCGGCGTGGAAACCGAACCTCACGACGAAGGCCACCACCGGCCACACGAACACCGCGACCGCCAACCCGACGAACCCTCGGGCACTCGCAGGAACCGTCACCATGGTCATCCCCCTCCTGGCACGGCATATTTGAACACGTTCAATCTAGCAGGGGTCCGCTCCTCCCGGACCCCTGCCGACCGCAGCGGGACCGGTTCCGAAGCCGGAATGTCAGTGCCACCTGGGACGCTCGGTGACCCACACCGTCGACCAGGGGAGCCCACCGATGCCGATCCACGTCGCGAGCCGCCGCCGCACGACGGCCTCGCTGACCGCCGCCTTCCCCGGCGCGGAGATCATCGACGTCACCTCCAGGGCGCCGGACCCGTGGGTCCGGCTGAGCCCGTTCCATCCGCACGGCGGCATCCCGGTCCCCTGGAGCGACGGCGTGACCAGCGAGTCCGTGGAAGGCGTCTGGCAGGCCCTCAAGGTCTTCCGGGACGCCGACGTCGACCCCGCGAAGCTGCGCGTCACCTCGATGAAGGGCCTCAAGCGGACGGTGCGCCGGTACGGCCCCGTCCAGGGCCACCGGACCGGCCTGCACGGCGACCGGCTCCTGCCCTACGAGGCGGCCCGCCGCCGCATCTACCTCCCGGCCTACCGCTGGATCCTCGAACACCGCGTCGCCGATCTGGTCGAGCGGCTCCGGGAGAAGGACGAGGTCGTGCTCCTGGACTACACCACCAACGGCGACGTCGCCGACCCGACCAGCCCGCTCTCCCACGCCGCGCTCATCCGGCTCCACCTGGAGGGCCGTTGGCCCGACGAGGGCGACGCGGACGGGCACCCGAACAGCCCCGGCCCGGACCGCCTTTCCGGCGCCCACCCCGTCCTGGGGAAAAGCAGTTGGCCCGACCGCGTCACGAGTTCGACAATCGCCGGATGACCGATGACCAGACCGCGGTCCAGCGGCGCCGCGCGGCCCGCATGACCTGCAAGCGCTTCCTCTCCGGCGACCGCGTCCTCAGCATCCGCGAGCGCCTCGCCCAACTCTCCGCCCTGGACGGCCTGGACGTCCCCCACGACTTCTACGGCAGCGACGGGCCCGTACGGCAGCTGGAGGAACGGACCGCCGCACTGCTCGGGAAGGAGGACGCGGTCTTCTTCCCGACCGGGACGATGGCCCAGCAGGTAGCCCTGCGCCACCACGCCGAGCGCACCGGCAACACGGCGGTGGCCCTGCACCCGCTCAGCCACATCGAGCGGCACGAGCGGCACGCCTACACCCAGCTCACCGGCCTGCGCGGCCTCTGGCCCACCACCGAGCGGCGACAGCCGACGCCCGGCGAACTCGGCGCGCTGGGCGAGCCGTTCGGCACCCTGACGGTCGAGCTCCCACTGCGCGACCCCGGCTACCTGCTCCCCGACTGGGACGAGCTGACCACCCTCGTCGCCGCCGCCCGCGAGGCCGGCGCCCGGGTGCACTTCGACGGCGCCCGGCTCTGGAACACCACGGTCCACTTCGGCAAGCGGCTCGACGAGATCGCCGCCCTCGCCGACAGCGTCTACGTCTCCTACTACAAGGACCTCGGCGGGATCAGCGGGGCCGCCCTCGCCGGCGATGCCGCCCTCACCTCCTACGCCCGTACCTGGCGCCACCGCTACGGCGGCCAGCTCTCCCAGCAGTGGCCGGCCGCCATCGCCGCCCTCCACGGCCTGGACACCGCCCTGCCGCGCATCCCCGACCTGATCCGCCACGCCGCGTCCACCCTCACCCCGGCCCTGGCCGCGCTCCCCGGCGCCCGCCTGCATCCCGAGGTGCCGCCCACCCACGAGTACCAACTCTGGCTCCCGCACCCGGCCGAGGCCCTGAACGCCGCCCACCTGGCCCTGGCCGAGCAGGAGGGCGTCTGGTTCGTCCCCCACTGGGAGGACGCCGCCCCCGGCCTCGCCGTGGCCGAGGTCAGCCTCGGCGAGCCGGCGCAGGCGTGGACGGCGGAGCAGGTGACGGAGGTCGGGCTGCGCTTCCTGGAGCTGGCGACCGGGGGCTGACGGCGGGGATCCCACGAGGAACGCCGCGGTCAAACGGTTCGCGGCCACCACCCCTTTGTGTCAGACTGACGATATGAGCGAGATGCACGTGGGGGACCTGGCCGCCGTCCGCAGCCGCGAGGAGCTGACCGCACTGATGGCCGACGGGCTGCGGCCGAAGTGGGTGATGTTCTGGGGGCACACCGAGCGCAAGGGCGGTGGCACCCGACAGGAGTGCCTGAGCCAGTGGTGGCCCGGCGAGTTCACCGTCGACGGGCTCACCTACACCTCCGCCGAGCACTGGATGATGGCCGGCAAGGCCCGGATGTTCGGTGACGAGGAGATCGCGCGGCGGGTGCTCGCGGCCCGGACCCCCGCCGAGGCGAAGAAGCTGGGGCGGCTGGTCAAGGACTTCGACGACGAGGTCTGGGCGGCCGGCCGGTTCGAGCTGGTGGTGGCGGGCAACGTCGCGAAGTTCGGACAGGACGAGGCGCTGCGCGATTACCTCCTGGGCACGGGCGACCGGGTGCTGGTCGAGGCCAGCCCGCTGGACCGGATCTGGGGCATCGGGCTCGCCGCCGACGACATCCGGGCCCAACAGCCCGCCGAGTGGCGCGGGTTGAACCTGCTCGGCTTCGCCCTGATGGAGGCGCGGGCGCGGTTGGCCGCATGAGCGCGATCGCTCCGCTGCTGGACGGGACGGTGGTGGCCTCGGCCGCCGCCGCCCTGCTCCTGGCGCCGGGGGTGCTGCGACGGAAGGCCCGGCCCGCACGACGAGAAGGAACGTACGGGCCGGAGCCGCTGCTGGCGGCCGTCGTCGCGCTGATCTACCTCAACCAGGTGCTCGTCGCGGTCTACGTGAACCGGGTGCACCACGGGGACGTCTCCTTCATCGCCCGCCACCTGCCGCCCGGCTGGTTCGACGTGCCCCGCCTGGACTTCCTCGCCGCCCGCTTCCCGGCCCCGGAGCTCCTGGCACCGTCGGTGCTCCGGGTGCAGGCGTTCCTCGAACTGCCGCTGGTGCTACTGGCGTTCGCCGCCGTCGTCCGGCGGCTGGACCGCGCGCTGTACGTCCGGTTGGCCCGCTCGCCGTTGATCCCGCTCGCCGCCGTCTCGTACACGGTGGCGTTCTGCGCGGTGGAGTGGGACCTGCGGAACCCGTACACCGTGGACGACCTCGTCCTGCGGGTGCTCGCGGCCTGCGTCACGCCGCCGCTGATCGCCCGGCTGGCCCGACGCGAGCCCGAAGCGGACGCCGAGCCCGCCCGCGGCCCGTTCCGCTTCGCGCTCGACCTGTGGGCGTACGGCCAGCTGATGCTGGTGCTGTACGACACCGCACTGCTCTACAACCTCGCCCGGCTCGGGGACCATCTCCCTTCCGCCGCGGCCGCGTTGGCGGTGCTCGTCGCCACCCGTACCCTTCCGCGCCGGTTTCCGGGCGGGCGGCCCGGCCCGTACACCGCCGCACTCTCCGGGACGGTCGGCCGGGCACTGGCGCTGTTCCTCGTCCCCGCCCTGTCGATCCGCTACGCGCAGTCCTTCGGCACGCCCGAACTCTCCGCCCTGGCCGGGCTCCTGGTGATCGGGGCGGCGCTCCGCCGGGACGCGCTGCGCCTCCTGCCGCCCGCTCTCGCGGGCGCGCTGGTCGGTTACGCCGTCGCGGCGCTCGCTCCCGGCCCGTACTACGAGGCGACTCTCCTCCGGAGCGCGACCGGCGCACTTCTCGCAACGACCGCCGTCTGCGCGCTCCTTGACACCACTCGGACACGACTGGTCGTGCACTCTTAACTCCCACGCCACATACTGACGCCAGGATGTCACACAGTCAGGGTGCAGATGGACAGGTTGGGGCGATCATGCGCATGCGGCCGACGGCACAATCCGCAGGCCAGCGACCGGAAGGCGAGCAGCAGGCCGAGGAACTCCGCGCGGAACTGGACGAGTTACTCCGTGCGAGCCGCTACGCGAGCCAACGTGAACGGCGCCTGAACGAGGCGATCCGGGCCACCCCGGGCCGCCAGCGGCCGGACGGGGAGCTGCTGCGCCAGCTCGACCAGGCCCGCACGCTCCGCGAGGGCCTGGGCGCCCGCTGCCTCCAACTCAGCGACCAGCTGGAGGCGTTGGAGAGCCGGATCAGACAGCGGCAGCAGCCACCACCGCCGCCACCGCAGCACCAGCAGGCCCCACAGCATCAGCAGGCCCCGGCCCATCAGCAGCCCGCGCAGCAGCCATCGCGACAGCAGCAGCCACCTCAGCAGCAGCCGGCGCCCACTCGCCCCGACCTCGGCGCTCTCACCGAGCGGATCACCGCCCTCCACCGGGCCGGCTCCCTCACCGAGGCCACCGGGGTGATAGACGCGGCCGCCGCCCGCCTCACCCCCTCCGACGCCGCGCTGCTGGTCGGCATGCTGGCCCGGTACGGTCCGACCGGCGGCTCGCTCCTCCTCGCCCGCAGCATCGCCCGGTCCGCACCCGACCATTCCGTCACCGTGCTCGCCGAGCTGCGCGAACTGGGCCTGGCGGAGGAGGCGGCCGAGGTGTTCCACGCCTTCTGGGGCTACCCGGCCGCCTCCGTCCCCGGCCTGCTCTCCGCGCTGGACCGGGCCGGGCTGGCCGCCGACAGCGCGACGCTGCTCTGGGAGTGGGGGTCCGCGCCGATGCCCGAGCTGACCTCCCTGGCCGCCTGCCTCCAGCAGCACGGCCGGTCCGCCGACGTCAGGACCCTGCTGCGCCAGGCCGCGGGCCGCTCCACCGCCGACCTCGCCGCCCTCGCGGCCGGGCTGCCGCCGGCGCTCGCCGCCCTCCTGCTGGGCGAACTGGCCGTCCTGCGCCCGCCCGTCGAGGTGGTCCGGCTGGCCGCCGCCCTGGACGGCTCCGGCAGTTCCGGGCTCTACGCGCAGCTGCTGGCCGCGCTGCTCGGCGACGAGGCCCGCCACCGCACCACGCTCGCGGCTCTGCGCACCGCCGGCCTCCCGACCCGCCCGCCCGCGGCCCCGCGCTCGCGCTGGGGACGGCGGTAGCGGCAGCCGCACGGGGAACGGCCGCGGGACGGACGGGGGCGGCACTCGGCCCCCGACCCCGGCCCCGGACGACAAGGAGCCCCCGTCCGCCCCACCAGGGCGGACGAGGGCTCCCGGGCCGTGCCGGAGGCCGCTAGCAGCCGATCAGCCGCGCGCCCAGGTACGCCTTGACCTGGTCCAGCGAGACGCGCTCCTGCGACATGGTGTCGCGGTCGCGGACGGTCACCGCGTTGTCCTCAAGGGTGTCGAAGTCGACGGTGACGCAGAACGGCGTGCCGATCTCGTCCTGGCGGCGGTAGCGCTTGCCGATGGCGCCGGCGTCGTCGAACTCGACGTTCCACGCGGTGCGCAGGTCGGCGGCCAGGCCGCGGGCCTTCGGGGACAGCTCGGCGTTGCGCGACAGCGGCAGGACGGCGACCTTGACCGGGGCCAGGCGCGGGTCGAGCCGCATGCCGACGCGCTTCTCCATGACGCCCTTGGCGTTCGGCGCCTCGTCCTCGAAGTAGGCGTCGATCAGGAAGGCCAGCATGGCGCGGTTGAGGCCGGCCGCCGGCTCGATGACGTACGGGAAGTAGCGCTCGCCGGACTCCTGGTCGAAGTACCGGAGGTCCTTGCCGGAGGCCTCGCTGTGCACCCGCAGGTCGTAGTCGGTGCGGTTGGCGACGCCCTCCAGCTCGGAGAACTCGGAGCCGCCGAAGTTGAAGCGGTACTCGATGTCCACCGTGCGCTTGGCGTAGTGGGAGAGCTTCTCCTTCGGGTGCTCGAAGAAGCGCATGTTCTCGGTGCGCAGGCCGAGGCCGACGTACCAGTCCCAGCGCTGCTGGAGCCAGTACTCGTGCCACTGCTCGTCATCGCCCGGCTTGACGAAGAACTCCATCTCCATCTGCTCGAACTCGCGGGTGCGGAAGATGAAGTTGCCGGGGGTGATCTCGTTGCGGAAGCTCTTGCCGGTCTGGGCGATGCCGAACGGCGGCTTCTTGCGCGAAGTGGTCTGGACGGCACTGAAGTTGGTGAAGATGCCCTGGGCGGTCTCCGGGCGCAGGAACGCCAGGCCGCTCGCCTCCTCGGTGACACCGAGGTGGGTCTTCAGCATGCCCGAGAAGTCCTTGGGCTCGGTGAACTGGCCCTTGGTGCCGCAGTCGGGGCAGTTCACGTCCTGGAGACCGTTCGGCGGCGGGAAGCCGTGCTTGGCCTCGTACTTCTCCTCCAGGTGGTCGGCCCGGTGGCGCTTGTGGCAGGAGAGGCACTCGGTCAGCGGGTCGTTGAAGGTGGCGACGTGACCGGAGGCCTCCCACACCTCGCGGGCGAGGATCACCGACGAGTCGAGTCCGACGACGTCCTCACGGGCCTGGACCATCGCGCGCCACCACTGGCGCTTGATGTTCTCCTTGAGCTCGACACCCAGCGGCCCGTAGTCCCAGGCGGCACGCGTGCCGCCGTAGATCTCGCTGCAGGGGTAGACGAAGCCACGGCGCTTGCTCAGGCTGACGATCGTGTCGATCTTGTCGGCGGCCACAGTGCTCTCTTCAGTACGTACGGCACGGTCAGGGCACGGCTGGTTGCGCGTACCCGAATACCTCAGGTTACCGGCCATACGGGTACGTGATTCAAATCGGTATCGTCCGGCCACCCCCACCCTCCGTCACCTTCCGTTCACCCGTCCGAGTGATTTGACAATCATTTCCATTTGAGATGAGAATGATTGTCATGATGATCGGACTGCCTCGACTCGGACTGTCTCGCCGGACCCGCCGCGCCATGGCCCTCGGCACCGCCGCCCTCGCCGCCTCCCTCGTCCTCACCGCCTGCGGGGGCAGCAGCAGCGCCGACAGCGGCACGGGCAAGCTGAAGGTCGTCGCCTCCTTCTACCCGATGGAGTACCTGGCCCAGCAGATCGGCAAGGAGCACGTCGCGGTCACCGACCTGACCGCCGCCGGCGTCGAGCCGCACGAGCTGGAGCTCACCGCCAAGCAGGTCGGCACGGTCCAGAAGGCCGACGCGATCATCTACCTCAAGGGCCTTCAGCCCACCGTCGACCAGGCCGTCGCGCAGTCGTCCAGCAAGCACAAGATCGACGCCACCGCCGCCAGCCCGCTGGTCGACCACCACCTCGACGAGGGCACCGGGGACGCCGACCACGGCGGCGACGGCCACGGGGCCGACGGCCACAAGCACGAGGACCCGGCCGGCGACCCGCACATCTGGCTCGACCCGACCCGCTACGCGGCGATCGCCAAGAGCGTCGGCGACGAGTTCGCCAAGGCCGACCCGGCCCACGCCGAGGACTACCGGAAGAACACCGACGAGCTGGTCACCAGGCTCACCGCGCTCGACCAGGAGTTCCGGGACGGGCTGAAGGACGCCAAGACCCGGACCTTCGTCACCAGCCACGCCGCGTTCGGCTACCTCGCCGACCACTACGGCCTCACCCAGGTCGCCATCAACGGCGTCGACCCGGAGTCCGAGCCCACCCCGGCCCGCCTCGCCGCGGTGCAGAAGGCCGCCAAGGACAACGGCGTCTCCACCGTCTTCTTCGAGACCCTGGTCAGCCCCAAGCTCGCCGAGACCGTCGCCAAGGACCTCGGCCTCAGGACCGCCGTCCTGGATCCGCTGGAGGGCGTCAAGGACCCGTCCAAGGACGACTACCTGACCGTGATGAAGCAGAACCTGGCCAACCTCCGGGACGCCCTCGGCGCCCCGGCCGGCACCGCCGGGACCGACGCCGCCACCCCCGCCCCCGCGAACTGACGGGACCGAGCACCATGACCGACCCGATACCCCCGGCCGTCCGCCTCCGTGACGCCGTCGCCTCGCGCGGCGGCCGGCCGGTGCTGCGCGGCGTCGACCTCACCGTCCGGCCCGGAGAGGTCGTCGCCCTGCTGGGCGCCAACGGCTCCGGCAAGTCGACCACCGTCAAGGCCGTGATCGGCTCCGTCCCGCTGGAGCACGGCACCCTGGAGCTGTTCGGCGCCCCGTTCCGCTCCTTCCGCGCCTGGCACCGGATCGGGTACGTCCCACAGCGCACCACCGCCGCCTCCGGCGTCCCCGCCACCGTGCGCGAGGTGGTCTCCACCGGACGGCTGCCGCAGCACCGGCTGCTGCCCTTCCGCCGCAAGGACCGCGAGGCGGTGGACCGCGCGCTGGCCGCCGTCGGCATGCTGGAGCGGGCCTCGGACGGCGTGGCCGACCTGTCCGGCGGCCAGCAGCAGCGGGTGCTGATCGCCCGCGCCCTGGTCGGCTCCCCCGACCTGCTGATCATGGACGAGCCGATGGCCGGCGTCGACGCCGCCAGCCAGCAGGTGCTCGCCGACACCCTGCGCACCGAGGTCGGCCGCGGCGCCTCCGTCCTCCTCGTGCTGCACGAACTCGGACCGCTGGAACCGCTGATCGACCGCGCCGTGGTGCTGCGGGACGGCTGCGTCGCCCACGACGGCCCGCCCGTGCCCAACACCGGCCTGCACGCGCTGCCCGGCCACGACCACGTCCACCCGCACGCCGACCTGACCCCGCCGAGGCTGCTCGCATGACCGAGATGCTGTCCTACGACTTCATGCAGCGGGCCCTGCTCGCCGCCGTCCTGGTCGGGATCACCGCCCCGGCCGTCGGCATCTACCTGGTGCAGCGCCGCCAGGCCCTGATGGGCGACGGCATGGGCCACGTCGCGATGACCGGCGTCGGCCTCGGCTTCATCTTCCAGACCAGCCCGGTCTGGATGGCCGTGCTGGTCTGCGTGCTCGGCGCCGTCACCATGGAGCTGGTCCGCTCGCGCGGCAACCAGCGCGGCGACATCGCCCTCGCGATGCTCTTCTACGGCGGCATGGCCTGCGGCAAGCTGCTGGTCTCGATGTCCGCCCAGGCCGGGGCCGGCTCGCTGGAGAGCTACCTGTGGGGCTCGATCCTCACCGTCGCCCCCGCGGACCTGGCCACCATCGCGGTGCTCGGCGCGGTGGTCATCGCGGTCACCGTCGGCCTGCGCCGCCAGCTCTTCGCGATCTGCCAGGACGAGGACTTCGCCCGGGTCACCGGCGTGCCGGTGCGCACCCTCAACCTGCTGCTCGCGGTGATGGCCGCGGTCACCGTCACGGTCGCCATGCGGGTGGTCGGGCTGCTGCTGGTCAGCGCGCTGATGGTGGTCCCGGTGGTCGCCGCCCAGCAGCTCACCCGCTCCTTCGCCGCCACCCAGGCCGCCTCGATCGCGCTCGGCGTGGTCGTCTCGCTGGCCGGCGTCACCGGCTCCTACCACCTCGACGTGCCCTCCGGCCCGGCCATCGTGCTGCTCGCCATCGCGGTCTTCGCGGTGTTCAGCCTGCTCGCCGCGCCACTGGCCCGGCGGCGCCACCGTGGCACGGGCGAGAACGGACCGAAGGTGTGCGACGTCGAACTGCCCGGGCAGGCCGTCTCCGGGCCGTCCGGCACGACCACCCCTGAGCGGCGGGCCGGGCTGGCACAATGATGTGCGAGACGCCCACGACCCCAGGAGGACCCACGGTGACCACCGCAGGCCCGTCGCCGCGCGCCCGCTCGACCCGGCAGCGTGCCGCCGTCTCGGCAGCCCTGGACGAGATCGCGGACTTCCGCAGCGCGCAGGAGCTCCACGACCTGCTCAAGCACCGCGGGGACTCCGTCGGTCTGACCACGGTCTACCGCACGCTCCAGTCGCTCGCGGACGCCGGTGAGGTGGACGTGCTGCGCACCGCCGACGGCGAGGCGGTCTACCGCCGGTGCAGCAGCGGGCACCACCACCACCTGGTCTGCCGGCACTGCGGCGCGACCGTCGAGGTGGAGGGCCCCGCGGTGGAGCGCTGGGCCAACTCGGTCGCCGCCGAGCACGGCTTCAGCGACATCGCGCACACCCTGGAGATCTTCGGGACCTGTGCGGAGTGCGCCAAGAAGGCCTGAGCCGCCGACACGAAGGAGAGGACCCGCCGGGCAGATCCCGGCGGGTCCTCTCCTTTTGGTCCGATACGGCCGTCGCGTCCGGTGCGTCCGGCACGGCCCTCGGGGCCGTCGCCCGTCAGCGCTGGGACGGCACCGGCGCGCCGACCTCGTTGGGGATCGCCCCGCCGAAGCGCCGGTCGCGCATCGCGTACTGCTCGCAGGCGCGCCACAGGTCACGGCGGTCGAAGTCCGGCCAGAGCACGTCCTGGAACACGAACTCGGCGTAAGCCGACTGCCAGAGAAGGAAGTTGGAGGTGCGCTGCTCGCCGCTGGGGCGCAGGAAGAGGTCCACGTCCGGCATGTCCGGGTGGTACATGTACTTGGCCAGGGTCTTCTCGTTGACCTTCTTCGGGTCGAGCTTCCCGGCCGCGACGTCCTGGGCGATCGCCTGCGCCGCGTCGGCGAGCTCGGCCCGGCCGCCGTAGTTGACGCACATGTAGAGCGTGACGGCGTCGTTGTCCTTGGTCTGCTCCTCGGCGACCTGGAGCTCCTGGACGACGCTCTTCCACAGCTTGGGCATCCGGCCCGCCCAGCGGATCCGCACGCCCATCGCGTCCATCTCGTCGCGGCGGCGGGCGATGACGTCCCGGTTGAAGTTCATCAGGAACTTCACCTCGTCGGGCGAGCGCTTCCAGTTCTCGGTGGAGAACGCGTACAGCGAGATGTTCTTGACGCCGAGCTCGATGGCGCCCTTGAGGACGTCCAGCACCACGGTCTCGCCGACCTTGTGGCCCTCGGTGCGGGGCAGCCCGCGCTCCTTGGCCCAGCGGCCGTTGCCGTCCATCACGATCGCGACGTGCTCGGGGACCAGCTCGCCGGGGATCTTCGGGGGCTGTGCGCCGCTGGGGTGCGGGGTCGGGGGGACGTACGTCCGCTGCTTGCCGCCGCCGAAGAGCCGTCGCGCTGCCATGTGCTCACTTCTCCACGTATCTCATCGAGCGGATGCCCCGCTCCAGGTGCCACTGCAGATAGGCCGCGACCAGGCCGCTGCCCTCCCGCCAGTACCGCGGCTCGCAGGCGTCGGCCGTCTGCCAGTCCCCTGACAGCAGCGCCCCGAGCAGTACCAGTGTCTCAGGGGAGGGTACGGCACATCCAGGCACTCGGCAGTCCCCGCAGAGCACCCCGCCCGCGGGGAGGGAGAAGAAACGGTTCGGCCCTTCCAAGCCGCATTTGGCGCAGTCGGTGAAGCTCGCGCCGTACCCGTTCACCGCGAGCGAGCGCAGCAGGAAGGCGTCCAGTACCAGGTGCGACTCGTGCAGCCCGGCCGCCAGCGTGCGCAGCCCGCCGACCAGCAGCAGGTACTGCTGGACGGCCGGCTCGCCCTCGTTCTCGGCGAACCGCTCGGCGGTCTCCAGCATCGCGGTGCCGGCCGTGTAGCGGCCGTAGTCGGCGACGATCGGGCCGCCGTACGGCGCGATGGTCTCCACCTGGGTACAGAGCGGCAATCCGCGGCCGATCAGCTCACTCCCCCGGCTGAAGAACTGCACGTCCACGTGCGAGAACGGCTCCAGGCGGGCACCGAACTTGGACTTGGTCTTCCGCACCCCGCGCGCCACCGCCCGCACCTTGCCGTACTTGCGGGTCAGCAGGGTGATGATCCGATCGGCCTCGCCGAGCTTCTGCGCCCGCAGCACGACGCCGTCGTCCCGGAAAAGACTCATGGGGACCATTCTCCCCCACCGCCCCCCGGCGCCGGACAGCCGTGTTGCCCGCACCGGCGGCCGTGGGGGAGGCCATGCGGTGCGGGTCACGGCGGGCCCGGGGTGGGGAGTCCAAGGCCCGTTGTGGGGGATTCGGAGATGGTCTGCGGGTTCCGGAGGTCCGGACGACGCTCGGCGGGCGGTGGCGGTGGCCGGTGATCGCGAGCAGTGATCGTGAGCGGTGATCGTGAGCGGTGAGAGGTGGTCGGCGAGCAGCGCTGCGGGCGGGCCGGCCGGCGGTGCTACTTGTACGGGGTCCTGGTCGCCGCCTCCAGCAGCGCCCCGACCCGGGACTTCGGCAGGTCCAGGCAGCCCCCGACCGCGGCGAGCGCGTCGCGCTCCTGCGGCAGGTAGCGCCCGTCCGCCAGGGCGATCGCCGCGCCCTGCAGCAGCAGCCGCTCGCGGCCGTGGTGGGCCAGGTGCGGGGTGAGCGGTTCGAGCACCGCGTGCAGTTCGACGGCCAGTCCGCCGGACATCCCCCGGGCGTCGTGGAGTTCGCCGCCGAGCCCGGAGAGCGCGGCGAGCGCGGCCAGCACCTGGGCCTCGCCGCAGTCCTCGAACCCGGCCTCGCGGACCGCCGCGCAGGCCGCGTCGCGGGCCGCCCGGTGGGCGGTGCCGCCGGCCGCGAGCAGGGCCAGTGCGATGGTGTACTGGGCGTCCCGCAGCATCGCGCCGAGGCGCACGCTGGTGGGCTGCTCCAGGCTCTCGACGCCGTACCGGCCGTGGCAGCTGGTGCACTGCACACTGCCGATCACCGGACCGAGCGGGACCACCGGGGTCCCCAGCAACCGCAGCCACCGCCGGCCGTGCTGCCGGCGGTAGTTGCGGTCCCCGCCACAGCCAGGGCAGAAGAAGTCACCGAGAACGTCAGTCCGCCACCGCGGGCGAACACCCCACAACCTGGTCACGGCGCCACTCCCCAGACATGGCAGGCGGCCTGCTCGACAATGGGCAGGTCACGCGACCGGACACCGAGGCCGTCCCACCGACCCGGCTTTCCGGTGGATCGATGTTGCCACGGTTACCGGCACGTGTCAGTACCTCGAACGGCTTCCGATTCGAAAAAATGTGGCGCAGGACACAACCCCAGGCCGGCACGGCGAAGGGCCGCCCCGCGGGACGGCCCTTCGCACACCACTCGTTCGAATTAGCCGCGCTGCGAGCGGTTGACGGCGCTGATCATGGCCTTCAGCGAGGCCAGCACGGTGTTGCCGTCGATGCCCACGCCCCACAGCACCTTGCCGTCCACCGCGCACTCCACGTACGCGGCGGCCTGGGCGTCGCCGCCCTCGCTCAGCGCGTGCTCGGCGTAGTCCAGGACGCGCACGTCCACGCCGATCCGGGCCAGCGCGTCGGCGAAGGCCGAGACCGGGCCGTTGCCGGCACCGGTCAGGGTGGTCGGGACGCCGTCCACCAGGGCCTCGGCGGTCAGCGCGTCCCGGCCGTCCTCGGTGGTCAGGGTGCGCGAACCGCTCAGCGAGATCCGGCCCCACGGGTTGTCGGTGGTCGGCAGGTACTCGTCCTCGAAGACCCGCCAGATCTCGGCCGGGCTGACCTCGCCGCCCTCGGCGTCGGTCTTGGCCTGGATGATCCGGGAGAACTCGATCTGCATCCGGCGCGGCAGGTCCAGCTTGTGGTCGTTCTTCAGCACGTACGCCACGCCGCCCTTGCCGGACTGGCTGTTGACCCGGATGACCGCCTCGTAGGTGCGGCCGACGTCCTTCGGGTCGATCGGCAGGTACGGCACGCCCCAGGTGTGCTCGTGCACCGGTACGCCCGCGGCCCTGGCGTCCGCCTCCAGGACGTCGAAGCCCTTCTTGATGGCGTCCTGGTGCGAGCCGGAGAAGGAGGTGTACACCAGGTCGCCGGCGTACGGGTGGCGCGGGTGCACCTCCATCTGGTTGCAGTACTCGGCGGTGCGGCGCACCTCGTCGATGTCGGAGAAGTCGATCTGCGGGTCGATGCCCTGCGAGAACAGGTTCATCCCCAGCGTCACCAGGTCGACGTTGCCGGTCCGCTCGCCCTGGCCGAACAGGCAGCCCTCGATGCGGTCGGCACCCGCCATGTAGGACAGCTCGGCGGAGGCGACGGCGGTGCCGCGGTCGTTGTGCGGGTGCACCGACAGGCAGACGAACTCGCGGCGGGACAGGTGGCGCGACATCCACTCGAACTGGTCGGCCTGGACGTTCGGGGTGGCCCGCTCGACGGTGGCGGGCAGGTTCAGGATGATCTCGCGGCCCTCGCCCGGCTGCCAGACGTCCATGACCGCCTCGCAGACCTCCAGCGCGAAGTCCAGCTCGGTGTCGACGAAGATCTCCGGCGAGTACTGGTAGCCGAAGACGGTGTCGTCGCCCAGCAGCTTCTCCGCGTACTCCATCACCAGCCGGGTGCCCTCGGTGGCGATCGCCCTGGTGGCCGCCCTGTCGTTACGGAACACCACCCGGCGGAACAGCGGCGCGGTCGCGTTGTACAGGTGGACGGTCGCCCGCGGGGCTCCGACCAGCGACTCCACGGTCTTCTCGATCAGCTCCTCGCGGGCCTGGGTCAGCACCGAGATGGTGACGTCCTCGGGGATCGCCCCCTCCTCGATCAGCGAGCGCACGAAGGCGTGGTCGGTGGCCCCGGAGGAGGGGAAGCCGACCTCGATCTCCTTGTAGCCCATCTTCACCAGCAGGTCGAACATCATGCGCTTGCGGGCCGGCGACATCGGGTCGATCAGCGCCTGGTTGCCGTCGCGCAGATCGGTGGAGAGCCAGCGCGGCGCCTTGGTGATCACCTTCTCCGGCCAGCTGCGGTCCGCCAGGTCGACGGTGCCGAACGGCAGGTAGCGCCCGTGACGCATGCCCGAGGGCCGCTGGCGCACCGAGGCGGCGGTGATCGGGGTGGGGCGGTCGACGAAGGGACGGCCGGCGGGAACGGACGCGGCGGAGTTCTGCTCGGTCATGGAGGTGACTCGGCTTCCTGTGATGCGTGGTGCGGGCGGGTCGGGAGGGGTCAACACCTGGTCGACACCGACTGGCCGGCCTCGGCTGCCGCTCGCGATACACCATTGGATCGCCGATCGCGCGCACAGCTCGTTCCCCGCGGCGAGGGTGCCGGCCCGGTGGACTACAGGCCCTCGACGCGGCAGCTAAGAAGAAGCAGCCCGTTGCGCATGATGGCCCCAGCGTAACCCAGCGCCG
Organism: Kitasatospora sp. NPDC058048; assembly: GCF_042885555.1. Lineage (NCBI taxonomy): Bacteria > Bacillati > Actinomycetota > Actinomycetes > Kitasatosporales > Streptomycetaceae > Kitasatospora > Kitasatospora sp. NPDC058048. The sequence goes on along the minus strand of NZ_JBHVRT010000032.1, from coordinate 47,921 downwards.
CACGCCCCCGAAGTGATCCGGGCTTCCGTTCCACTCCTTGAGACGTCGACCGGTCATGCCAAAGGTGGTGACAACCGGTCATCGAAGCCTCACCCTGGGCCACATGACTGCAGCAGTACCGATCTGCACGATCGTCCCGCCGTACGTCCTGGACCGCCTCGCCGAGGCCGGTCACGAGCCCGCCGTCCACTCCCTGGCCCTCGACGCGGCGCACCGCGCGGCCCGACTCTCCCCGCCCCCGCCCGTCGCCGCCGCCCCGGGCCTCAACCGGGTGATCTACGACGCCGGACACGGCCAGCGGCTGCCCGGGCGCAGCGTGCGCACCGAGGGCCGCGGCGCGTCCTCCGACAGCTCCGTCAACCACGCCTACGACGGCCTCGGCGCCACCTTCGCGCTCTACGCCGACGTCTTCGGCCGGCACTCGATCGACGACCGGAACCTGCGGCTGGACGCCAGCGTCCACTACGGCCGCAACTACGACAACGCCTTCTGGAACGGCCACCAGATGGTGTTCGGCGATGGCGACAACGTGGTGTTCGGCGACTTCACCGCCTGCATCGACGTCATCGGCCACGAACTCACCCACGGCGTCACCCAGTTCACCGCCGGGCTGGACTACCAGGACCAGCCCGGCGCGCTCAACGAGTCGGTCTCCGACGTCTTCGGCTCGCTGGTCAAGCAGTACTCGCTGCACCAGAGCGCCGCCGACGCCGACTGGCTGATCGGCGCCGGGCTGCTCGCCCCGGGCGTGCAGGGCGTGGCGCTGCGCTCGATGAAGGCGCCCGGCACCGCCTACGACGACCCGCAGTTGGGCAAGGACCCGCAGCCCGCGCACATGCGGGACTACGTGAACACCTCCCAGGACAACGGCGGGGTGCACATCAACTCCGGCATCCCCAACCACGCGTTCTACCTGCTGGCCACCGCGCTCGGCGGCTCGGCCTGGGAGCGCGCGGGGCGGATCTGGTACGACGCGCTGACCGGGCGCACGCTGCCCGCCGACGCCGACTTCACCGCCTTCGCCCGGGCCACCGTGGCCGCCGCCAAGGCCCGCTACCCCGACGACCGGTCGGTCGTGGACACCGTCACGGCCTCCTGGGCGCAGGTCGGGGTCAGCCCGGGGTGACCCTCCGGGGGCGCGGCCCGCGGGGCTCGCCCGGAGCCCCGGGAGCCCGTCCGGAGCCACCGGAGCGCGCCTGAAGGGTGGTTGAGACCGGGTTGAGGCGGGCTTAAGGTCACGGTCCGGGAAAAGCCCGGCAAAACCCCTCCCTGCGTAGCACCATGGACACCATGCGTATCCAGGTGACCCGGACCGGCGGTTTCGCGGGGCTCGTCCGCCAGGCGGAGATCGACACCGCCGACCGCACGGACGCCCCGCACGTGCACGCGCTCGCCCGCGAGGCCGTCGCGGGCGGGCTGCGCGCGCCCTCGTACGGGGTGCCGGACGGCTTCCACTACGAGATCACCGTCGACGGCCGGTCGGTGTACTGCGCCGACCCGAAGCTCACCGACTCGCAGCGCGAGCTGATCTCCCTGGTGCTGCGCGAGGGCGCGTAGCACCAGGGCCCCGGAGGGTCAGAGCCAGCCGTCGAGCGCGGCCAGGAAGCCGGCCGGGTCGTCCCGGTGGACGGTGTGGCCCGCGCCGGGCACGGTGCGCACCTCGAAGCCCCGGGCGCGCAGCGCCCGGGCGCTGGACGCGTCCACCAGCAGGCTGCGGTCGGCCAGCACCGCCAGCGAGGGCACCGCCGGCCCGGCCGGCAGGTCCGAGCTCTGGTCGGCCAGGGCCCACGCCGAGTCCTCGTCCCAGGCGGCCGCGGCGGCGAGTTCGGCGTCCACGTCGTCCGGCTCCCAGCTCGGGCTGAGCGCGACGATCTGCTCCCGGGTGAGGTGCCTCAGCTCAGCCATCACCCGCGGGTCCATCCCGGTCTGGGCGAACCGCCAGGCCGGATCGACGTACACCGCGCGGGCCGGCTCCAGCCGTTCGACCGCGCCCGCCAGCGCGATGCCGCCCAGCGAGTGGCCGATCGCGAGCTCGACGCCGGTCGGCAGGTTCTCCACCAGGTCGTCGGAGTACGCCTCCAGGGGGTAGCGCTCCAGCGGGCTCCCGCCGGTGCCGCGCGGGCTGCGCCCGTGCCCGCGCAGGTCCACCGCGAGCACCCGGTAGCCCCGCTCGGCCAGCGCCGGACCGATCAGCCGCCAGGTGCGGTGGTCGGACATGATGCCGTGCACCAGCACGGCCAGCCGGTCCCCGCGCCCACTCCCGGGTGTGCAACTTCATCGCGCTGTGCCCCTTCTGACGTCGCGTACGGCCGGACCACGGCGAGGGCCCGCCCGGACGCACAACGTCCGAACGGGCCCAGGGCCTCCCGGTGGCTCGAACCCGCCGGTCCGGAGCCCGGACTCAGAAGCCGAGCTTGCGCAGCTGCTTGGGGTCGCGCTGCCAGTCCTTGGCGACCTTGACGTGCAGGTCCAGGTAGACCGGCGTGCCGAGCAGCGCCTCGATGTGCTTGCGGGCGGTGGTGCCGACGTGCTTGAGCCGCGAGCCCTTGGCGCCGATCACGATCGCCTTCTGGCTCTGCCGCTCGATGTAGACGTTGGCGTGGATGTCCAGCAGCGGGCGGTCCGCCGGGCGGCCCTCGCGCGGCAGCATCTCCTCGACCACCACGGCCAGCGAGTGCGGCAGTTCGTCGCGCACGCCCTCCAGCGCGGCCTCGCGGATCAGCTCGGCGACCATGATCTGCTCGGGCTCGTCGGTGAGGTCGCCTTCCGGGTAGAGCTGGTCGCCCTCCGGCAGCAGCTTGGTGAGAAGGTCGGCGACCAGTTCCACCTGCTTGTCGCCCACGGCGGAGACCGGGATGATCTCGGCCCACTCGAAGCCCAGCTCGATGCCGAGCTGGTGGATGGCGATCAGCTGCTCGGCCAGGCGCTTGGAGTCGACCAGGTCGGTCTTGGTGACGATGGCGACCTTCGGGGTCTTCTTGATCCCGGCGATCTCCTTGGCGATGAACTTGTCGCCGGGGCCGATCTTCTGGTCGGCGGGCAGGCAGAAGCCGATCACGTCGACCTCGGCCCAGGTGCTGCGGACCAGGTCGTTGAGGCGTTCGCCGAGCAGGGTGCGCGGCTTGTGCAGGCCGGGGGTGTCGACCAGGACGAGCTGGGCGTCCGGGCGGTGCACGATGCCGCGCACGGTGTGCCGGGTGGTCTGCGGGCGGTCGGAGGTGATCGCGACCTTCGTCCCCACCAGGGCGTTGGTCAGGGTCGACTTGCCCGCGTTGGGCCGGCCGACGAAGCACGCGAACCCGGAGCGGTACGAGGAGGAAGGGGCATTCATGGGCTCCATTCTCCCTGATCACCGGAGCCCCGCCGTCCGGGCCCACCCCCGGGGGTGTTCGGGGGCGCGTTCAGCCCTTCTTCCCGCCCTTCCCGCCCTTGCCGTCGGTGGGGATCAGCGAGACCACCACCAGCACCAGCAGGAAGCCGAGCGAGCCGAAGAGCCAGAGCTCCGACCTGGTCTCCTGCCACTTGCCCAGCCCCATCACGAACAGCAGCAGCCCGGCGAAGAACGCCACCGCCCCCATGCCCCAGCCCCCTCAGCGCATCCACTCCCCCGGTGAGATTATCTGCCGGGCGTGGGCCGGGACCATGCCCCTCGACACGGCCGCCGAAGGCCCGGGGCACGGCCCCCGGCGACCCCGCCCAGGCCTCCCACCGGGCCCCGCCGGGCCTCAGCGCGCCTCGGCGGACACCCGCAGCGCCCCGTCCGGCCCGGCCAGCAGCACCGGCGTCCCGGCCCCGCCCAGGTCCCGCACGGCCGCCAGGTCCGCCTCGGCCGGCTGCTCCGCCTCGCTCACCACGGCCGCCGCCTCCAGCGACCTGGCGCCGCTGGCCACCGCCATCGCCACCGCCGCCTGGAGGGCGCTCAGCCGCAGCGACTCCAGCGCGACCGTCCCGGCCACGTAGGTGCGTCCGGTCTCGTCACGCACCGCGGCCCCCTCGGCGACGCCGTTGCGGGCGCGGGCCGAGCGGGCCAGGGTGATGATCTTCTTGTCTTCGGGGTCGAGCTCGACGATGTCACTCATGCCGCCGAGCATAGGCACCCGGCGCCGCTCAGTGGCCGACCGGGTGGGTCGGCCCCGGGTTCGGGTGCAGGACCTTGACGAAGGTCTTCGGCCCGGACGGCATCGGCTCCTCGCGCCCGATGCGCTGGCGCCAGAACGGGTTGTCGTGCGGCAGGTGGCTGCTCACCCGGCCGTACATCCCGAAGGTCGTCAGGACGATCCCGAAGATGAACGCGAACAGCACGTTCGACATCCGGAAGTTGAGGATGTTCGCCTCCGGCCGCTCCAGCACCGTCAGGCCGTAGAAACCGGACAGGACGAACAGCACGCCCACCGCCATGTTGAGGTTGGACGCGAAGTTCCCGCCGATCACCGCCCCCACCAGCAGGACCGCGCCCGCCACGATGGACAGGATGCTCAGCGCCCCGTTGGTCGACAGCCCGGCGACCTGGTCGCCGTGGGTGGACAGGAAACCGGGGTGGTCGGCCAGCCCCAGGCTCCCGAACACGATCAGGAAGATCCCCCCGGCCCCCGCCCCGATCCGCCACACCATGGCGAGACGGCGGTCGACGGGCTTCAGCGTGTCTTGCAGCTTCATGGCGACCTCCAGAGCTCGGCCATGGTCTAGCTGTAGGGATGGAGCTTCTCCATGTGCGGGGTCTCGTGCATGTAGAGCGAGCCGCACTGCTGGCAGCAGCGAAGCCCGGTGCCCCACTCCTCCTCGGGCCGCGTCTCGGCGTCGTCGGGCATGTCCCGGCCGCAGAGCGCCACCGACAGGTCCTCGTCCCGCACCACGTGCCAGGACTTGACTCCGCCGGCCGCCCCCTGCGGGCCGTACTCCGCGCGAAGTTTGTGCGTCATGCCCTCCATGGTCGCTCGGCGACCGCCCGCCCGCTACTCGCCCGCCGGGGCCCCGGCGTCCTCGGTGCGGCGGACGGGGGCGGCGACCATGGAGCCGATCCGGTTGCGGCGGCCGGCCGAGGACTCGGCGGTCAGCAGGATGCCGGTCAGGCCGCCCCCGACCGGCTCGGGCAGCGGGATCTCGCAGGACGAGCCGGGGATCGGCACCCGGCCCAGGTGCTTGGCCAGCAGGCCGCCGACGGTCTCGACGTCCTCGTCCTCCAGCTCGATGCCGAACAGCTCGCCCAGGTCCTCCACCAGCAGCCGGGCGGTGATCCGGTACGAGCCGTCGCCGAGGTCCTCCACCGGGGCGATCTCCCGGTCGTACTCGTCGGTGATCTCGCCGACGATCTCCTCCAGGATGTCCTCGATGGTGACCAGCCCGGCCGTGCCGCCGTACTCGTCGATCACGATCGCCACGTGCGAGCGGCGCTGCTGCATCTCGCGCAGCAGGTCGCCGGCCGGCTTGGAGTCGGGGACGAAGACGGCCGGGCGCATCACCGCGCCGACCTCCTCGGACTCCGCGTCCCGGTTGATGTGGGTGCGCCGCACCAGGTCCTTGAGGTAGACGATGCCGACCACGTCGTCCTCGTTGTCGCCGACCACCGGGATGCGCGAGAAGCCGGAGCGCAGCGCCAGGGTGAGCGCCTGCCGGACGGTCTTGTGCCGCTCGATCATCACCAGGTCGGTGCGCGGCACCATCACCTCGCGCACGATGGTGTCGCCCAGCTCGAAGACCGAGTGCACCATCCGGCGCTCCTCGTCCTCGATCAGGTCGTCCTTCCCGGCGAGGTCCACCAGGGCCCGCAGCTCCGCCTCCGAGGCGAACGGACCCTCCCGGTAGCCCTTGCCCGGAGTCAGCGCGTTGCCGAGCAGGATCAGCAGCCGCGGGATCGGGCCCAGCACCGCGGCCAGCGGCAGCAGCACGAAGGAGGCCGCGGTCGCCGTGGTGATCGGGTGCTGGCGCCCGATCGTGCGCGGCGAGACCCCCACCGCGACGAAGGACACCAGCACCATCACGCCGAACGCCAGCAGCACGGCCTGCCAGGTGGGCGCCACGTTGCGCACGCACACCACGGTGACCAGGACGGCCGCCGCCATCTCGCTGGCCACCCGGATCAGGGTGGCCAGGTTGAGGTAGCGGATCGGGTCGGAGGCGACGGTCAGCAGCCGCGCGGAGCCGCGCCGGCCGCTGCGCACCGCCTCCTCCGCCCGGAACCGGGAGACCCGGGAGATGCCCGCCTCGGCGCACGCGGCCAGCCAGCCGAGCACGACGAGCAGCACGGCACCGAGGATGAAGCTCGTACTCTCACCACTCACAGGGGTTCGGGCTCCGCGCTCAGTGGGTGGTGGGGGCCGGGGAGATGCCGCCGAGGCCGCGGCCCGCCCGCCAGTCGTCCAGGATGCGCTTCTGGAGGGCGAACATCTCCTCCTCTTCCTCCGGCTCCTCGTGGTCGTAGCCGAGGACGTGCAGCACCCCGTGCACGGTGAGCAGTTGCAGCTCCTCGTCCATCGAGTGCTTGGAGGGGGCGGCCTGGCCCTGCTGCTCGGCGACCTCGGGGCAGAGCACGATGTCGCCGAGCAGGCCCTGCGGCAGCTCGTCGCCCTCCTTGCCGGGACGCAGCTCGTCCATCGGGAAGGACATCACGTCGGTGGGCCCGGGCAGGTCCATCCACTGGATGTGCAGCTCCTCCATCGCCGCACTGTCCACCAGGATCACGGACAGTTCTGACTGCGGGTGGATCCGCATCTTGTCCAGGGCGAAGCGGGCGACGTCGAGGATGGACTCCTCGTCGGCTTCCCAACCGGACTCGTTGGCGATGTCGATCGACATGACGGGCTGTGTGCTCAGCTTTCGGTGCGATGGGACTGTCGGGGAGCGCGGGGCGCGGTGGCCTTGCCGGGGCGCCGCTGGGCGGGCTTGCGGGGAGCCGGGGAGCCGTCCTCGGCCTCCTGCCGGGCGTCCCAGCGCTCGTAGGCGTCCACGATCCGGCCGACCAGCTTGTGGCGGACCACGTCGGTGCTGGTGAGGACGGAGAAGTGGATGTCGGGCACGTCGGCCAGGATCTCCTGGACGACCTTGAGTCCGCTGCGGGTGCCGCCCGGGAGGTCGATCTGGCTGGTGTCGCCGGTGACCACCACCCGGGAGTTGAACCCGAGGCGGGTGAGGAACATCTTCATCTGCTCGGGCGAGGTGTTCTGGGCCTCGTCGAGGATGATGAAGGCGTCGTTGAGGGTGCGGCCGCGCATGTACGCGAGCGGGGCGACCTCGATGGTGCCGGCCGCCATCAGGCGCGGGATGGAGTCCGGGTCCATCATGTCGTGCAGCGCGTCGTACAGCGGGCGCAGGTACGGGTCGATCTTCTCGTAGAGGGTGCCGGGCAGGAAGCCCAGCCGCTCCCCCGCCTCGACCGCCGGGCGGGTCAGGATGATCCGGTTGACCTCCTTGGCCTGGAGGGCCTGGACGGCCTTCGCCATCGCCAGGTAGGTCTTGCCGGTGCCGGCCGGGCCGAGGCCGAAGACGATCGTGTGCTTGTCGATCGCGTCGACGTAGCGCTGCTGGTTGAGGGTCTTCGGGCGGATCGTGCGGCCCCGGTTGGACAGGATGTTCGCGGTGAACACCTGGGAGGGCGCCGGGCTGTCCGGGTCCTGTTCCTGGCTGCGGAGCATGGCGATGGAGCGCTCCACGGAGTCCTCCGTCAGGGGCTGGCCGGTGCGCAGCACCAGCATCATCTCGTTGAAGAGCCGCTGCACGAGGGCGACCTCGGCCCGGGCTCCGGTGGCGGTCACCTCGTTGCCGCGGACGTGGATGTCGGCGGCGGGGAAGCCCTGCTCGATCACGCGCAGCAGCGAGTCCGCGGTGCCGAGCAGGGTGACCATCGGGTGCTTCTCGGGGATGACGATCCGGGCGCTGACGCGGCCGTCGTCGGCCGGTTCGGTGCGCGACTGTCCGTTGGTACGGGTCTGCGATGTGTCACTCATAGGTCGGCGCTGGGGCCTGCCTCATCCCATCCGTGGTCTCGGGTGCCGCTCGGTGTCTCCGGGGCACCAGGGTACGCCGCGAGCGTGATCGCCGTGGCGGGCGGCGGGGCCGCACCCGACGATGCTGCGGCAGATCGGAGGCCGATGCGAGCGTATTTTTCCCGCCGGCCGCGGCTCGGCGGTTCCCGGGCCGGTCACGACGGGCGGCGGGCCGGGACGGGCACCCGGTCGAGGTCGGCGGCCAGCACCAGTTCCCCGTCGAAGTGCTTGCGGGCGTCGGCCAGGTGCTGGCCGAGGTCCGGGTAGCGCTGCGAGAAGTGGGTCAGCACCAGGGTGCGCACCCCGGCCTCGGCGGCGACCTTGGCGGCCTGCCCGGCGGTGAGGTGGCCGTGCTCCTCCGCGAGGCGGGCGTCGGCGTCGGTGAACGTCGCCTCGACGACCAGCAGGTCGGCGCCCTCGGCGAGGGTGTGCACGCCCTCGCACAGGCGGGTGTCCATCACGAAGGCGAACTTCTGGCCCGGCCGCGGCTCGCTGACCTCGCCCAGCGTGACGGTGCGGCCGTCCACCTCGATCGCGCCCTCGTGCTGGAGCCGGCCGACCGCCGGGCCGCGCACGCCGAGCGCGGCGAGCCGCTGCGGCACCAGCCGGCGGCCGTCCGGCTCGGACAGCCGGTAGCCGAAGGACTCCACCGGGTGGTCCAGCCGGACGGCGTCCAGCGCGAAGCGGGCGCCGGGCGCGGGCAGCGGCCCGGGCTCGTCGATCGGGCGGGGCCGCAGCACGGCCGTCTCGTGGTAGGCGGTGGAGTGCCGCAGCCGCTCGAAGTAGACCTCGCCGGAGGCCGGGAAGTAGACGTCGACGGGGTGCGGGACCCGGTCGAGGTTGATCCGCTGGATCACCCCGGCGAGGCCCAGGCAATGGTCCCCGTGGAAGTGGGTGACCGCGATCCGGGTGATCTGGGTGGCCGTGACCCCGGCGTGCAGCATCTGGCGCTGGGTGCCCTCGCCGGGGTCGAACAGCAGGCCCTCGCCGTCCCAGCGCAGCAGGTAGCCGTTGTGGTTGCGGTGCCGGGTGGGCACCTGGCTGGCGGTGCCGAGGACGACGAGTTCGCGCTGGGACACCTGCGGTCAGACCATGCTCTCGGTCATCTTCGCCCCGCCGAGGACGTGGACGTGCGCGTGGAAGACGGTCTGTCCGGCGCCCGCACCGGTGTTGAAGATCAGCCGGTAGTCCTCGATGCCCTCGTCCCTGGCCACCGCGCCCGCCTCGGCGAGCAGTTCGCCGGCGATCTCCGGCTCGGCGGCGGCCAGCGCGGCCGCGTTCGGGTAGTGCGCGTGCGGGACCACCAGCACGTGCACGGGCGCCTTGGGGGCGATGTCGCGGAAGGCGAGGGTGCGCTCGGTCTTGCGCACCACGGTCGCCGGGATCTCGCCCGCCACGATCTTGCAGAACAGGCAGTCGGGCTGCGGCTCGCCGGCCATGGTTCCCTCCTCGGGATCGGTACGTCGGGTGGTGGGGCCGTACGGGCGCAGCCTAGCCGAGCGGGGCGACGGCCTGCTGGTACTCCTGGAGGTGCTTCCAGCGCACCGAGCGCATGCCGACGATGTCGCCCTCGTCCGTGTCGAAGTCCTCGGTGAGGAAGGAGACCGCGAGGATGACGAAACCGATCAGCCAGCGCCTGGTGAGCCGCCAGGTGTTGGGCCGCATCACGCCCTTGCGGCGCACCACCCGCATCGCCATGACCCCCTTGCCGACGCTGAAGCCGGTCAGCCGGGCGAGCACCACCTGGTTGAGGAAGGACGCGGCCAGGCCGACGGCCAGCAGCGCCACGAAGTAGGGCACCACCGGTCCGCTCTGCACGGCGTGGCCGGCCGCGTGCCCGGTCCTCGGGCGGCTCGCGGCGTTGGCGGCGACGAAGCCGAGGCCGATCGCGAACAGCCAGTCCAGCACGATCGCCAGGAACCGCCGGCCGCCGCCCGCCTCCTTGGGGCAGGGCGGCAGCGCCCGCCGCGGCTGCTCGCTCCGCGGGTAGGGGTCCGGGTACGGCTGCGGGTACGCCTGCGGGGCGTGTCCCTGCGGCGGGTACGGCTGCGGCGCGGCGTACCCCTGCGGCGGGTACGGCTGCGGCGGGTACGGCTGCGGCGGGTACGGCTGGGCCGGCGGCTGCTGGTAGGGCTGCGCCGGCGGATGGGGCTGCGGCTGCTGTGCGTAAGGATTCTGGCCGTACTGCGGCGGCGGGTAGCCCTGCGCCATGTGGTTCCCCCGTGAGCTGTGGATCAAGAAACAGCCCCGCATCCTACCCACGCCCCCGCACCCCGCAGCGGGAAGCCGGCCGGTACGGCCTCCCGCTGCGAGGACGGCGCCCCGCTACCGCCAGGGCAGCGGCGGCGCCGTACGGGCCGGCGTCTCGGCGAGCCGCTCCAGGGCGAGCCGGACGCCCTCGGCCAGCTGGGGGTCCTCGCCGGCCGCCCAGTGGTGCGGGGCGAACGGCACCTCGACGTCCGGGTCGACGCCGTGGTTCTCCAGGCCCCAGCCGTAGTTCTCCAGCCAGAGCGCGTACTTGGGCTGGGTGACCAGGGTGCCGTCGACCAGCCGGTAGCGGCTGTCGATGCCGATCACCCCGCCCCAGGTGCGGGTGCCGACCACCGGACCGATCCCGAGCGCCTGGACGGCGGCGTTGACCACGTCGCCGTCCGAGCCGGTGAACTCGTCGGCGAGCGCGACCACCGGACCGCGCGGGGCGTCCGCCGGGTAGGGCACCGGGTGGTCGGTGTCCCGGATGACGTCCCAGCCGATGATCCGGCGGGCCAGCTTCTCGATCACCAGCTGCGAGGTGTGGCCGCCCCGGTTCCCCCGGACGTCGACGACCAGGCCCTCCCTGGCCATCTCGCTGCTCAGGTCGCGGTGCAGCTGGGCCCAGCCGGCCGTCTGCATGTCGGGCAGGTGCAGGTAGCCCAGCCGCCCGCCGGACAGCTCGCGCACCGCGGCCCGCCGACCGGCCACCCAGTCGTGGTAGCGCAGCGCCTCCTCGTCGGCGAGCGGGACGACCACCGGGTGGCGCCGGTCGGTGCCGTCCTTCCCGGCCACGGTCAGCTCGACCGGCTGGCCCGCCGTGCCGGCCAGCAGCGGGGCCGGGCCGGTGACCGGGTCCACCGGGCGGCCGTTGACGGCCAGCACCGCGTCGCCCGGGCGGACGGCCGCGCCGGGCGCGGCCAGCGGCGAGCGGGCCCTGGGGTCGGAGGACTCCCCGGGCAGGATCCGGGCGATCCGCCACCGCTCGCCGTCCCGGACCAGGTCGGCGCCGAGCAGACCCTGGCGCCGGGCGGGCTCGGTGTACCGGCCGTAGGGCATCACGTAGGCGTGCGAGGTGCCGAGTTCGCCGTGCACCTCCCAGAGCAGGTCGACCAGTTCGTCGTGCGAGCCGACCCGTTCGACCAGCGGCCGGTAGCGCTCCAGCACCCCGTCCCAGTCGACGCCGGAGAGGTCGGGGCGCCAGAAGTTGTCCCGCATCAGCCGGCCGTTCTCGGCGTACATCTGCCGCCACTCGGCGGCCGGGTCGACGGTCACCCGCAGCCGGGCGAGGTCGACGGTGGTCTCCTCGTCGTCGCCGCCCTTGTGGTCGGCCGGGACGACCCGCAGCTCGCCCTCGTCCAGCACGGCCGCCCGGGTACCGTCCGCGCTGACCGAGAAGCCGTCCAGGCCGTGCACCAGCTGCTCGACCCGGCGCTTCCTCAGGTCGAAGCGCTCCAGCACCGGGCGGGGCCGGTCGTCGTCCAACGAGGCGGCCTCGTCGCCGAGTTCGCCCATCAGCGGGGCCCTGGTCCAGAGCACGCCGTCCTTGGCGGCGGCCAGGTCCTCGAAGCGGCCGCCCTCGACCGGGAAGGGGACGATCCGGTCGGCGATGCCGTCCAGGTCCACCCTGGTCACCGGCGCGGCGTCGGCCGCCGCCTCCTCGCCGTCCGCCTTCCGGGCCTTCGGCTCGTCCTCCTCCCCGCCGAGCGGGCGCCCGGCCCGCTGCGGCCCGAACGGGGAGGGTGTGTCGGCGGCCAGCGTGACCAGGTAGGGGCGGCAGCCGTTCGGGAAGGACAGGTCGAAGACGTGCGCGTCGTAGACCGGGTCGAAGTTGCGCACCGACAGGAAGGCCAGGTAGCGCCCGTCCGCGGTGAAGGAGGGCGAGGTGTCCACGAAGCGCGGCTGGGTGACCTCGCCGACCGTCCGGGTGGCCAGGTTGGCCAGCACGATCTGGCGCAGCGAGTGGGGGCCCATCCCGCGCACCGGGCGCGACCAGGCCAGCCAGGCCGAGTCCGGGCTGAAGGCCGGCCCGCCGGCCTCGCCGTCGGCGCTGCGGTCCAGCTCGTGCACGGCGCCGTCGGCCAGCGAGACCAGCAGCACCCGGCCGTCGTGCACGCCGAGCGCGGCCTGCTTGCCGTCCGGGGAGACCACCAGCGAGTTGACCCGGCCGAGCTGCCCGGCGGCCAGCCGGCGGCGCTCGGCGCCGTGCAGGTCGGGGGCGAACTCCAGGGCGTCCTCGCCCTCGGCGTCGGACACCCACAGCACGCCCTGGGCGCCGTCCTCGCCCGGCACCACCCGGACCAGCCGCCCGCGCACGCCCGGGGTCTCGTCCAGCACCCGGGCCGGGCCCTCGCGGTGGGTCAGCCAGTGCACGCTGCCGCGCACCACCACGGCGCTGCCCCGGCCGGTGCGGTCGGGGGCGACGGAGTCCAGCCAGTGCGCGGCGGGCACCGGGCGGGGGCGGCGCCCGGCCCGCGGACCGGCGAGGCGGACGTCCAGCCGGCGCGGCTCGGCGCCGTCCAGGTCGTCCAGCAGCCAGAGGTCGCCGGCCCGGTGGAGGACCACCCGGGTGCCGTCGGTGGTGGCGCCGCGGGCGTAGAAGCCGTCCGGGTCGGCGGTGTGGCGGCGCAGGTCGGTGCCGTCCGGGCCGCTGGACCACAGCTCGCCGACGCCCTCGTGGTCGGACAGGAAGGCGATCCGGCCGCCCCGCCCGCCCGGCCCGGCCACCCACAGCGGGGAGTCCAGCTGCCCGTCCAGCTCCGCGTGGACGCGGACGAACTCGTCCCGGCCCAGCCACAGCTTGCCGGCCCGCCCGCCCCGGTACCGCTTCCACCAGGCCGGGTCTCGACCGTTGACGCTGCTCAGCAGCACCCGGTCCCCGCCCGGCTCGAAGGCGAGCCCGCCGACCGGCCCGTACGGCAGCCGCTGCGGCTCGCCGCCGTCCAGCGGCACGGCGTGCGCCCAGGTGCGGCGGAAACTGGCCTCGCCCGCGGCGGTGGCGGCGATCGGGCGGCCGTCGGCGGTCCAGCCGAGCACCCGGGTCTGGTGGCTGCCCCAGTGGGTGAGCCGACGCGACGGGCCGCCGTCCACCGGCACCACGTGCACCTCGGGCGCGCCGTCCCGGGTGGAGGTGAAGGCGAGGTGCCGCCCGTCCGGGGAGAACCTCGGGTGGTGGACCGGCAGGTGGTCCGCCGTCAGCCGCCAGGCCCGGCCGCCGTCCAGCGGGGCGAGCCAGAGGTCGTCCTCGGCGACGAAGGCGACCAGGTCGCCGTGCAGGTGGGGATGGCGCAGGTAGGCGCCCGCCGAGCTGTTCGAGGAGGTGCTCAGGGAGTCCGTCACCCGGCCAGCCTAAGCAGGTGCGCGTACGATCCGCGCCGTTTTTCCCAGACTTCCGGCGCCGCCCGCGGAGGGCTGTTACGCCCTCCCGGGAACCGCCCCGCAGGCCGCCCCGACCGCCTGCACGGCTGCCGTCGCAGCGGCCGTCACAGCGGCCGTCACGACCAGCGGCCGGTGCGCCCGAGCAGCAGCGCGCCGGCGGCCACCCCGGCGGTCGAGGTGCGCAGCACCGAGGAGCCCAGCCGGTACGGCTTGGCGCCCGCCTCGGCGAAGGCGGCCAGCTCCTCCGGGGAGACCCCGCCCTCGGGGCCGACCACCAGCACGATGTCCCCGCCCTCCGGCAGCCCGGCGTGCGCCAGCGGCTCGGCGCCCTCCTCGTGCAGCACGGCGGCGAACGCGGCCCGCGCCAGCACCGGCGCCAGCTGCCGGGTGGTCATCGGCTCGCGGACCTCGGGGAAGCGCAGCCGGCGGGACTGCTTGCCCGCCTCCCGGGCGGTGGCCCGCCACTTGGCGAGCGCCTTGGCGCCGCGCTCGCCCTTCCACTGGGTGATGCAGCGCGAGGCGGACCACGGGATCACCACGTCCACGCCGACCTCGGTCATCGTCTCCACGGCCAGCTCGCCGCGGTCGCCCTTGGGCAGCGCCTGGACGACCACGATCCGCGGCGCGGGCTCCGGCTCCCGGCGCACGGCGGCGACCGTCACGTCGATCGCGTCCTTGCCGAGCACCTCGGCGACCGTGCCGTCCACCCCGAGTCCCAGCCCGTCGGCCAGGGTGACCGCCTCGCCCGGCTCCAGCCGCTTCACCGCGGCCGCGTGCCGCCCCTCCGGGCCGTCCAGGCGCACCACGGCCCCGGGCACGGCGGCGGCGATCCGCTCGGTCTCGACGACGAAGACGGGCGCGGTCATGACGGGGGTACCTCCAGGAGTGGGACGGGAACACGGAAGGGGTGCCGGGATCCCCCGGCACCCCTCCGCGGACGACTACCGGCCGTTGAAGGCGTCCTTCAGGCGGGAGAACAGGCCCTGCTGGCCCGGCGCGAACTGGCCGGACGGCTGCTCCTCGCCGCGCAGCACCGCGAGGCGGCGCAGCAGCTCCTCCTGCTCGGCGTCGAGCTTGGTGGGCGTCTTCACCTCGACGTGCACTATCAGGTCGCCCCGGCCGCCGCCGCGCAGGTGGGTGATGCCCCGGCCGTGCAGCGGGATCGACTGGCCGGACTGGGTGCCGGGCCGGATGTCGACGTCCTCCAGGCCGTCCAGGGTCTGCAGCGGCACCCGGGTGCCGAGCGAGGCCGCCGTCATCGGGATGGTGACGGTGCAGTGCAGGTCGTCCCCGCGCCGCTGGAAGATGGCGTGGGTGGTCTCGGCGATCTCGACGTACAGGTCGCCGGCCGGGCCGCCGCCGGGGCCGACCTCGCCCTCGCCGGCCAGCTGGATCCGGGTGCCGTTGTCGACGCCGGCCGGGATCTTGACGGTCAGGGTGCGGCGGGCGCGCACGCGGCCGTCGCCGGCGCACTCCGGGCACGGGGTCGGCACGACGGTGCCGAAGCCCTGGCACTGCGGGCAGGGGCGGGAGGTCATGACCTGGCCCAGGAAGGACCGGGTGACCTGGGAGACCTCGCCCTTGCCGCGGCACATGTCACAGGTCTGCGCCGAGGTGCCGGGGGCCGCGCCCTCGCCACTGCAGGTGGTGCAGGTGACGGCGGTGTCGACCTGGAGTTCCTTGGTGGTGCCGAACGCGGCCTCCTCCAGGGTGATCTCCAGCCGGATCATGGCGTCCTGGCCGCGGCGGGTGCGCGAGCGCGGGCCGCGCTGGCCTGCCGCGGCGCCGAAGAAGGCGTCCATGATGTCGGAGAAGCCGAAGCCCGCCGCGCCGGCGCCGAAGCCGCCGGCACCGCCGCCGCCCGGGGACAGCGGGTCCCCGCCGAGGTCGTAGACCTGACGCTTCTGCGGGTCGGAGAGCACCTCGTAGGCGGCGTTGATCTCCTTGAACCGCTCCTGCGTCTTCGGGTCCGGGTTGACGTCCGGGTGCAGTTCGCGTGCCAGGCGCCGGAACGCCTTCTTGATCTCGTCCTGCCCCGCATCCCGTCGGACGCCGAGTACCGCGTAGTAGTCCGTGGCCACCAAATGCTCCGCTTGTTCCGCCTGTAGTAGTGCTGCGACTGGACGCCACCGTCAAAAATTTTAACGGTGGCCCTTGCTAGGACTCGGCCAGGATCTGGCCCACGTACCGTGCCACCGCTCGCACCGCCCCCATTGTGCCGGGGTAGTCCATCCGGGTCGGACCGATCACACCCAGTTTCGCCACGCTCTCGTCGCCCGAACCGTAGCCGACCGAAACGATCGACGTGGAATTCAGCCCTTCATAGGCGTTCTCCCGCCCGATCCGGACCGTCATCGCGGCGTCCGCGGTCTCACCCAGGAGGCGGAGCAGGATGACCTGCTCCTCCAGGGCCTCCAGCACCGGCTGGATGGTGAGCGGGAAGTCGTGCCCGAAGCGGGTCAGGTTGGCCGTGCCGGCCAGCATGATCCGCTCCTCGTTCTGCTCGGCGAGCGTCTCGAACAGGGTCGCCAGGACCGTGCTGACCGTCGGCCGGTCGGCCTGCTCGAACAGCGCCGGCAGCTCCTCCAGCAGCCCCGGGACCTCCGGGAGGCGCCGGCCGGCGGCTCTCGCGTTGATCCGGGCCCGAAGGTCCGCCAGCACCGTCTCGCCGACCGAGCCCGGGCAGTCGACCATCCGCTGCTCGACCCGGCCGGTGTTGGTGATCAGTACCAGCATCACCTTGGCCGGGGCCAGCGCCACCAGCTCGATGTGCCGGACGGTGGAGCGCGTCAGCGAGGGGTACTGCACCACCGCGACCTGCCGGGTCAGCTGGGCGAGCAGCCGCACGGTGCGGGCGACCACGTCGTCCAGGTCGACCGCGCCGTCCAGGAAGTGCCGGATGGCCCGGCGCTCGGGGGCGCTCATCGGCTTGATCTCGGCGAGCTTGTCGACGAAGAGGCGGTACCCCTTGTCGGTCGGGATGCGGCCGGCGCTGGTGTGCGGCTGGTGGATGTAGCCCTCCTCCTCCAGCGCCGCCATGTCGTTGCGGACGGTCGCCGGCGAGACCCCGAGGTTGTGCCGTTCCACCAGGGCCTTGGAGCCGACCGGCTCCTCGGTGCCCACGTAGTCCTGCACGATCGCGCGGAGTACGGCGAGCTTGCGTTCGTCCAGCTGGCGGACCTCACCGGCCATGGGGCACGCACCTCCGTCTTCGCACGTTGTCCGACTGTGTCCCTCGCTGCTGCGGGCCGCTCCGGGAGGCCCCCGGTCTTGGCACTCTGAACGTACGAGTGCCAGAACCGTACCTGCCAGTGTAAGGCCCGGGTCCTACGGCAGGAACGGCCCGAGGGACGTGATCCTCCCCGCAGTTCCGGACACGGCCCGCGGGGCCCCGGCGGTTCGATCCTCCCGGCACCGGGGTGGTGCCGGGAGGCCGTCCGGGTGGCAGCATCGAAAGCGACGGCGAACGGAGGAGCAAGCGATGTCGAGCTCGGGCCAGCACACCCGTTTCGCGCCCGACCGCGGCCTGACCGGCCGCATGGTCGCGACGATGTTCGTGATCGGGTTGCTGTACGTCGGTTTCACCGGCCTGCTGATCGCGCTGCTGCGCGGCGCCTGGCCACTGATCGTCCTGATCTCCGGCGGGCTGTTCGTGGCCCAGTTCTGGTTCAGCGACAAGATCACCGAACGGGCGATGGGCGCCCGCCAGGTGTCCCCGGAACAGTTCCCCCAACTCCACGGCACCGTCGACCGGCTCTGCGCCCTGGCCGACATGCCCAAACCGCGGGTGGCGGTCGCCGACAACGACATGCCGAACGCCTTCGCCACCGGCCGCAACCCGCAGAACGCGGTGATCTGCGTGACCACCGGGCTGCTGCGCCGGCTGGAACCGGAGGAGCTGGAGGGAGTCCTCGCGCACGAGCTGTCGCACGTCGCCCACCGGGACGTCGCGGTGATGACGATCGCCGGGTTCCTCGGCGTCCTCGCCGGGGCGATGACCCGGATCGCCGTGTACGGCGGGTTCATGGGCGGCGGGCGCAACAACAACGACCAGAACGCCGCCATCCTGGCGCTGATCATCCCGCTGGTGTCGATCGTCGTCTACGCGATCAGCTTCCTGCTCACCCGGCTGCTCTCCCGCTACCGCGAACTGGCCGCCGACCGGGCCGCCGCCCAGCTCACCGGCCGGCCCAGCGCCCTGGCCTCGGCGCTCACCAAGGTGACCGGGCAGATCGCGGCCATCCCCAGCAAGGACCTGCGCCAGGCGCAGCCGTACAACGCCTTCTACTTCGCCCCCGCGCTGAGCGCCCGGGAGGCCGCCACGCAGCTGTTCTCCACCCACCCCAGCCTGGAGAAGCGGCTGGAGCAGCTGGCGAGGATCTCCGAGCAGCTCGGCCACTGAACCCGCCGAGCCCCTGACGCGAAAGGACCGCCGTGGGAATCCTGGACACCCTGTTCGGCCGCACCAAGCCCGTCAAGCCCGACCTCGACCAGCTGTTCGGCGTGCCGTCCGCCGCGCTCACCCTGGAGGCCGGGGCCGGGTTCACCCCCACCGGGCTCGGCTCGGTCTGCTTCGCGGCTGTCGAGGGCGCGGCCTTCGTCCAGGTCGAGCAGCAGGTCCGGGCCCT
This sequence comes from Kitasatospora sp. NPDC058048, assembly GCF_042885555.1. NCBI lineage: Bacteria > Bacillati > Actinomycetota > Actinomycetes > Kitasatosporales > Streptomycetaceae > Kitasatospora > Kitasatospora sp. NPDC058048. The sequence goes on along the minus strand of NZ_JBHVRT010000032.1, from coordinate 29,686 downwards.
GCTGGACGCCGACACCGAGCGCGGCGGCGTCCCGGTGGAGGCCTCCAAGGACGACTACGGCTACTCCTGGCTGCTCGCCCGGCACCGGCCCGAGGAGCTGCCGGAGCTGGTCAACGACCTGCACGCGGTCAACAGCGAGCTGGAGGCGAACGGCTTCGGGCCGCAGCTGCTCTGCTCGCTGGTCGCCTTCCGCGATCCGCAGGGGCGGTCGCTGGCCCTGGTCTACCTCTACAAGCGCGGCACGTTCTACCCCTTCGCCCCGATGCCCGGCGGCGGGGAGAAGCGCAACAGCCCACTGGAACTGCAGGTCAACGCGATGCTGGGGAACGACCTGCGGCTGGAGAAGGACCTGAGCCGCTGGTTCCCGGTCTGGGGCGCGCCGGGCCTCTGACACACCGTCCGCCGTCCCTATGATCACCCGTATGCGCAGCCGCCAGTACGGACCCGACCTGACCCCGCCGTGGAAGAAGCCGCAGCCCGCCCCGGAGGTGCCCGCCGAGCGGGACCTGGTGGTCGAGGAGGCGGCGACCGGCTTCTGCGGGGCGGTGGTGCGCTGCGAGAAGACCGCCGAGGGGTTCACCGTCACCCTGGAGGACCGGTTCGGCAAGCACCGGGTGTTCCCGCTGGTGCCGCGCGGCTTCCTGCTGGAGGGCCGGGCCGTCACCCTGGTCCGCCCGGCCGGCCCGGCTCCCGCCCGGACGCCGGGCCGCACCGCCTCCGGCTCCGTCGCCGTCCCGAACGCCCGCGCCCGGGTCGCCCGCGAGTCCCGGATCTACGTCGAGGGCCGGCACGACGCCGAGCTGGTCGAGCGGGTCTGGGGCGACGACCTGCGGATCGAGGGCGTCGTCGTCGAGTACCTGCGCGGCATCGACGACCTGCCCGCGATCGTCGCCGACTTCGCCCCCGGCCCCGGCCGCCGCCTCGGCGTCCTGGTCGACCACCTGCTGCCGGGGACGAAGGAGCACCGCATCGCCGCCCGGGTCACCGGCGACTCGGTGCTGGTCGTCGGCCACCCCTACATCGACATCTGGCAGGCCGTGAAGCCCTCCAGCGTGGGCATCCCCGGCTGGCCCGCCGTCCCGCGGGGCGAGGACTGGAAGGAGGGCACCTGCCGCCGCCTCGGCTGGCCGGTGGACACCCCGGCGGCCTGGAAGCACATCCTGTCGAAGGTGAACAGCTACAAGGACCTGGAGCCCGAACTGCTGGGCCGGGTGGAGGAGTTGATCGACTTCACGGCCCTGCCGGGTCAGGAGTAGGTACGGAACTCCGCGGTGTCCAGCGTGATGTCGAGCAGATCCAGCGGAATCGACTCGCCGAACTTCGCGGTCCGCTCGACCGCGTAGTCCGGCAGCCCGGAGGCCGCCGCTCGACTCGGCTCGGTGAGCAGGACACAGACACCCTTGATCGGGTCGACGATCAGATATGCGGGAATCTGGCCCTCTGCATAGAGCTCCCGCTTGGTCCGGTAGTCGCGAAGCACGCTGGTCTTCGAAACCACCTCGACCGCCAGGGTGACCGCAAGCGCGGGCAACAGCCGACCGCTCTCCTCCGCAGCCCCCCGCTCAAACACGACCAGGTCCGGCTGCGGCTCACTGGCCTCGCGGGGAAAGGCCACATCCTGCGTGGTCAGTGCGTTCCACCGGGTGTACGGCGTCTGGTGCTGGATGGCCCGGATGATGAGGTTGTGGACCATGTCCGGCCCGGCCATCATCACGATTTCCCCCCTGATGAGCTCGGCTTTGAAGCCTTCGGGGACCTCCAGATTCTCGAAGATCCCCGTCACCCGGTCATCGATGGCGGTCATTGCGCGCTCCCTACGACGGCTGACACCACGTTAACGACACTCAGTCCACCAAGTCACGCACAACCGCGTCCGCCAGGAGGCGCCCCTGGAGGGTGAGCGCGGCGCGGCCCTGCTCGTAGGGACCGGCGGCGAGGAGGCCGTCGGCGAGGTGCCGGTCCGCCGCCCTGCGGCCGGTGTCGGTGAGCAGGTCGAGGGGGATGCCGTCGACCAGGCGCAGCTCCAGGAGGATCCGCTCGACGCGGCGGTCCTCCTCGGCCAGCACCTCGCGGGCCAGCGCCGGGGTGCGCTGCTCGGCGAGGGCCTGCGCGTAGGCGGCGGGGTGCTTGGCGTTCCACCAGCGGACGCCGCCGACGTGGCTGTGGGCACCGGGGCCCGCGCCCCACCAGTCGGCGCCGGTCCAGTACAGCTCGTTGTGGCGGCAGCGGCCCTCGGGGGCGGTGGCCCAGTTGGAGACCTCGTACCAGGAGTAGCCGGCGGCGGCGAGCGCCTCCTCAGCGATCAGGTAGCGGTCGGCGTGCACGTCGTCGTCGATCATCGGCAGTTCGCCGCGCTTGACCCGGGCGGCGAGCCGGGTGCCCTCCTCGACGATCAGCGAGTACGCGGAGACGTGGTCGGGCCCGGCGCCGATGGCGGCGTCCAGGGAGGCCCGCCAGTCGTCGTCGGACTCGCCGGGGGTGCCGTAGATGAGGTCGAGGTTGACGTGCTCGAAGCCGGCCGCGCGGGCCTCGGCCACGCAGGCCTCGGGGCGGCCCGGGGTGTGGTGGCGGTCGAGCAGCTTCAGGACGTGCGGGCGGGCGCTCTGCATGCCGAAGGAGAGCCGGTTGTAGCCGCCCTCGCGCAGTTCGGCCAGGTACGCCGGGTCGACCGACTCCGGGTTGGCCTCGGTGGTGACCTCGGCGTCCTCGGCGAGCCCGAACTCCTCGCGGATCGCGGCGAGCATCTTCACCAGGTCGCGGGCGGGCAGCAGGGTCGGGGTGCCGCCGCCGAGGAAGACGGTCCGCACCGGGAGGTCCGTGTCCCCCAGCACCTTCCGGGCGAGGCGGATCTCGGCGACCACGTTGTCCGCGTACGTGTCCTGCGAGGCGACCGCCCCGGAGGAGCGCAGCTCGGTGGCGGTGTAGGTGTTGAAGTCGCAGTAGCCGCAGCGGCTGGCGCAGTACGGCACGTGCAGGTAGAAGCCGAACGGCCGGTCGCCCAGCCCGTCGAGGGCGTGCGCGGGCAGGGAACCGTCGGACGGCACCGGATCGCCGTCGGGGAGTGCGGAGGGCATGAGCCCATTGTCCCGTACGGCGCACCCGTTCGGGTGAGCCGTACGGGGCGGGGCGGCTCAGGCCTCGTTGGCGCCCGCGTACATGGCCGCCACGGCGTCCGCGTAGGTCCGCTCGACCACCGGGCGCTTGATCTTCAGGCTCGGGGTGAGCTCGCCGTGCTCGATGTCCAGGTCGCGCGGCAGCAGGTGGAACTTCTTGATCGTCTGCCAGCGCTGGAGGTCGGCGTTGACCCGCTTGACGAAGCCCTCGATCAGCTGGTGCACGGCCGGCTCGGCGGCCAGTTCGGCGTAGCTCCTGCCGGCCAGGCCGCGCTCGGCGGCCCACGGCAGGAGGACCGCCTCGTCCAGGCCGATCAGCGCGGTGCAGAAGTTGCGGCCGTTGCCGATCACCAGGATGTTGCTGACGAACGGGCAGACCGCCTTGAACTTGCCCTCGACCTCGCTGGGCGCCACGTACTTGCCGCCGGAGGTCTTGAACAGGTCCTTCTTGCGGTCGGTGATCCGCAGGAAGCCGTCCGGGGTGAGCTCGCCGATGTCCTCGGTGTGGAACCAGCCGTCCGACTCCAGCACCTCGGCGGTCTTCTCCGGCAGGTTGTGGTAGCCGCGCATGACGCCCGGGCCGCGCAGCAGGATCTCGCCGTCCTCGGCGATCCGCACCTCGGTGCCGGGCAGCGGGCGGCCCACCGTGCCGATCCGCACGTCCTCCGCGCGGTTGACGCAGGAGCCGGCGCTGGTCTCGCTCAGCCCGTAGCCCTCCAGGATCGGCACCCCGGCGCCGATGAAGAAGTAGCCGATCTCCGGGGCGAGCGCGGCACTGCCGGAGACCGCACCGCGCAGCCGGCCGCCGAAGGCCGCCCGGATCTTCGCGTACACCAGCTTGTCGGCGAGCGCGTGCTGCGCCCGCAGGCCCAGCGGGGCCGTCTCGGTGCCGGTGGCCACCCGGCTCTCCTGGACCGCCCGGGCGTGCTCGCGGGCGACCTTCGCCGCCCACAGGAAGATCTTGTACTTGGCGCCGCCCTCGGCCCGGGCCTTGCCCGCGATGCCGTTGTAGACCTTCTCGAAGATGCGCGGGGCCGAGGCCATGATGGTCGGCCGGATCACCGGCAGGTTGTGGATGATCCGGTCCACCCGGCCGTCCACCGCCATCACGTGCCCGGTGGCGATCTGCCCGGAGATCAGCGTCTTGCCGAACACGTGCGACAGCGGCAGCCACATGAACTGCACGTCGTCGGGGCCCAGCAGTCCGCTGGCCTCCTGCGCCCGGCCCTCGTACGCCCAGCAGTCGTGCACCAGGCGCACACCCTTGGGGCGGCCGGTGGTGCCGGAGGTGTAGATGAGGGTGGCCAGCTGCTCCTTGTCGAGCCCGTCGACGGCCTTCTCCACCGCGTCCGGGTGCTCCGCCAGGTACCGGGCGCCGCGCTCCTCCAGCTCCGCGAGGGTGAGCAGCTCCAGGCCGGCGCTCTCGGGGGCCTCGGCCGGCGCGTCGAAGAGGATCACGGTGCGCAGCTCGGGCAGCTGGTCGAGCTGCTCGACGGCCTTGGCCAGCTGGGCCGCGTTCTCGGCGAACAGCGCCCGGGAGCCGGAGTCGGAGAGGATGAACGCCGTCTCGTCCGCGTTGGTGCTCGGGTAGACCGTGGTGATCGCGGCGCCCGCGCACATGGCGCCGAGGTCGGCGACGATCCATTCGAGCCGGGTCGAGGAGGCCAGGGCCACCCGGTCCTCGGGGTGGATGCCGAGTGCCATCAGGCCGGCGGCCACGGCCTTGACCCGGGTCGCGGTCTGCGCCCAGGTGAGCGAGCGCCACTGCTCGGCGCCGGGCGCGCCGTCGGCGGCCTGCTCGTCCACGGGCGAGGGGTAGCGGTAGGCCTCGGCGTTCGGGGTCAGGGCGACCCGCTCCAGGAACAGGTGGGCGACGGAGGCCGGACGCCCGGCGACGAGGTCGGACCTGCCGGAGCCGATCAGGGACTGCGCGGAACTCAACGAGGACCTCCGGGGGCGGGTGGCCGTCTGGATTGTCGCGGCGTCCGTGGGGGCGGTCGCCGGGCCCCGGTTCACCTGAACGGTACCGGTCAGTAACAAAGGGGCAATCAGCAGCCTAGGGGGAAACCGGTCATTCCGTAAGAGGGCAGCGCCCGACGGCACGCCCCCGCGCCACCGGTGCCGGACCCGTCCGTTCGGCAAAGGCCCGGCAAACCTCCGGCTCCCGCACGCCGAATGACCTGTACGACGCTACAGAACACGGAGAATTGGGGTGCGAACCCGACCGGCGACGACAAGAGTGTGCTAGTGCTGATCAGACTGCTGAGGGCGTACCTGCGCCCGTACTCCCGACCGATCACCCTGCTGGTACTGCTCCAGCTGGTGTCCACCCTCGCGGCGCTCTACCTGCCGACGCTCAACGCCGACATCATCGACGACGGCGTGGTCAAGGGCGACACCGGCTACATCCTGCGCGTCGGCGGGGTGATGATCGCCGTCACCGTCCTCCAGGCCCTGTGCTCGGTCGGCGCCGTCTTCATCGGCGCGCGCACCGCCATGGCCTTCGGCCGGGACGTCCGCGCCGCCGTCTTCGACCGGGTGCAGAGCTTCTCCGCCCGCGAGGTCGGCCAGTTCGGCGCCCCCTCCCTGATCACCCGGACCACCAACGACGTCCAGCAGGTCCAGATGCTCGCCCTGATGAGCTTCACGCTCATGGTCGCCGCGCCGATCATGTGCGTCGGCGGCATCATCATGGCGCTCAACCAGGACGTCCCGCTGTCCGGCCTGCTGCTCGCCGTCATCCCCGCGCTCGGCGTCGTCGTGGTCCTGCTGGTCCGCGCGCTGCGCCCCCGGTTCCGCAGCATGCAGGAGCGGATCGACACCGTGAACCGGGTCCTGCGCGAGCAGATCACCGGCATCCGGGTCATCCGCGCCTTCGTCAAGGACGACCAGGAGCAGGCCCGCTTCGCCGACGCCAACGAGGACCTCACCCAGGTCGCCCGCCAGGTCGGCCGGCTGATGTCCATCATGTTCCCCGCCGTCATGCTGGTGGTGAACGTCTCCAGCGTCGCCGTGCTCTGGTTCGGCGCCCACCGCATCGACAGCGGCGCCATGGAGATCGGCGCGCTCACCGCGTTCCTCTCCTACCTGATGCAGATCCTGATGAGCGTCATGATGGCCACCTTCATGTTCATGATGGTGCCGCGCGCCGAGGTCTGCGCCGAACGCATCGAGGAGGTCCTCGGCACCCGCAGCAGCGTCGTCCCGCCCACCGACCCCGTCCGGAAGGTGCTGCGCCGCGGCAACCTGGAACTGCGCGACGTCGACTTCCGCTACCCCGGCGCCGAGGCCTCGGTGCTGCGCGCCATCGACCTCACCGCCCGCCCCGGCGAGACCACCGCGATCATCGGCTCCACCGGCAGCGGCAAGTCCACCCTGCTCGGCCTCGTCCCCCGGCTCTTCGACGCCACCTCCGGCCAGGTCCTGCTCGACGGCGTCGATGTCCGCGAACTCGCCCCCGCCGCACTCGCCGAGAACGTCGGCATCGTCCCGCAGAAGCCCTACCTCTTCTCCGGCACCGTCGCCAGCAACCTCCGCTACGGCCGGCCCGACGCCACCGACGAGGAGCTCTGGCACGCCCTGGAGATCGCCCAGGCCAAGGAGTTCGTCGAGAAGCTCCCCGAAGGCCTCGACGCCCCCATCGCCCAGGGCGGCGGCAACGTCTCCGGCGGTCAGCGCCAACGCCTGGCCATCGCCCGGACCCTGGTCCGCCGGCCATCCGTCTACCTCTTCGACGACTCCTTCTCCGCGCTCGACTACGCCACCGACGCCAAGCTCCGCAAGGCCCTCGCCCGCGAAACCTCCGACGCCACCGTCCTGATCGTCGCCCAGCGCGTGTCCACCATCCGCGACGCCGACCGGATCGTCGTCCTCGACGAGGGCGCCGTCGTCGGCACCGGAACCCACCACGAGCTGATGGCCGACAACCCGACGTACCGGGAGATCGTGCTCTCCCAGCTCACCGAGCAGGAGGCGGCGTGACCACGCCCGGAAAGCCCGACCTGGACAAGGGGCAGGCCCCCGGCGGCGCCCCCACGGACACCCTGAAGAAGGACGCCCCGCCGAAGGACACCGGACTGCCCAGCGACTCCCAGGCCGCCGCCGCCCGCCGCGGCCCCGCCGGCCCCGGCCGCTTCATGGGCGGCCAGGGCACCGAGAAGTCCATGGACTTCAAGGGCTCCGGCAAGCGCGTCCTCGGCCTGCTGCGCCCCGAACGCAACACCCTGATCGGCGTCCTGATCCTCGGCGTCATCGGCATCGGCTGCGCCGTCATCGGCCCCAAGATCCTCGGCGACGCCACCGACCTGATCTTCGCCGGCGTCGTCGGCGCCCGCTTCCAGGCCGGCACCTCCAAGGAACAGGTCGTCGACGGGCTGCGCGCCCACGGCGAGGGCGGCGTCGCCGACCTGCTCTCCTCCGTCGACTTCACCCCCGGCCAGGGCATGGACTTCGGCGCCATCGGCACCGTCCTGCTCTGGGTGCTCGGCATCTACGTCGCCTCCGCCGTCTTCGGGATCTTCCAGGGCCGACTGGCCACCCGGGCCATCCAGGCCGCCGGCTACCGGCTGCGCCAGGACGTCGAGGCCAAGCTCTCCCGGCTGCCGCTCAGCTACTTCGACAAGCAGCCGCGCGGCGAGGTGCTCAGCCGGGTCACCAACGACATCGACAACATCGGCCAGTCCATGCAGCAGACCATCGGACAGGTCGTCAACTCGCTGCTCACCGTGGTCGGCGTGCTCGCGATGATGTTCTGGATCTCCCCGCTGCTCGCCGTGATCGCACTGGTCTCGGTGCCCGCCTCGGTGATCGTCGCCACCAAGGTCGGCAAGCGGGCCCAGCCGCAGTTCGTCCAGCAGTGGAAGTCCACCGGCCAGCTCAACGCCCACATCGAGGAGATGTACACCGGCCACACCCTGGTCAAGGTGTTCGGGCGCCAGCAGGAGTCCGCGGAGACCTTCCGCGAGCACAACGACGCGCTCTACCAGGCCAGCTACAAGGCCCAGTTCATCTCCGGCACCATCCAGCCCGCGATGATGCTGATCGGCAACCTCCAGTACGTGCTGGTCGCCGTCGTCGGCGGCCTGCGGGTGGCCAGCGGCTCGCTGTCCATCGGCGACGTCCAGGCGTTCATCCAGTACTCGCGGCAGTTCAGCCAGCCGCTCACCCAGGTCGCCAGCATGGCCAACCTGGTGCAGTCCGGCGTCGCCTCCGCCGAGCGCGTCTTCGAGCTGCTGGACGCCCCCGAGCAGAGCCCCGAACCGGCCATGCCCGAACGGCCCGACGTACTGCACGGCCGGGTCGCCTTCCAGGACGTGGCCTTCCGCTACGACCCCGAGAAGCCGCTCATCGAGGACCTCTCGCTCAAGGTCGAACCCGGGCAGACCGTCGCCATCGTCGGCCCCACCGGCGCCGGCAAGACCACCCTGGTCAACCTGCTGATGCGGTTCTACGAGGTCAGCTCCGGACGGATCACCCTCGACGGCGTGGACATCGCCGCGATGTCCCGCGAGGAACTGCGCTCCGGCATCGGCATGGTGCTCCAGGACACCTGGCTGTTCGGCGGCACCATCGCCGACAACATCGCCTACGGCGCCGAGTCGGCCACCCGCGAGCAGGTCGTCGAGGCCGCCAGGGCCGCCCACGTCGACCGCTTCGTGCGCACCCTGCCGGACGGCTACGACACCGTCATCGACGACGAGGGCACCAACGTCAGCACCGGCGAGAAGCAGCTGATCACCATCGCCCGGGCGTTCCTCGCCCAGCCGTCCATCCTGGTCCTGGACGAGGCGACCAGCTCCGTCGACACCCGCACCGAGGTGCTGATCCAGCGGGCCATGGCCCGGCTGCGCACCGGCCGCACCAGCTTCGTGATCGCCCACCGGCTCTCCACCATCCGGGACGCCGACGTGATCCTGGTGATGGAGAACGGCTCGATCGTCGAGCAGGGCTCGCACGACGAGTTGATCGCCGCCGACGGCGCCTACGCCCGGCTCTACCAGGCACAGTTCGCCGAGGCCGCGGTCGAGATGGACTGACGCCCGGCCGACCGGAGGGCCGGGGCGGGGACTTCCCGCCCCGGCCCTTCGCTTCGCGGACACCGCGCGCTACGTTGGGCCCGTGATCGACGACCAGGCCCCGGACCGCCCGGACACTCCTGCCGCCCCCGGCACCCCCGCCGCCTCCGGTACTCCCGGTACCCCCGCTGCCTCTGGTACTCCGCGGACGCCGGACGCCTTCGAGGCGAACCGCCGCTACCTGGGCTCGGTCGCCTACCGGCTGCTCGGCTCGTTCACCGACGCCGAGGACGTCCTCCAGGACGCCTGGCTGCGCTGGCGGGCCGCCGACCGCTCCGCCGTCGCCGACCCGCGCGCCTTCCTCACCACCGTCGTCACCCGGCTCTGCTACGACCAGCTGGGCTCCGCCCGGGCCCGCCGCGAGGCCTACTACGGCGAGTGGCTGCCCGAGCCCGCCGTCACCTACGCCACCGGCCCCGACTCCCCCGCCGAACTGGCCGAACGCGGCGAGTCCGTCTCGCTCGCCCTGCTGGCCGTACTGGAACAGCTCACCCCCGCCGAACGGGCCGCCTTCGTACTGCACGACGTCTTCGCCGTCGGCTTCGAGGAGATCGCCGCCTCCCTGGAACGCACCCCCGACGCCGCCCGCCAGCTCGCCTCCCGGGCCCGCCGCCGGGTCCGCGACGGCGGCCGCGCGCAGGACGCCGCCCGGCGCACCGGCGGAACCGACCGGGCCGAACACCGCCAGGCCGTCGAGGCCTTCGCCGCCGCCAGCACCCGCGGCGACATCCTCGCCCTGATGGAGGTCCTCGACCCCGACGTGGTCTGGCACTCCGACGGCGGCGGCATCGTCCGCGCCGGAGTCCGCCCGATCCACGGCGCCGACCGGGTGGCCCGGATGGTGGCCGGCCTGGTCGCCAAGTGGTTCACCCCCGACACCGCCACCACCACCGCGCTGGTCAACGGCGAACCCGGACTGGTCTGGTACGAGCGGGCCACCGGCACGGTCGGCGGCGTGCTCGCCTTCACCGTGACCGACGGGCGGATCGCCGAGGCCCACGTCGTGGTCAACCCCGAGAAGCTCGCCCGGGTCCCCGCCGTGGAGCTGTGACACGGGTCACCGTCACACCCCGGCCGGCTGCGTCGTCCCCTTCCCGAACAGCGCTCCACCGGAGCGCCCTCGCGAGGAGGCGGACGAAATGAGCAGCACCACCACCGGACAACGGATCGTCGTACTGGGCGCCGGGTACGCCGGGCTCACCGCGGCCAAGGGCGCCGGCCGGCACCACGACGTCACCCTGGTCGCCCCCGAGGAGCGGATCCTGCACCGCATCCGCCAGCACGAGACCGCGGCCGGCCGCGGCCGCGACTGGCCCACCGTCGGCGAACTCACCCGCGGCGGCCGGATCACCCACCGCCGGGCCCGGGCCGTCGGACTCGACCCGGCCGCGCGCGAGGTCCGGCTCGACGACGGCACCACCCTCGGGTACGACACCCTGGTCCACGCCCTCGGCAGCCGCACCGCCTGGCACGCCGTCCCCGGCGCCGAACAGCTCGCCTACCCGGCGGAGCGCGCCGCCGAGCTGCGCCGCCGGATCGACACGGCCGACCGGCCCGGCACCCTGGCCGTGGTCGGCGGCGGCGCCACCGGCATCGAGCTGGCCACCGAACTCGCCGAGGCCCACCCCTCCTGGCAGGTGCGGATCGTCGCGTCCGGCCTGGTCGGCGGCGTCTACTCGGCCAAGGGCCGGGCCCACGTCCGGCGCGTCCTCGCCCGGCTCGGCGCGACCGTCCACGAGCACACCACCGTCACCGAGGTCACCCCGGACGAGCTGCGCACCACCGCCGGCCCGATCGAAGCCGACCTCGTCGTCTGGGCCGCCTCGCTGGAGCCGCACCCGCTGGCCGCCGAGGCCGGACTGGCCGTGGACGAGCGCGGCCGGGCCGTGGTGGACGACCACCTGCGGTCGGTCTCCCACCCGGACGTCCATGTGATCGGCGACGCCGCCGCGGTCACCGTCCCCGGCATCGGCACCCTGCGGATGGGCTGCGCCACCGCCCTGCCGCAGGGCCAGTACCTCGGCAAGCTGCTGGACGGGCGCACCGAGGGGCCGTTCTCGTTCCGGTACCAGGTGCAGTGCGTGAGCCTCGGCCGGCGGGACGGGCTGCTCCAGGTGGTCCGCCCGGACGACTCGATGCGGCCCACCGTGTTCACCGGCACCGCGGGTCGGCTGGCGAAGGCGGCGATCGTCGCCGTGGTCCTCAACAGCCTGAAGTAGGCCCGCCGGAACGCCGGCCGGGGGCGGAGCGCTCCAGGCGGCTCCAGGCGGCTCCAGAAACGCCGGAAGGGCCCGGGCGGGTGCCCGGGCCCTTCCGGCGTGCGTCGCCGCCGTGCCGCTACTTCTTGTCCTTCGGCGTCTCGGCGTCGGTGGACAGCGCGGCGATGAAGGCCTCCTGCGGGACCTCCACGCTGCCGACCATCTTCATCCGCTTCTTGCCTTCCTTCTGCTTCTCCAGCAGCTTCCGCTTACGGGAGATGTCACCGCCGTAGCACTTGGCGAGGACGTCCTTGCGGATCGCGCGGACCGTCTCACGGGCGATCACCCGGGAGCCGATGGCCGCCTGGATCGGCACCTCGAACTGCTGGCGGGGGATGAGCTTCTGCAGCTTGCCGGCCATCATCACGCCGTAGCTGTAGGCCTTGTCCTTGTGCACGATCGCGGAGAACGCGTCCACCGGGTCGCCGTGCAGCAGGATGTCGACCTTCACCAGCTGGGCGGCCTGCTCGCCGATGGGCTCGTAGTCCAGCGAGGCGTAGCCGCGGGTCTTGGACTTCAGCTGGTCGAAGAAGTCGAAGACGATCTCCGCGAGCGGCAGGGTGTAGCGCAGCTCGACCCGGTCCTCGGAGAGGTAGTCCATGCCCTGGAGGTTGCCGCGGCGGGACTGGCAGAGCTCCATGATCGCGCCGACGAACTCGTTGGGCGCCAGGATGGTGCCGCGCACGACCGGCTCGAACACCTCGGAGATCTTGCCGGTCGGGAACTCGCTGGGGTTGGTGACGGTGTGCTCGGTGCCGTCCTCCATCACCACCCGGTAGACCACGTTCGGGGCGGTGGAGATCAGGTCGAGGTTGAACTCGCGCTCCAGGCGCTCCCGGATGATCTCCAGGTGCAGCAGGCCGAGGAAGCCGCAGCGGTAGCCGAAGCCGAGCGCGACCGAGGTCTCCGGCTCGTACACCAGCGCGGCGTCGTTGAGGCGCAGCTTGTCCAGGGCGTCGCGCAGCAGCGGGTAGTCCGATCCGTCCAGCGGGTACAGGCCGGAGAACACCATCGGGCGCGGGTCCTTGTAGCCGCCGAGCGGCTCGGTGGCGCCCTTGTGCATCGAGGTGATCGTGTCACCGACCTTGGACTGCCGGACGTCCTTCACACCGGTGATGATGTAGCCCACCTCGCCGACGCCGAGGCCGTCCGCGACCTTCGGCTCGGGCGAGATGACGCCGATCTCCAGCAGCTCGTGGGTGGCGCCGGTGGACATCATCGCGATGCGCTCGCGCTTGGTGAGCTGGCCGTCCACGACACGGACGTAGGTGACCACGCCGCGGTAGGAGTCGTACACCGAGTCGAAGATCATCGCGCGGGCCGGGGCGTCCTTGACGCCGACCGGGGCCGGGACGGTGTTGACGATGTGGTCCAGCAGGTCCTCGACGCCCAGGCCGGTCTTGGCGCTGACCTGGAGCACGTCGGACGGGTCGCAGCCGATGATGTGGGCGATCTCGGCGGCGTACTTCTCCGGCTGGGCGGCCGGGAGGTCGATCTTGTTGAGGACCGGGACGATCGTGAGGTCGTTCTCCAGCGCCAGGTACAGGTTGGCGAGGGTCTGCGCCTCGATGCCCTGGGCCGCGTCGACCACCAGGATGGTGCCCTCGCACGCGGCGAGGGAACGGGACACCTCGTACGTGAAGTCCACGTGGCCGGGGGTGTCGATCATGTTGAGGATGTGGGTCGCCCCGGCGTTCGGGCCGGTCTTCGGCGCCCACGGGAGGCGGACCGCCTGCGACTTGATGGTGATGCCGCGCTCACGCTCGATGTCCATGCGGTCGAGGTACTGGGCACGCATCTGCCGGGGGTCGACGACGCCGGTGATCTGCAGCATCCGGTCTGCGAGCGTCGACTTGCCGTGGTCGATGTGGGCGATGATGCAGAAGTTGCGGATCAGCGCCGGGTCGGTACGGCTGGGCTCTGGCACATTGCTGGGGGTCGCGGGCACCTTGGTCCGATTCTCCGTTGGTCCGGGGCCGGGGGTGTCCGGATCATCGCTGACCGGTTTCCCGGGGACCGGACAGTCTCGTCCGATCGAAATAGTTCCTCCCATCTTCCCACGACTGCGGCCCGGGGCACCGTCCGGGAGTCTCCCGGGCACCCGGGGCGCTCCCCGTGGGCGCCGGGGAAGCTCCTCGCGGGCGTCCGGGGCGGCGCTCGCGGGCGCCCGGGGGCGGTCCTCGCGCGGGCCCGGGAGTGGTCCTCGCGGGCGTCCGGGTGCGGCCCTCGCGGGCGCCCGGTTTGGGGCGGGCAGCGGGCCCCTGGTAGCGTGGGCTGCTGCACCTGGCCTCGGCATGCCCTCTCAGCTTGACCGAAGGCCGCCGGTTGCAAACCCGTTCACAATCTTTAGACAGACTGAGGCTCCTTCGTGGCGAACATCAAGTCCCAGATCAAGCGCAACAAGACCAACGAGAAGGCGCGCCTGCGCAACAAGGCCGTCAAGTCCTCGCTGAAGACCGCTCTGCGCAAGGCCCGTGAGGCCGCTGCCGCCGGCGAGACCGAGAAGGCCACCGAGCTGGCCCGCGCCGCCTCCAAGGCGCTGGACAAGGCCGTGAGCAAGGGCGTCATCCACGCCAACCAGGCCGCCAACAAGAAGTCGGCCATCACCAAGCGCGTCAACACGGCCGTCCAGGCCTGACGCCCCCGGGGGCGGTGACCCCCATCGCTTCGGGACGACCCGGCCCTCTACCCGGACCCCCGAGGCGCGCGAGACTCGCACCGTACGCGGCCTGCGTTCGCCACGCGGGTGCGGTGCACATAGCTTGACCAGAAGTGCCAGCTCATAGGCCTTCTTCTACTGCCCGTCCGGTACACACCGGGCGGGCAGTACGCATTTTGTACACATGAATCCAGCCGCCCTGCTACGCGGCGAGCGCAGTCCTGGCCGCCAGTGCGGACGCGCGGCCCGCGTCGAGGGCGTTCGCCACCTCGTCGAGGCGGTCCGGGAACAGATGCCCGTACACGTCGAGGGTCATCGCTGCCGACTTGTGGCCGAGCATTTGCTGTACCACCTTCGGGTCCGCGCCAGCAGCGATGGCGAGCGAGGCCGCGGTGTGCCGGAGCTTGTGCGGGGTGAGGCCGAGGCCGCCGAGCCCGGCCGCCTTCACCGCCGGGTCGAAGATGGTCGACCGGAACTCCCAGTAGCCCATCGGCTCGCCGTCCCGGCCCGTGAACAGAAGCGCGTCGCGCCCCTTGCCCTTGAGCGCGTCCCTAAGGTCCGCGACCAGCGAGCCGAGCAGGGGCACGGACCGCTTCTCGTGGTTCTTCACGTCCTTGAGCAGCAGCCCGCCGCCGCGCTTGCGCGTGTAGGCCTGCACGATCCGCAGCCGGCGCGTGGCCACCTGCACCCGGCCGGCCTTGAGTGCCGAGACCTCGCCCCATCGGATTCCGCAGTAGGCCAGCACCAGTAGCAGCAGCGCGTACTTCCCCGCGGCGGCGGCCAGCGCCTCGACCTGGTCGTGCGTGAGGTAGACGTGATCGTCGTCGTCCTCGTCCTGCGGCAGCTCGTGGTCGACGGCCGGGCTGACGGCGATCTTCCCCGTCTTCACGGCGTACTTGAGCACCATGCCGAATACCAGGTGGATCTTCGCGATCCGGGCCGGTGACAGCGGCTTGCCGCGCTTGCCGGGCGCATTGCACAGCTCGGTCAGCCACTCGGAGACGTTCTCCCACTGGATCGACGCGACCGGCCACGTCCCCCACTTCGGCAGGACGTACAGGTCGAGCAGCTCGCGGTAGTCATCCTTGGTCCGCTCGCCGGGCCGGCGGAGCGCCCCGAACCACGCGGTGGTCACATCGCAGAACAGGGTCTTGCCCTGCTTCGGGTCGCGGTAGGTGCCCTTGTCGAGCCGCCCCAGGGTGTCCTGCTGGTGCTTCTCCGCGGCCGGGAGCGTGCCGAACGTCTTCGCCTTCGGGTCGCCGTTCGGGTCGTACCACCGGACCCGCCACCGTCCGGGCGCGGCCCGCTTGCTGCCGGCCTTCTTCGCCGCCCGCCACCGCTCCATCGCGGCAACGTAGTCCTTCTGCGTCGACCGGTCCTCGATCCAGACCCTAGCCATCAGCCCTCCCGTAGACCGAAAGCGCCTGCGGAAGCAGCTGCGCCACCTCCTCCGAAACGGGGCGTCGACCTGGCGGACGACCGAACTGCTCATAGTCCAGGACCGGCCTGAGATCGGTGCCGGGCTCCTGATTAAGCAGACCCCGACCGTCAAGCCAGTCCCATGCCGCCGAAGCCGGTACCTGCCCTGCACCCGTGACCTCAACGACGGCATCCTCCCGGTCATCCAACGGGAGCAGGAGGGAGGAAGGGCTCACGCGGAGCGCCACCGCCAGCACAACCAGGTCGTCGGCATCGACACGGCGCGTGCCTGCCTCAACTCGGGAGACACCCAGCGGAGGAATCGGTCTCCCCAGCTCGGAGGTCCGGTCCGAAAGTTCCTTCTTGGTCAGCCCTCGCGCCTCTCGAATGCGAGTCACGTTGCGACGCACTTGCTCGCCCGTTGGGCCGAGGGGGTTCTTCTTGTCTTCAGCCACAGCACCAGCCTCGCATCAAAATGATTCCACCGCAATCCATCTTGCTTCCTGATCCTCCTTGGATCTACTCTTTGATGCATCGACACATCAAAGTGATGCGTCAGGCAATCGAAGGGGATCGCCATGTCTGACGACTGGCTGACTCCGAGCGAGGTCGCAGAGCTGACGAAGCTCAGCGTTCAGACGCTGACCAACTACCGCTGGCAGGGTCGCGGGCCCGCCTTTCGCAAGCTCACCCCCGGCCGGAGTGGTCGAATCCGCTACCGCCGCCGGGACGTCGAGCAGTGGCTCGCCGGCGGGACCGCCGCCGCCTGAAACGCGTGTGGCCCCATCTGGCTGGCCGGCCAGATAGGGCCCGAAGCGCCCAACTATCCATCCCTGAACAGCCAAACGGCGGCGCGGGTGCCCTACACCCGTTGCGCCGCCGCTGAGGAGCTTCCCATGCACCGTACCGCCCGCCGCAGCGTGATCGCCACACAGCTCGACCCCGAGGGTGACGACATGATGGCGCTCGTTGACGCCACCAACGAGCCGAAGCCGACCCCCGAGGCGCTCATGCGCGAGGTCTACGCCACCGCTGACCCGAGCTCGACCGCCAGTGTCGTCCTGGAGGCGATCCGCGCCCTCGACGGCGGCCCCTTCACCTCCAACGCCGTCCGGTACCTGCCCATCGACGCCCTGCTCGACCGCATCGGCCTCGACCTGGAGGAGATCAGCCGCGCCGAACTGCCGGCTTCCATCCGCACCACCTACACCGGCATGCTCGTCCAGCCGCTCGACGGCCGCCCGTTCGTTCTCCTCCCCCGAGGCCAGGACCCGGCCGAGCGCGACCACGTGATCCGCACCCTCGCCTGGCGGCAGATCAACGAGCCCGTGACCTCCGGCCTGCCGATCCACCTGCCTGGCAGCAAGGCCGAGTGCACCATCCCGGGCTGCATCAACGACCACATGCCCGACCCGGACTTCGAGGGCCCGAACAGCAACCACTTCGGCACCGAACACCACGCGGACGACGCCGACGGCCGCCACGTCATCGGCGCGTGGTTCGAGATCAACCCGGGCCAGGCCCCGCACATCGAGGTCGAGACGTTCAAGACCAGCGTGGAGCTGACCGCCCGCGACGCCCGCGCGTTCGCCGAGCAGCTCCGACGCCTCGCTGCCTCGATCGAGCGCGACGCCGACACCATCGAGGCGGCGACCCGGTGACTATCCGCACCACCTCCGACGTCCCGGCCGCTGAGGTGGCCGGGGCTCCCGGAGTCCCGCCCTACGGCCTGAACCGCGCCGAGCAGGACGCCGAGATGGCGCGGCTCGCGCGGGCAGGCTGGCAGGAGTGGGAGCTGCAACTTCGCTTCCCCGCAGGATCGTTCGGCGAGGAGGCTGCGGAGTGAGCGACACCGTAGACGCTCGGACCGGCCTTGAACTGGCCGTCGTCGGCACCGCCATGCTCTCCCCCGACCAGTACAAGCCGCTCGCCGAGATCGTCAACGCCGACGCGTTCGCGCACTTCCCGGCGCGGGCCGTGTGGGAACTCCTCGCGAAGCGCATCCCCGAAGGCCTGCCCGTCGACTACGCCTCCCTTGCCGCCGCCCTCGGTCCCACCGAGACGACGCGCATCGGCGGGCCCGGCGTGTTCGCCAGGATCGGCGAGCACGGCCTCCCCGTTGCAGACTGGCAAGCTGAGAAGCTCCGCGAAATGGCCCTCCGGGAGCACGCCCGCGTTGAGTTGGTGCGGGCTCTCGAACGCCTCAACAACGACGAAGACGTGCACGCCGCGATCGAGGCCGCCAACCAGCGAACCGCCCGGCTCATGGAACGGGCCGCAGCGTCTGGCGTGGTGCCGCCGCAGTCTCGCCGGATCGTCCTCACTCCGGCCTCGGCACTACGGGCCCGGCCTGTCCACTGGCTGTGGGACACCACCCCCGAGGGGGCGCCCCCGACCAGCCACGGCCGCATCCCCCTGTACAGCCTTGCGCTGGCCGCCGGCGGGCCCGGCCTCGGCAAGTCCCAGTGGGCCGTCTGGATGGCCGCCAGGGTGACCACCGGCACTCTTCCCGGCCAGCTGTACGGCCGCCCCCGGGCAGTCATCTACGCAGCCACGGAGGACTCTTGGACGCGCACGATCCTGCCGCGGCTCATCGCCGCCGAGGCAGACCTCGATCTCATCTTCCGCATCGACGTGCAGGACGACGGGCGGGCATCAGCACGGCTGACCCTGCCCGTGGACACCGGGCGTCTCGGCGAAGCCGCCGAGGCTCACGGCGTGGCCCTGCTCGTTGCCGACCCCCTGCTGTCGATGATCGACAGCAGCGTCAACGACTACCGTGCCGCCGAGGTCCGCGAAGCCCTCGAACCACTCGTCGCCGCCGCCGAACGCCACGGCTTCACCATCATCGGCCTCGCCCACTTCACCAAAGCCGGCGGCTCCGACGTCCTGTCCCGCGTCGCCGGATCCGGCGCGTTCGGACAGCTCATCCGCTCCCTGATCGCGTTCGCCCAGCAGGAAGACGACCAGGGCGACACCGAGTTCATCATGTCGCTGGAGAAAAACAACCTCGGACGCCTCGGCCTGCCGTCGCACAACTACGCCATCCAGCCGTTCACCGTGGCCACGGACGAGGGCCCGTCGTACGTCTCACGGTTCGTGCTCGGCGGCGAGTCCACCACCAGCGTGCGGGACGCCCTCCGTGCCGCCGACAGACCGGCCGGGACTGACCGTGTCGAGCTGTCCGAGGCCGCCGCGTGGCTGCGGGACTACCTCGAAGACCCCCAGCGCGGCGGCGAAGCCCCGCCCAAAGAGATCGAGCAGGCAGCCCGCGCCGCCGGAATCACCCCCACGGCGCTCCGCTCGGCGAAAACCCGCCTCAAGGTCAGCAGCGTCAAGCCCAAGTTCCTCAACGCCTCGTGGGTCTGGCGCCTCCCCGAAACCAGCACCGAACGATAGCCCCTCTCCCTATACGCACCCCGCACCTTCTCATCTTCTCTCTGACCTGCTCTTTTACCCCCTCATCTTCCCCCTCATCTTCTCCGCATCTTCTCTCTCAACCCGCATCTTCTCTCCGAGAAGGTGTGGGGAAGGCGGGAGAGAAGGCGCGGAGAAGATGAGCCCCAAAAACCGCAGGTCAGACAGAAGATGTTGAAGATGCGGGCGTACGTAACACGTACAGGCCCGACAACCCCGGGCCCCACCTTCAGGAGCCCCGCATGTCCACCTCCGAAGACCGCGTCGCCGCCCTCATCGCCCAAGCCGCCCAGCGACGTGCCGCAGCAGCAGCCCGCCGAGCCCGCTACAACACCGCCCGACAGGCCGGCCTCGCAGCCCGCCACCACCTCAAGCTCACCCGACTTGCCCAGCAGCCCACCGAGCCCCCGGCAGACAGCACCGAACCGGAACCCCCCGACGCCGCCTGACCACCCAGCCGTTGCCACCCAAGCAACAACCCGCACCGCCGCGCGCCGGACCAGTCCAAGCCTTACGCGCGAGAGGAGATCAACCCTCATGCCCGCCCCCATCCCCGACCAGCAACGCGAAACCGTCCTCGACCTCGCGCGCGCCGGCCACCCCCGTAACGAAGTCGCACGCCTCTCCGGCGTCTCCCCCGCCTCCGTCACACGGATCTGCTCGACGGCCGGCGTCAGCTTCGACCGCACCGCCACCGCCGCCGCGGTCGAAGCCCGCGTCATCGACATGAAGCAAGCCCGCGGCCTGCTCGCCTCCGGCCTGCTCGATGACGTCGCCGAAGCCCGCCACCGACTCCACCGTGCCAGCGAAGCACGGGAGTTCCTCGACCTCGCCCGCGCCGTCGCAGCCCTCACCAACGCCCACGTCCGCATCATCAGCGTGGACGGCACCGACCAGAACACCGAGGAAGCCCGCTCCATGCTCGGCAACCTCATGGCCGGCCTCGCGCAGGTCTGGAACGACCAGCAGGACGCCCAGCAGCAGCCCGACGAAGGGACACCCCAGTGACCGCCCGAACTTGCGTCGAGCGACGCGTGTGGGCCCTGCTCGCCACCGTCGCCGACGACCGCACCGACGACATCGACAGCCTGCTCGACGACCTCACCCCAACCCAACTCGGGGACGTCGTCACGGCCCTGGCCAGCCTCGCCCTCGCCGCCCTCATGCCACCCGGCGCCGACCACCAGCACCCCGGCAACCGCGCCCACATCGCCAACGCCCTACGCGCCGACCTGCTCCAGTGGACGACCGAACGGCCCGCCGATGGCCAGTGACGACCTGCTCCTGCCAGACGGCACGGTGCTGATCCCCCCCGGACGTGGCACGGGAGTTGCTGCGGCCCCTGGTGGTCGGCCTCGCCGCCCGCTGCCGTGCCGACGGCACCAACCTCAGCCCGCGCACTGTCCGCCTGCTGCACGCACTCCACAACTCCGCCGAACACCAACCAAGTTCCGCCCCCGGAACCCCCGAGGCCCAACCTGCCAGTGTGGAACTGACCGCACCGGAGGCCGCGGAACTCCTGGCCTGTAGCCCCGAATACGTGCGGCGCCTGGCCAGGGCCGGCCGGATCGTTGGCCGCCGCGCCGGCCCTGCCTGGCTCATCGACTCCGCTTCCCTCGACGCCCACCGCCATGGAGCAGCCCATGCCCAACACGCCCCCCATGCAGGCTGACCG
Source organism: Kitasatospora sp. NPDC058048 (assembly GCF_042885555.1). Lineage (NCBI taxonomy): Bacteria > Bacillati > Actinomycetota > Actinomycetes > Kitasatosporales > Streptomycetaceae > Kitasatospora > Kitasatospora sp. NPDC058048. The sequence continues at coordinate 9,071 of NZ_JBHVRT010000032.1, read as the reverse complement.
CCTCGCCGCTCTCCAACGCGAGATCGAGGCCAGCAGCGAAGCCACCCGTCAGCACGCCGAGGCGCGCGAGAAAGCCCGCGAGCAGTCCCGCCAGAAGCGCGAGGAAGACGCCGCCGCCGTCGATGCCCTCATTCAGTCCCGCCGAGAAGCACGGAGGAACCCGTGACCAACCAGACCCCCGACCAGATCACCGCCGCCGCCGACCAGGAAGTCACCGAGGCTGAGCAGCTGCTCGCCGCCCTCGAAGACCGGGTGCGGGACGGAGACGACACCGTGACACCCACCCAGGTCGAGGAAGCGCGCGGCCTGCGCCGGTTCGCCCAGCTCCGCCGCGAGGCCGCCCAGCGCAAGGCCGAGGCCGCTCGCAAGGTCGAGACCAACACGGAGGCCTCGCGGCGCCGAGACGCCTTCCTCGCCTCGATCGCCGACTGCACCCCCGAGGCGATCGAGGCCGCAGCCAAGCGCGCCGAGGACGCCCTGTTCGAGCTGCTGACGCTGGTCGACCGCCGGAACGCCGCCATTCAGTCGGCCCTGCCCCAGCTCGCATCCCCGGTGTGCTATGAGTCGGACCGCAAGATCAGCGCGAGCTATGAGCACCTCACCATCACCATCGACGGCACGGTCTACCACCCGCTTGCCGGGAAGAGCATCGCCGACCAGGCGCAGAACAAGGCCGCCAACCGGCACATGTACGCCGAGCAGGGAGGCCAGAGCCGTGCCTGACCTGCCGCTCGACTTCCTCGACGAGTTCCGCGCGCTCAAAGACCAGGTGCGTCAGCTGGCCGGCCGCGCCCAGATACGGCCCGCCATGGATCAGGTGCTCTCGGGGTCCGTGGTCGTCGGCGAAGGCGGCACGTTCAAGGTCAACAGCCCCGCTGGCCCACAGTTCTACGTCGGCGGAATCTCCCCGTTGAACCCCGACGGCACCCCGCAGCGCGGCCTGCTTGCGTACCGGCAGAACGGCACGATCGCCATCGAGATCGCCAACCAGACCGCGAACGCCGCCGACCCGCAGTGTGTGGTGGTCCGGGACGCCCGCGGCGGAACCCTGTTCGCCGAGGACGTCATCTCGGGCGGACTGGCGGTCCCGTACCTGCCCGCCAGCTTCTCAAGAGCCCGCTACACCGACTGGCCGGCAAGCGTCGCCGGAGCGTTCGAGGACGTGCACCGGGCTACGCTCGTCAAGCAGCAGCCCTACATGTACATCAGTATCGGGCACACCAGCGACGATCCCGCGACGACGGGCGAGGCGCAGGTGACCGTGAACGGGACGGCCATCGGATCGCCGGTCGCGGTCGGCTTCCTTATCCAGGGCACGACCGTCGGCCCGTTCCCGGTCCCGGGTGCCATCCGCTCACAGGTCGAGGTCCGGGTACAGGCCCGACGGACGGCCGGCACCGGCAACATCCGCTGCGAAGTGCTCGCGGCGTCCGGCATCGGATCCTGAGGAGAAGACCATGACCACGCCCCCGCCCACCCCAGCCGTGCCCTCGGGCTCGGCAGACATCGTGCTCCCCCTGCCGCTGTCCGAGCAGCACCCGGATCCCACCGAGCCGCCGGACGGCACCACCCCGACCCCCGGCTGATGCCCCCGCGGCCCGAGCGCCCGACCGTCACACCGGCGGCCGGGCGCTCCGCCGTTAGGTCAGCCGACCTTCGTCCACATTTGGCAGCCCTGCGACTTGAAGACGGCATCGGACTTCTTGATCGTCACAACACCCTGTCCGGTTAGCGCCTCGTTGGCAATGATCGAACCAACGTCCCCACTGCTTCCGTTGCTGCGCTCCCAGTAGCAGATGCCGGTACTGCCGCTCGGGCCAGCCGTCTTGTACGTGCCGGGCTGGATATCAGTGCCCACCAGGTAGGTGCCGCTGCCGGCTATTGTCCCGTTGGCCCCCGCCGCAGGCGCACTGGTCGGCTCCACCGTAGCGGTCACAGTCACGGTGACCGTCGGAGCGGGGAGTGCGGGCGCCGTGACCGTCGCGACCACGGTCCTGGTGACGGTCGGCTGTACGGATGGCGAGGCCGTTGAAGCGCTCGTGCTTGAACCGGTGCTGCACGCTGTTGCGGTCCCGAGCAGGACAGCGAAGGCGAGAGCAAGGCGTATGCGCATGTGAGTCCCCGGTGAGAAGCATGTGAAAGCGGGACCATATCGCTCGTGGGCGCGGGGCCGGTGGCCTGTGTCCGAGCCGTGATGTGCCATCGTCACCGGTTGCCACCCACCCGACAACCAGGCCTGGCCAGCAGACAGTTCTACCGGCCGAGGCCCGGTGTGAGGGGCGAGAAGGGCGGTTATAAAATCACGCCCGATTTCACACCTACGTGGTGCTGAGAACCACACAGATCCGCCGGGCCCACCCTGAGATGGGTCCAACACGGCGAGGTCATGGCCGACTCCAGCAAGTTTGAGCAAGTCTGTTGTGCCAGGACTCCCCATCAAGAAAGCATGGGCACATCGCTAGTCCGGCATCCCGCAGGAGGTCACCATGGCACTGCACAAGCTCGGCAAGGACCCGGAGTCGCCCAACGGTGGCAGTCCGACGATCTACTACGACGACGTGGCGGACTCCTATCTCGTGCAGGGCTTGCGGGTGGAAGACGCCGACCGCCTGAATCAGATGGACATTCCCGCACACGAAACGGTCACCGAGATTCCCAAGCGCATGGTCCAGTTCTTCCCGGAGGTTCGCAGTGCCGACGTTTGAGCAGCTGTTCGCGGCTGCCCAGCACTCCGCCGTGCACCTGGAGATGCGCGATGGCTACATGCGGGATGACCCCGTGTTCACTGCGTGGCAGGCCGGCCGTGTCGAACTCGACGGCGACGCCGAGGCCCGCTGGCGGGCGCTCGTTGCGCAGGCCGTCGCGCGTGGTGTCGCAGTACGCCGGGCTCGGGTGGTTTCCGAACCGCTGAGCGACTACGTCCGCTTCGAGCACGACATCACCGCGCAGCACAACGCTGCGGCTGGGGAACAAGTCCGCTGGCTCCCAAGGCGGCAGGCAACGACGCTGGCGCTGCCCGGAAACGACTTCTGGCTGTTCGACGGACGCTGGCTGCTGGTCAACCACTTTTCAGGGGAGGGCGACTGGACCGATTCGGAAGCCGTCACCGACTCCAGTGCCGTCGAACTGTGCCTCGCCGCCTTCGAAGCCGTTTGGAGTCGGGCTGTGCCCCACGCGGAGTACCGGCCGACCTGACTGATCAATGACTTCGTCTCCCCACTCCAGCACACAGGAAGCGCGCCAAGCGCTCGGCCGACGCCTGCGCGATGTCCGCAAGGACGCCGGGCTGACGGCGCGCGCACTGGCCGCGCTGGCAGGCTGGCACGAGTCGAAGGTCAGCAAGATCGAGCATGGGCGTCAACCACCGTCCGATGCAGACGTGCGGGCGTGGACGCTCCACTGTGACGCCGCCGACCAGGCCGCCGATCTCATTGCCGTCGCGCGCGGCATCGAGGGGGCCTACGTCGAGTGGCGTCGCATGGAGCGTTCCGGCCTGCGGCACGCCCAGGAATCCGTCCTGCCGTTGTGGGAACGCACCCGCCGCTTCCGGATCTACTCACCATCGCTGGTCCCTGGGCCGGTCCAGACCGGCGGCTACATCCGAGCGGTGCTTACCGCAATCCGCGACCGCCGCGGCCTGATCGACGACCTTGAAGGCGCCGTCCAAGTCCGGCTCGACAAACAGGAACGGGCACTACACGGCCTCGGGGACCGGCGTTTCGCCGTACTCCTGGAGGAAAGCACTCTGCGGTACCGGATCGGCGACATAGAGACGATGGCCGGCCAACTCGGCCATCTGCTCGCAGTGGCCTCGCTCCCGTCGGTCAGCCTCGGGATCATCCCGGAGAACACGGACCGCAGTCCCCTTTGGCCCGTCGAAGGATTCTTCCTGTTCGACGACGATGTGGTGAACGTCGAGCTGATCTCCGCGCACCTGACGATCACGCAACCACACGAGGTCGGCATGTACGCCGGGGTGTTCGCCGAACTCGCCGATCTCGCGGTGTATGGGGCGCACACGCGTTCACTGATCACAGCAGCAATTGCTGCTCTCGGGTGACTGCGAGCAAGTTCTCGCACACTCGTTGAGGCCCGTTCTGCCATCTCTCTACCGTGCTGGTCATGGCTGACCCCCAACAGCTGGCAGAGCTGCCGGGCGGGTACCCCTCAGCGGCCGGTCTCACGTCCGACCAACTGCATGGGGTGACTTGCCGCTGCTGCGACGGACCCGGAGCCGCAGGCGCACCCCTCACCAGGGCCGGCCACGTCTACACGTCTACCGGTCCGGGACGGGCGCCCCTCGGCTGGCCCGTGGTGGCGCACCCCGACTGCTTCTCCGAGGAGACCTGATGTACGGCTACGACGACTCCGACGACCGGCCCCGGTTCAACCCGAAGAGCGATGAGTGGCAGACCGCCGTCGCCGGTGTGCGGGAGATGCTCAACCGCTCGAACCGCCTGCGCGAGGCCGCCCAGCCCGCCAATCACGTCGAGCCGACCGTGGACAAAGAGCAGTGAGCGGCACCGCTGGCACGCCGTCCCGGGGCCGCATGACGAGGGGCCACTGCATGACCTGTTACGGGTACGTTGTTGGGCGCGTCGTGAGGACCATCGATGAGCGGCGCGAGCAGGTCGAGCACGACGACTGCCCCGGGCCCCCGCCGCCCGGCACAAGGGCCCGCACCTACAACGGCTGAACGCTGTCCGACCTGCCCGTGAGTACAGACGCCAAGGGTCTCCACACTGTGGACCGCCTTCCTGCCGGTGGCCTCGACACAATCGAGGGCGTCCACAGCGGTGGACGCTCTTCCCGCCCGGCAGGCGGTTCGCACTTCGCGGCGCCGCGAAGATCACCAGCCGTAAGGGGTGTCGGTGCTGGCGACAGCCTTTCCACCGGCAAGGGGGTGCATGGGCTGCACCCCCTCTTCTCGCCGGCATAGCCGAGAGGGTCTGGGGCCGTCGTTGGCTCCCCGAGGGTCCCACCGGACTCGGGTCCTTCCGGGACCTCTGTGAGGGACAGGCTGTCCCTCTGTGTCTCGGCAACCATTTCCGTCTGAGCAACGGTAGAGATCTTCCCGGACCCGGGAAAAAGGCAGGTCATACCGCCCTAAACGGCCCGACCTGCGTTGCGTTCCTGGCAACGAAGGTCGGACCGGTCTAAGCAGCAGGTGACCGGAATGGAGTTCCGCTCACCAGAGCCGAGGACGACCGGCCAGCCTTGAAACGCCGGTAGTACCGGGAAGCGGTCGACTGACTCACCCCGCACCGGGCCGCCGCCGCCCGCGTGCTCAGCCCCCGATCCCACGCCCTGCGGAGCGCACCCAGCGTGCCCCGACGGACCGCCCCTTGAGCCTGACTCGGCCCTGACTCGGCCAGCTCCGGACCGCCCTGCGGCGGCATCGCGGTCCGCCAGGTGAAGGGGCCGGTCAGCGCGGCGCCGATGAGGTCAGCCACGCTGACCCCACCCCCGCCGCGAGTCACAAGGCACCCTCGACACTCCGGAGTTCTGCCGCGAGATCGCGGAGCCGTCCGGCGTGGACGACCAGCTGGGCGGCGAGCATCCGGAGCCCGTCAGGATCGAGGCGGTGCCAGCCGGTGCCGAGCAGGACCGCCGCCTTCACCCCGCGGTCGTCGGGGTCGCTGCTGTACGGGTACTGGCACAGGGCGGCATCGAGCAATTGGACGGGCCCGAGCGGCACGTCCGCGGTGAGCGCGGTCTCGGGGCCCTCGTGGGCGAGGTCGACCAGGTCGAGACCGTCCTGGTGGGTGCCGAGGCACCAGGGCGGGCAGGGCACCGTTACCGGCCCCCGGTCGGAGGTGTGCACGGTGACCGTGCGGAAGTGAGTAGGGTCATACGTCAAGGTCGGACTCCCTGCCTGTAGGGGTCCGGCTCAGGCGCCGCCCGGTGGTCGCACACCAGGCGGCGCCGCCTCGGTCGCAGTACACATCCAGTACACATGAGGCCGAGATGAGCCGGGATAACGCGGGACAACGCGGTATTGCGTTTCCCCAGGTCAACCGGCCTATGAGGCTGATTCCGCTGGTCAGCAAAATGCCTCGAACACACGCGGCCTGCGTTCGCCACGCGGGTGCGGTGCAAACAAGTAGTGCGACAGGCGTCGCAGTCGGCCTCCTTCCCGGAGACCACTGCGGCGCCTGTCGCGTTCCGCGGTCCGGCCGCTATGGTCGGTCGGGTCCGTTCGAGGTGCGGTTCGGGGTGCGGGGAGCACCCCGACGCCAGGTCCAGGGGGAACTTCCATGACGACGCCACCGCCGCCACCGGCACCGAACGGACCGGGGTACGGCTTCCCGCAGCAACCGGGCGGGGGCGCGCAGCCGGTACCGGGCGCCCCGGGGCCCGCGGGCGGCTTCGGACCGCCGCCGGGGCTGCCCACCGCGCCCGGCCTGCCCGCCGCCCCGGGCCCCGGACGGAGCGGGAACCTGCGGCGCAACGCCGTCTGGGCGTTCGTCGGCGCGGTGATCGTCTCGGTCGGCTGGGCCGCCGCCGTGATGACCGTCCCCGGCCTGGTCACCAGCCAGTCCTCCCCGCGCGACCTGCGCGGATACCGGCTCTCCGACGACTTCTGCACCACCGGGAAGCCCACGAAGATCCTCCAGACGTACTCCGTCTCGGACACCTCCAAGCCGACCCACCACACCGACCGGCACCCGGCGCTGGACAGCATGAACTGCTCGATGTCGCTCAAGCGCACCGGCGGCACCAGCGACAGCGAGTACGCCAACCTCTACATGCGCGTCGACCTGCACAAGGCGGTCAACCCGGCGCCCGAGCTGGAGGCCAACAAGGAGCTCTACCGAGCGCGCGGCTACCAGGTCACCGACATCGCGGGGCTCGGCGAGGAGGCGTACTTCCTGTACAAGGACGACGGCTCGGACCAGTACCACAGCGTCTACGCCGAGCTGGACATCCGCGACGGCGGGATGACGTACTACGTCACCTACTCGGCCAGCTACACCGAGGGCAAGGGCAAGCCGCCGTCCAAGGACGAGCTGCGCGGCGCCCTCCAATCCGACGGGCAGGACGCCCTCCGGGCCATGAAGAAGTAGGCCGGACCGCCCGCACCGCCGCCCCGCGCCGCCAGTGGCCGGACCATCGGTGGGCGGGCCCTCGGCGGACGGGCCATCGGCGGACGGGCCGTCAGTGGGCGGGCTGTCAGTAGGCGGGCCGGGAGCCGGCCCGGGATGCCCGGGCGACGGCGACCACCGCGCGCTCCAGGGCGTAGGCCGGGTCGTCCGATCCGCCCTTGACGGCGGCGTCGGCCTGGGCGATCGCGGTCAGCGCGGTGGCCACCCCGTCGCCCGTCCAGCCACGCATCTGCTGGCGGACCCGGTCGACCTTCCACGGCGGCATGCCCAGCTCGCGGGCCAGGTCGCCCGGGCGCATGTTCCGCCCGGCGCTCGCCAGCCGGCCGATGCTGCGCACCCCGGAGGCCAGCGCGTAGGTGATGCCGGTCGGCGGCTGGCCGACGGCCAGCGCCCAGCGCAGCCGCTCCAGCGCCTCCGCGGCCCGGCCGGTGACCGCCAGGTCCGCCACCTCGAAGCCGGTCGCCTCGGCCCGTCCGCTGTAGTAGCGGGCCACCACCGTCTCGTCGATCGCGCCCTCGACGTCCGAGGTCAGCTGGTGGCAGGCGGCGGCCAGCTCGCGCAGGTCGCTGCCGAGCGCGTCCAGCAGAGCCTGGCAGGCCTCCGGGGTCGCGGAGCGGCCCAGGGTGCGGAACTCGCCCTTGACGAAGGCCAGCCGCTCGCTCGCCTTGGCCAGCTTGGCGCAGGCCACCTCACGCCCGCCGGCCTTGCGCCCGGCGTCCAGCAGGCCCTTGCCCTTGGCGCCGCCGGCGTGCACCAGCACCATGATCACTTCCTCGGCCGGCGCCTCGATGTACGCCTTGACCTCCTTCACCGAATCGGCGGAGAGGTCCTGTGCGGCCCGGACCACGATCACCTTGCGCTCGGCGAACAGCGACGGCGTGGTCAGCTCGGCCAGGCTGCCCGGCTGCAGGCCGCCGGGCGGCAGGTCCCGCACGTCGGTGTCCGGGTCCGCCGCCTTCGCCGCCGCCACCACCTGGGCGACCGCGCGGTCCAGCAGCAGCTCCTCCTGGCCGACCGCGAGGGTCAGCGGGGCGAGCAGGTCGTCGGGTGCACTCTTCCTGGCCATCGCCTACCAGCATCCCACGGGCCGCGGACACTCCCGCCCGACGGAGCGGGCGGCCCGACCTGGACAATGGCCGGGTGAGCGAGAACCAGACCACCGACCTCCCGGACGTCGACGACCCGTACGCCCGGCAGCTGCTCGTCCTGCCCGACCGCGACACCGCCCAGGAGGCGGCCGAGGAACTCGGCGCCACCCAGCCCGACCTCGGCGAGCTCGAAGTCGTCCGCGACGCGCTCGCGGGCGAGGACGACGCCGAGGACGCCCAGTGGCTGGTCGTCGCCGAGGCCCCGGAGAGCGGCTGGACCCCCGCCCTGCTGCACGCCCTCGACACCCTCGCGACCGGCTACGAGGGCTGGCGCGAGGAGGCCTGAGGCCTGAGGCCTGAGGCCCGCGCCCGGCACCCCGCACCCCGCACCCCGCACCCCGCACCCGGCACCCGGCACCCGGCACCCGGCACCCCGACATCTTCCGGGCCGGCTCGACCACTGCGGCGAGCCGGCCCCTGTCGTCGGCGCCCCCGTCCGCCCGGCCCGACCCGGCGGCAGCACCGTCGCGGTGATCGGATCAGGGTCGGGGAACAGCTCGGCGAAGACGTCCTCGGGCAGCGAGACCACGGCCAGCGAGGCGTTCAGCGCGACGGACGCGCACCGGGCGACGGAGGCGTCGCCCTCGGCCGGCAGCGGCGCGCTCCGGCTTGCCCGGAGCGCGCCGCAACCCGCATTTCCGGGCCTTTGCGCGTTCCCGTGGCACCTTGCCGCGGGCTGCCCTCACCTCCCCCTGAGCTTGTGGCATTTCTCCGGCGCGGGGCGGGGGGGGGGCCGGGCGCGCCCGGACGGTTGTTGGGGGGGGGGGGCGCGCCCCCACCCCCCCCCCCCCCAGAAAATTCATAGCCCCCACGGAGT
>NZ_JBHVRT010000031.1:0-119992 GCF_042885555.1 Kitasatospora sp. NPDC058048 | reverse complement strand
TCCGAAAAGCGAATCCGACCGCAATCCGATAAAACGCGCACGCCGAATAAGCACCAGGCCGTGACGCGAAAAGCGAAAACGACCGGCACGAACCGAGAAGTGGTGTTTCAAAGGATTGGCTGCCCCGGGACCGTCCGCGCAGACGCGTGTCCGGTGCTCCCAGCCAGGCAGCTCGAAGAACTGTACGCGCTTCGGCGACGGGATGCAAACGTCGTGCAAAGACCGCTGGCCGGACCCCGGGGGGAGGGGTCCGGCCGGCGGAGCTGTGCGGCTCAGCTGTTGGAGCGGGCGGCTCAGCTGTTGGTGGGGAAGCCCAGGTTGATGCCGCCGTGCGACGGGTCCAGCCAGCGCTGGGTCACGGCCTTGCCCCGGGTGAAGAACTGCACGCCGTCCGGGCCGTACGCGTGGGTGTCGCCGAACAGCGAGGCCTTCCAGCCGCCGAAGGAGTAGTAGGCGACCGGCACCGGGATCGGCACGTTGATGCCGACCATGCCGACCTCCACCTCGAACTGGAAGCGCCGGGCCGCGCCGCCGTCGTTGGTGAAGAGGGCGGTGCCGTTGCCGTACGGGTTGGCGTTGATCAGCGCCAGGCCCTCTTCGTACGAGTCGACGCGCACGACCGAGAGGACCGGGCCGAAGATCTCGTCGTTGTAGACGGACATGCCGGGCTTCACGTGGTCGAACAGCGTGGGGCCGAGCCAGAAGCCGTCGGCCGTCGGGGAGCCGTTGCGGTCCTCGGCGGTGACCGGGTGCTTGCGGCCGTCCACGGCGAGCTCGGCGCCGTCGGCGACGCCGGACTCCACGTAGGAGGTGACCTTGTCCCGGTGCTGGCCGGTGACGAGCGGGCCCATCTCGGAGTCGCCGTTGCAGCCGGGGCCGACCTTCAGGGTGGCGATCCGCTGCTTGATCTTCTCGACCAGTTCGTCGCCGATCGGGTCGACCGCGACCAGCACGGACACCGCCATGCAGCGCTCGCCGGCCGCGCCGAAGCCGGCGTTGACGGCGGCGTCGGCGGCGAGGTCGAGGTCGGCGTCCGGCAGGACCAGCATGTGGTTCTTGGCGCCGCCCAGGGCCTGCACGCGCTTGCCGTAGCGGGTGCCGGTCTCGTAGACGTAGCGGGCGATCGGGGTGGAGCCGACGAAGCTGACGGACTTGACGTCCGGGTGCTCCAGCAGGCGGTCGACGGCCACCTTGTCGCCGTGCACGACGTTGAAGACGCCGTCCGGCAGGCCGGCCTCCTTCCACAGCTCGGCGAGGAAGTTGGCAGCGGACGGGTCCTTCTCCGAGGGCTTCACCACGACGGTGTTGCCGGCCGCGATGGCGATCGGGAAGAACCACATCGGCACCATGGCCGGGAAGTTGAAAGGCGAGATGATCGCGACCGGGCCGAGCGGCTGGCGGATCGAGTAGACGTCGACACCGGTCGAGGCCTGCTCGGTGAAGCCGCCCTTGATCAGCTGCGGGATGCCGCAGGCGTACTCCACGACCTCCAGGCCGCGGGCGATCTCGCCCAGCGCGTCGGAGTGCACCTTGCCGTGCTCCGCCACGATGATCGAGGCCAGCTCGTCGCGGCGGGCGTTCAGCAGCTCGCGGAAGGCGAAGAGCACCGTCGTCCGCTTCGCGATCGAGGCGTTGCGCCACTCGGTGAAGGCCGCGGCGGCGGCGGCCACCGCCTGGTCGACCTCGGCGATCCCGGCGAAGTCGACCTGGCCGGCGACCTGGCCGGTGGCCGGGTCGAAGATCTCACCCCGGCGGGGGGCCGCACCGGCGGTGGCGACCGGCTTGCCGCTGATCCAGTGAATGATGTGCTTGCTCAAGGTCCGTCTGCCTCCGAAGTCCCGGGCGGCGTCCTGCCACCGGTCCGGTCTGGCGCCGCCCGCATGGGCCGGGCGCCGGGAAATCACGGGGCTACCGCGTTCGCCTTCCAGTCTGGTGGCCGTTTCCGCCCTGCTCAACGAACAGGCTGACGGGGATCCTGGATTCAGCCTTACAGGTCGTCCGGTCGCTCGGCCGAACGGGCGGCTCCGCCGGGCCAGGAGTCTCAGAGCTCCCCGTCCTCCGGCTCCTCCAGGTACGGGTCGTGCAGGCCGTCCGCCGCTTCCCGGGTCTCCAGCAGGTCCAGCCGCAGGTCCTGGGCCCAGGCGAGCGCCCATCGCTTCCGCCCGTCGACCTCTGCGGCCGGAACGCCCCGGGCACGGAACCGCCCGTCCGCCGCGTCGGCGAGCGTCTCCAGTCGGTCGGCCAGTGCCGTGGGCTGGAATTCCGGGTCCAGCTCCCCTGCCAGTGCGATCAGTTCACCCTCGCGGTAGCAACGGGTGAGGGCGTGGACGTCGATCAGGTCGCGCGGCATGCCCCGGTCCACGAGGAGCGCGGTGGTCAGCGCGGCCGCGTCCTCCAGGGCGACGACCGGCAGCACCACGGGCGGCTCGTCCGGCCCGGGCGCACCGAGGTCGAGGCGGACCGGGCGGTGGCCCAGCGGCTCCTTGCGCAGTTCCACCGAGTGCGAGCGCCCGCCGAGCGCCAGCCGGACGGTGAGCTGCTCCAGCCGCGGTGTGCCCGGCCGCTCGACGGCCTCCCCGCCCGCCGCCCGGTACGCCTCGCGCAGCGCGGCGGCCACCTCCGGCAGGTCGGCGCCGCCGGTGGCCAGGGTCAGCCCGTCCTGCGGGCAGGCCGCGACGCCGTGGGCGCGCAGCGCGTGCCCGCCGGCCAGCGCGAGGCCGTACCGGTCGCAGACGGGTGCGGCCGAGGCGGCCAGGCGCAGCTGGGCGGGGCCCGGGCGGAGGGACACGTCGACGGCGTGCGGGACGGTGGTCACGCCTCCAGTCTGACGCGGCCGACCGCGCGGCGCGCCACCACCGCCGGGCGCCCCCGCGCGCCCCGGGGCGCCGGGGCTCCTCCGGGTGCGCCACCACAGCCGGGCCCCCGGAGGGCTCACCAGCCGCTGAGCCTCGCCGCCGCCTCGTGCAGGGCGAGCTCCAGCAGCATCGGGTCGTTGAGCCGCCCGGAGCCGTCGGGCGGGACCAGCCAGCGCACGCCCCGGCTGCTGCGCCCGGGGTGCGGCACGACGATCCAGGTGCCCTCCCCCGCACCGCGCACACCGGTGCCGATCCAGCGGGCCGCCGTGCCGACGGGCACCAGGAAGCTGACCTGCTCGCCCCCGAAGTCGGTGAGGACCGGGCCGCGGGTGCGCGGGTCCGTGATCTCCAGGGCCGAGTGCCCGAGCCGCCCGGGGACGGAGAGGACGTCCCAGCGTCGGCCGGCCGGCAGCAGCACCAGGCCCAGCCCGGTGCGCTCCCACTGCTCCCGGAAGGACTCCGGGTCCGGTGCCGCCTGGGCGAGCCAGTGCAGTCCGGTGGTCTCCATGTCGTGTCCCCGCTTCTTGCCGTTCGTACTGTTCGGAGACGGCGGGAGGAACGGGACCCGCCGTCACCAAGGAGAGGCGGACGGCGGGTCCCGATTACACGACTATGGGGTGCCCGGTTGGCGGCGGTCGCACTTCAGCTGTCGAAGCCGAGCCCCAGCCGGTCGAGGGTGCGCAGCCAGAGGTTGCGGTGGCCGCCGGTGCGGTCCGCCCGCTCCAGCGACCGGGTGGTGAGTTCGATCCCGGCCCAGCGCACCGGCTCGGGCGGGAACGGCAGCGGCTTGCTGCGCACCATGTCCAGGGAGGTGCGCTCGGTGCGCTCGCCGGCGAGCAGGTCGAGCATCACCTCGGCGCCGAAGCGGGTCGCGCCGACGCCGAGCCCGGTGTAGCCGACCGCGTACGCGACCTTGCCGCGGTACCCGGTGTCGAAGAACGCCGAGAACCGGCTGCAGGTGTCGATGGCGCCGCCCCAGGCGTTGGTGAAGCGCAGGCCCTCCAGCTGCGGGAAGCAGCGGAAGAAGTTGTTGGCCAGGGTGCGGAAGGTCTCCGGCCGCTGGTCGTACTCGTGCCGGACGTGGCCGCCGAAGTGGTAGACCGCGTCGTAGCCGCCCCAGAGGATCCGGTTGTCGGCGGAGAGCCGGAAGTAGTGGAACTTGTTGGCGCTGTCGCCGAGGCCCTGCCGCCCGCGCCAGCCGATCGAGGCGAGCTGCTCGTCGTCGAGCGGCTCGGTCATCAGGGCGTAGTCGTACACCGGGACGATGTACGGGCGGACCCGCTTGAGCAGCGACGGGAAGACGTTGGTGCCGAGGGCGACCTTGCGGGCGAAGACCCGGCCGTACGGGGTGCGGACGGCCATGCCGCTGCCGTGCTCCCGCAGGTCGGTGGCCCGGGTGTGCTCGAAGATCCGCACGCCCTGGCCCAGGCAGGCGTCCTTGAGGCCCCAGGCGAGCTTGGCGGGGTGGACCATCGCCACGCCCTCCTTGTCCCAGAGGCCGCCGAGGAAGGTCGGCGAGTTCACCTCGGCGCGCAGCTGGTCGGCGTCCAGGACGGTGATGTCGAAGCCGTACCGGGCGACCGCCTCGGCGATCTCGTGGAGCTCCTCGACCTGGTGGGGCTGGGTGGCGACGTCGATCTCGCCGGTGCGCTCCCATTCGGCGTCGATGCCGTAGCGCTTGAGGGTGGCCTCGATGCCGTCGAGGTTGGCGGCACCGAGGCGTTCCAGCTGGGCCAGTTCGGACGGCCAGCGGTCCAGGCCGTTGCCGAAGCCGTGGGTGAGGCTGGCCGCGCAGAATCCGCCGTTGCGCCCGGACGCGGCCCACCCGACCTCGTTGCCCTCGACCAGCACGACGTCCAGCGATGGGTCGCGTTCCTTGGCGATGAGGGCGGTCCACAGGCCGGAGTAGCCGCCGCCGACGACCAGCAGGTCGCAGGTGGTGTCGCCGACCAGGGCGGGCAGCGCCGCCGGCCGGCCGGGATCCTCCAGCCAGAAGGGGGTGGGCCTGGCGTCACTGAGTGCGCGGGCGGAATCCATGCATTATCAGCCACTTTCTACGAATAGATGACGTATGACGTGCCACCGCTGCCGACCGTACGTCAGGCGGTGGCCTTCCGGCGGTTGCCCAGCCACTGGCCGACGACGGTCAGCACCACGGCGGCGAGGAACATCGCGGTGCCGATGACGTTCACCTGCACCGGGATGCCGCGCTGCGAGGCGCCCCAGACGAACATCGGGAAGGTGACCGTGGTCGGCCCCGAGTTGAACTGGGTGATGATGAAGTCGTCGAAGGAGAGCGCGAAGCTGAGCAGCGCGCCCGCCGCGATGCCGGGCGCCGCCAGCGGCAGGGTGACCCGCAGGAAGGTCTGGGTGGGGGTCGCGTAGAGGTCCTGGGCGGCCTGTTCGAGCCTCGGGTCCATGCTCATCACGCGCGCCTTGACCGCCGTCACCACGAAGCTGAGGCAGAACATGATGTGCGCGATGAGGATGGTGGTGAAGCCGAACGGGATGCGCATGTTGAGGAAGAGCGTCCCGAGCGAGGCGGCCATGACCACCTCGGGCATGGCCATCGGCAGGAAGATCATCGCGGTGGTGGCCGAGCGGCCGCGGAAGCGGTAGCGGGCCAGGGCGAAGGCGACCATGGTGCCGAGCACGGTGGCGCCGATGGTGGCGAGCACCGCGATCTGCAGGCTGAGCGAGAGCGACTGGCACATGTCGGCCACGCCGCAGGGGTTGGTCCAGGCGTCGGTGGAGAACTCGTTCCACTCGTAGTTGAACTTGCCCACCGGCTTGTTGAACGAGAAGGCGAGCACGACCAGGTTGGGCAGCACCAGGTAGGCGAGGGCCAGCAGGCCGGCCAGCACCACCAGGCGGGCGCGGATCCATGTGAATATCCGGGACATCAGACCAGATCCTCCGTCCCGGCCTTGCGCATGTAGACCGTCACCATGCCCAGGATCAGGGCCATCAGGATGAAGCTCAGCGCGGCCGCCGTGGGGTAGTCGAGCACGTTCAGGAACTGCTTCTGGATGCCGTTGCCGACCATCTGCTCGCTCGGCGAGCCCAGCAGCTGGGCGTTGATGTAGTCGCCGGAGGCCGGGATGAAGGTCAGCAGGGTGCCCGCGACCACGCCCGGCAGCGAGATCGGGAAGGTGACCTTGCGGAAGGTGGTGAACGGCCGGGCGTAGAGGTCGCCGGCCGCCTCGTGCAGGCGCGGGTCGATCCGCTCCAGCGAGGTGTACAGCGGCAGGATCATGAACGGCAGGAAGTTGTAGGTCAGGCCGCAGACCACCGCGAGCGGCGTGGCCAGCACCCGGTCGCCGTCGGTGAGGCCGAGCAGGTTGGTGACGTCCAGGACGTGCAGCGCGTTCAGCGCGCCGACCACCGGGCCGCCGTCGGACAGGATGGTCTTCCAGGCCAGCGTGCGGATCAGGAAGCTGGTGAAGAACGGCGCGATGACCAGGATCAGGATGACGTTGCGCCAGCGCTTGCTCGCCTTGAAGGCGATCGTGTACGCGAGCGGGTAGCCGACGGCCAGGCAGAGCACGGTGGCGACGGCGGCGTAGGAGAACGAGCGCAGGAAGTGCCACTTGTACTCGACCAGGGCGTCCCAGTAGGTCGAGAAGTGCCAGGTGACCTTGAAGCCCTCTTCGAGGGAGCCGGTCTGCAGCGAGGTCGACCCCTGGTAGAGCATCGGGACGGCGAAGAAGATCACCAGCCAGGCGATGCCGGGCAGCAGCAGCCAGTACGGGGTGAGCTTGCGCTTCGGCCGGCGCTCCGCCGGTTGCGGGGAGCCGCCGTCGGGGGGTATCGCCCGGGACGGCGCGGCCGGGGTGGTGGCGGTCATGCGGCCTCCTCCCCGGTTCCCGCGTCGATCGCCTGTGCGGCGTCCAGGGCGAAGGAGTGCGCCGGGTTCCAGTGCAGCTGGACGGCGGCGCCGGGGACGATGCGGGCGTCGCGCTCCATGTTCTGCTCGAAGACGGTGACCTCCTGGCCGCCGTCGGTGCGCACCACGTACTGGGTGGAGACGCCGATGAAGCTGGAGTCGAGCACCGTGCCGGTCAGCCGGTTGCGGCCGTCGGCGACCTGCTCGGAGGCGTGGGTGATGGTGATCTTCTCCGGGCGCACGCCCAGGTGGACGCGCTTGGCGTCGGTGGTGCAGCGCGCCTTCGGCACGGCGAGGCGGGCGCCGGCCGCGCTGAGCAGCAGGTCACCGCCCTCGGTGCCGGTGACCTCGGCGGGCAGCAGGTTGGACTGGCCGAGGAAGTTGGCCACGAAGGTGGTGGCGGGGTTCTCGTACAGCTCGGCGGGGGCGCCCAGCTGCTCGACCCGGCCGCCGTTCATCACCGCGATGGTGTCGGCCATGGTCATGGCCTCCTCCTGGTCGTGGGTGACGTGCACGAAGGTGATGCCGACCTCGGTCTGGATCCGCTTGAGCTCCAGCTGCATCTGGCGGCGGAGCTTGAGGTCGAGCGCGCCGAGCGGCTCGTCCAGGAGCAACACCTGCGGGTGGTTGATCAGCGCGCGGGCGACCGCGACGCGCTGCTGCTGGCCGCCGGAGAGCTGGTGCGGCTTGCGCCGGGCGTACTGGCCGAGCTCGACCAGCTCCAGCATGTCGTCGACCTGCTTCCTGACGTCCTTCCTGCCGCGCCGGCGCAGGCCGAAGGCGACGTTCTCGAAGATGTCCAGGTGCGGGAAGAGCGCGTAGCTCTGGAAGACGGTGTTCACCGGCCGCTTGTACGGGGGAAGGGCGGTGACGTCCTGGCCGCCGATCAGGACGGTGCCGCTGGTGGGCTCCTCCAGGCCGGCGATCATGCGCAGGGTGGTGGTCTTGCCGCAGCCGGAGGCGCCGAGCAGGGCGAAGAAGGAGCCCTGGGGGACGGTCAGGTCGAGCGGGTGGACGGCGGTGAAGGAGCCGTAGGTCTTGCCGATTCCGGTGAGCCGGACGTCGCCGCCGACGGCCGCGTCGCGCTGCTGGTCTGTCATGGGGTGGTGTCTTCCTGGGATTCTCTGCCGGGAGGTGGGGTCAGGCGCCGATGAGCTTCGAGAACTTCTGCTCGAAGTCGCTCTCCTCGCTCTCGGAGAGCGTGCGGAACACGTGCGCCTTGACCGCCATCTCGGGGGTGGGTACGACCAGCGGGTTGGCCGCGGTGTCCGGGGCGATGCCGGCGAGCTCGTCCTTCATCCCGGTGACGGCGGAGACGAAGCCGATGCCCGCGACCAGCTGCGCCGCGATCTTCGGCTGATAGTAGAAGTCGATCAGCTTCTCCGCGTTCGCCTTGTGCCGGGCCTTCGCCGGAACCAGCATGTTGTCGGTCGAGGCGATGTAGCCCTTCTCCGGGATGACGAACCCGATGTCCGGGTTGTCGGCCTGCAGCTGGATCAGGTCGCCGCCCCAGGCGATGCAGGCCGCGATGTCGCCGGCGGAGAGCTCCTGGCCGTAGTCGTTGCCGGTGAAGCGGCGGATCTGCTTGCTGTCGACGGCCTTCTGCAGCCGGGCGACCGCGCCGTCGTAGTCGTCGGCGGTGAACCTCGCGGTGTCCTTGCCCTGGTCCAGCAGGACCATCCCGATGCTGTCGCGCATCTCGGACAGGAAGGTCACCCGGCCCTTGAGGTCGGGGTCGTCCAGCAGCTGGGAGACGCTGGTGACCTCCTTGCCCCTGGTCGCCTTCCGGTTGTACGCGACGACGGTCTGGATGCCGGCCCACGGGTAGGAGTAGAGCCGCCCCGGGTCCCAGTCGGGGGCGCGGAAGCGCGCCTCGATGTTGGTGATCGCGGTGGTGACGTTCGCCGGGTTGAGCTTCTGCGCCCAGCCGAGCCGGATCAGCCGGGCCGCCATCCAGTCGGTGAGCACCATCAGGTCGCGGCCGGTGTCCTGGCCCGAGGCGAGCTGCGGCTTGACCTTGCCGAAGAACTCGACGTTGTCGTTGACGTCCTCGTTGTACTTGACCTTGATCCCGGTGGCCTCGGTGAAGGCGTCCAGGGTGCCGTGCTTCTCCTTGTCCTTCTCGTCCGTGTCCACGTACAGCGGCCAGTTGGAGAAGGCGACCTCCTTCTGCGACCCCGAGAGGTCCTCGGCGGCGTTCGCGGTCGAGTCGCCGGTCGCCCGGGGGGCCGCCGGGATGCCGCAGGCCGCCAGGGTGCCCGCCCCGGCGGTCAGCGCGGCGGCGCGCAGCAGGGTGCGGCGGCCGAGCGCGGCCCGGCCGCTGGTCAGACTGCGTTCCCAGGCCCTGCGGACCGGTTCGGGCAGACCGTCGGTGAGCTCGTTGAACGCCATGGAACGGGCCTCCTGGGGGAGATGGGGTGTGGGGGCACCCGCTTGGGCCGGGGGTTATCTGTCTCCGAAGACGGTGCGGTGCCAGTCCTTGCGGGCCACCGCGGTGGTGTCGAACATGACGTGCTTCACCTGGGTGTACTCGTCCAGCGAGTACTGGGACATGTCCTTGCCGTAGCCGGACGCCTTGTAGCCGCCGTGCGGCATCTCGCTGATGATCGGGATGTGGTCGTTGACCCAGACGCAGCCGGCCGCGATCTCCCGGGTGGCGCGCAGCGAGCGGTGCACGTTGCTCGTCCAGGCGGAGGCGGCCAGCCCGTACGGGGTGTCGTTGGCCAGCCGCAGGCCCTCGTCGTCGCCGTCGAAGGGCAGCACGACCAGCACCGGGCCGAAGACCTCGCCCTGCACGACCTCGCTGTCCTGGGCCGCGCCGGTGATCAGGGTGGGCGGGTAGTACGCGCCCCGGGTGAGGTCGTGGCCGTCGTGGCCCCGCTCCGGGACCCGGCCGCCGGTGACCACGGTGGCGTACGAGCGGGCGCGCTCCACGAAGCCGGCCACCCGGTCCCGGTGAGCGAACGAGACCAGCGGGCCGAGGTCGGTGCGCGGGTTCAGCGGGTCACCGATCCGGATCGCCGCGAACAGCTCGGCCACCCCGGCCGTGAAGGCGTCGTACAGCGGGCGCTGGACGTAGGCGCGGGTGGCCGCCGTACAGTCCTGGCCGGCGTTGATCAGCGAGGCCGCGACCGCTCCGTGCACCGCGGCGTCCAGGTCCGCGTCGTCGAAGACCACGAACGGGGCCTTGCCGCCGAGCTCCAGGTGGGTGCGCTTGACGCTCGCGGTGGCGATCTCGGCGACCCTCCTGCCGACGCCGGTGGAGCCGGTGAAGGAGACCATCGCGACGTCCGGGTGCCCGACCAGGTGCTCGCCCGCGGTGCGCCCGGCGCCGGTGACCACGTTGACCACGCCGTCCGGGATGCCCGCCTCGGTGCAGGCCCGGGCGAACATCAGCGAGGTCAGCGGGGTCAGCTCGGCCGGCTTGAGCACGATGGTATTGCCCGCGGCGATCGCCGGGAGGATCTTCCAGGCGGCCATCTGCAGCGGGTAGTTCCACGGCGAGATCGAGCCGACCACGCCGACCGCCTCGCGCCGCACGTAGGAGGTGTGGTCGCCGGAGTACTCGCCGGCCGCCTTGCCCTCCAGGTTGCGGGCGGCGCCGGCGAAGAAGGCGGCGTTGTCGACGGTGCCGGGCACGTCGAACTCGGTGGCCAGCTTGACCGGCTTGCCGGTCTGCGCCGTCTCCACCCGGGCCAGGCCGTCGGCCGCCCCGGCCAGGACGGCGGCCAGCCGGGTGAGCGCCTCGGAGCGCGCGCCCGGGGTGGCCGAGGACCAGCCGGGCAGGGCGGCCCTGGCGGCGGCGACGGCGGTGTCCACGTCCTCGGCGGTGGCCAGCGCGACCTGCTCGACCACGCTGCCGTCGGCGGGGTTGACGACCTGGAAGGGGTCTCCGCTCCCCCGGGTCAGGCGGCCCGCGATGTACTGCGCGCCCGGGCCGAAGTCGGTCAGGTCCATCTGGTTCCTCCAAGTGCCGTGGTTCGACCGCTGCGGGGTCACGCGTCCGCGGTGGGGGTCTGCGGTCCCGCTGACCTTGCCTGCTGCGGGGTTGGGGTGACAAGGGTCACTTCGACAACCTCGGCACGAAGGGCCTTACAGGGTGCAAGGGTGCGGGCAGGGCAACACCTCGTCGGGGGGATGGATGATTTACCTGACACTCTGATCACCCGGAGCCCCCGCTCCGGCTCCCACCGGCCCCGGAGGCCCGCGATGCTCCCCACCGTCGCCCGAGTCCTCGACCTGGACGTGATGCGGCGCGGCCTGCCCCAGGTGGTGGCCGGCGCCGACCACCTGGAGCGGCCGGTCCGCTGGGTCCACGTCAGCGAGCTGCCCGACGTCGCCGGGATGCTCCGCGGCGGCGAGCTGGTGCTGACCACCGGCATCGCCCTGCCCGAGGACCGTGAGGGCCTGGCCCGCTACGTCCGCGAACTGGACGAGGTCGGGGTGGCCGGCCTGGTCGTCGAGTTCGGACGGCGCTACTTCGACTCGCTCCCCCGCGCCCTGGTCAACGCCGCCGAACAGCGCGGCCTGCCACTGATCACGCTCCGCCGCGAGCTGCGCTTCGTCGCCGTCACCGAGGCCGTGCACGCCCTGGTGGTCAACGCCCAGCTGGAGCAGCTGAGGATCTCCGAGTCCGTCCACCAGGTCTTCAACGAGCTCGTGGTGGAGGGCGCCGAAGCGCCCGAGGTGATCCGCCAGGTGGCCCGGATGGCCGGCGCCCCGGTCGTCCTGGAGAACCTGGCCCACCAGGTGCTCGCCCACGACACCGCCGGGCGCCCGGAGGCCGAGGTACTGGAGGACTGGGAGCGCCGCTCGCGCGGGGTCCGCCCCGCCGGACGCACCGGCCACGACCCGCGCAGCGGCTGGCTGGTCACCGCCGTCGGCGCCCGCGGCCAGGACTGGGGCCGGCTGGTGCTGGTGCAGGAGCCCGGCCCGCTGCCCGAGGGCGAGGCCCACCCGCACGCCATGCTGCTGGAGCGCGGCGCCTCCGCGCTGGCACTCAACCGGCTGGTGGTGCGCGACCGGGAGAGCCTGGAACGGCAGACCCATCGCACCCTGCTGTCCGGCATCCTCACCCACGCCCTGACCGTCTCCGAGGCGGCGCTGCGCGCCCAGGCCCTCGGCGTTCCGCTGGAGGGCCGCCGGCTGGTCGGCGTGGTGCTGCGGCAGCGGCGCGGACCGATCCCGGCCGCGCTGGAGGCCCAGGCCCGGCTGCGCGACTTCACCGAGCTGGCCGCCGGCGCGGTCCGGGCCTGCCGGCTGACCGCCCTGGTCGGCGCGCTGGACGACGAGGCCGTCGGCCTGCTGGTCGCGCTCGGCACCCAGCAGGACGAGCACGCCGCGCTGGACGCCCTGTCGGCCGCGCTGCGCCGGATGTCCGCCGAGGCCGGACGGGACGGCGGCGACCCGGCGGGCCCGGTGGTCGCCGTCGGCTCCTCGGTCGGCTCGGTGCGCGACGCCCGGCGCACCCTGCTGGAAGCCACCCAGGTCGCCGACGCCGCCCTGCACGACGCGCCCGGCGGCCGCAGCTCCTCCTACTACCGGCTGCCGGACGTCCGGCTGCGCGGCCTGCTCCACCTGCTGCGCGACGACGCCCGGCTGCAGACGTACGTGGAGCGGGAGCTGGGCCCGCTGCTGGCCCACGACGCCGAGCACAACGGCCAGTTGGTGCAGATGCTGCGGATCTACCTGGAGCAGGGCCGCAACAAGTCGGCCGCGGCGGACGCGGCGCACCTGTCCCGGCCGTCCTTCTACGACCGGCTGCACAAGGTCGAGCGGATCCTCGGCGTCGACCTCGACCAGGTGGAGTCCTGCCTCTCCCTGCACGTGGCGCTGCTCGCGCTGGACGCCGTCCGGCGCTGAGCGGGGCGCGCGCCCCGGGGCGGCTCCGGGCCCCGCGCGTCACACCCCGGTGATGCGTCCCCAGACCTTGTGCAGCTCGGGCCGCTCGGCCGAGGTGACGTCGCGCATGGTGTGCAGCCGGGCCCGCATCTCCTCGGTCGGGAACACCAGCGGGTTCTCGGCGAGTTCCGCCTTCTCCTTGTCGCCGCTGGCCGCCAGCACCTCGCGGGCGGCCGGCACCGGGCAGATGTACTGGACGAACGCGGCGAGTTCGGCCGCCACCTCGGGCTGGTAGTAGTAGTCGATCAGCAGCTCGGCGTTGCGCTTGTGGGCGGCCCGGTTGGGGATCATCAGGCTCTCCGCCCACAGCTCGCCGCCCTCCTCCGGCACCACGAACTCGATGTCCGGGTTCTCGGCGGTCAGCTGGACGGCGTCGCCGGAGTAGGCCTGGCAGGCGAGCGCCGCACCCGAGGCGAGGTCGCTGGTGTAGTCGTTGCCGGTGAAGCGCCGGACGTGGCCGCTGTCGACCACCTTCTGCACCAGGTCCATCGCCTTGCGCGCGTCGTCGTCGCCGAACTTCGCGATGTCCGCGCCCTGGGAGAGCATCAGCAGCCCGAGTGCCTCGTCCAGCCCGGCGAACAGCGTGACCCGGCCCTTGAGGTCGGGCGCCCACAGGTCGGCGGTGGACCTGATCTCCCGGCCGAGCGCCTTGCGGTTGTAGGCGATGCCGGTGATCCCGGACTGCCAGGGCACGCTGCGCCTGCGCCCGGGGTCGAAGGCCGGGTCGGCGAGCTGCGGGTCCAGGTTGGCCGTGACGTTGGGCAGGTTGGCCCGGTCCATCGCCTGCACCCAGCCCAGCGAGACGTACCGCCCGGCCATCCAGTCGCTGATCACCATCAGGTCCCGGCCGGGGGCGGCGCCCTGGGTGAGCACCGGGCTGATCTTGCCGAAGAACTCGTCGTTGTCGTTGATGTCCTCGGTGTAGCCGACCTCGATCCCGGTCCTCTCGACGAAGGCGTCCAGGGTCGGGCGCCCGCCCGCGTCGTCGGTGTCGATGTACTGGGTCCAGTTGGAGAAGGCGAGCCGCTTGTCGCTCTCCGAGCGGTCCGGCGCCGAGCGACGGTCCTCGGCCACGTACGCGGACGGGATGCCGCAGCCGGTCAGGGTGCCGGCGCCGAGCAGCGCGGCCCCGCCGAGCACGGAACGCCGGCGGATGCGTGCCGGCCCCTGCGGGCGGTCGGCGACGGAGCGACGGGTCGGGGTGGTGCTGCTGGACATGAGCGGCCTTCCGGAGCGTGGGACGGCCCCGGGCACACGGGTGCTCGGGGCCGTCCTGGTAGGTACGTCAGACAGTGTGCGCGTCGGTGAGCGACAGCACCTCGTCCAGCACCGCGAGGCCGGTCTTGGCCTCCTCCTCGGTGACGGTGCACGGCGGGACGACGTGGAAGCGGTTCATGTTGACGAACGGCCAGAGCCCGCGCTGCTTGCAGGCGGCGGCCAGCTCGGCCATCGGCGCGTTGCCGGCACCGGCCGCGTTGTAGGGCACCAGCGGCTCGCGGGTCTCCCGGTCCTTCACCAGGTCGAGCGCCCAGAACACGCCGAGGCCGCGGACCTCGCCGATCGACGGGTGCCGCTCGGCCAGCTCGCGCAGGCCGGGGCCGAGCACGTTCTCGCCGATGTGCCTGGCGTTCTCGACGATGCCCTCCTCCGCCATCGTGTTGATGGTCGCCACCGCCGAGGCGCAGGCCAGCGGGTGGCCGGAGTAGGTGAGCCCGCCGGGGAAGGCCCGCTCGGCGAAGGTGGCCGCGATCTCGGCGCTGATCGCCACGCCGCCCAGCGGCACGTAGCCCGAGTTGACGCCCTTGGCGAAGGTGAGCAGGTCCGGGGTGACGCCCCAGTGGTCGGCGGCGAACCACTCGCCGGTGCGGCCGAAGCCGGCCATCACCTCGTCCAGGATGAACACGATCCCGTAGCGGTCGCAGATCTCCCGCACCCCGGCCAGGTAGCCCGCCGGCGGGACCAGGACGCCCGCGGTGCCGACCACGGTCTCCAGGATGACCGCCGCGACGGTGCCGGGCCCCTCGAACGCGATCACCTGCTCCAGGTGCTCCAGCGCGCGCTCGCACTCCTGCGCCTCGTTCTCGGCGTGGAAGTTGGAGCGGTACGGGTACGGCCCCCAGAAGTGCACCACGCCGGAGACGCCGCCCTCGTTGGGCCAGCGCCGCGGGTCGCCGGTGAGGGCGATCGCGTTGGCGGTGGCGCCGTGGTACGAGCGGTAGGTGGACAGCACCTTCTGCCGGCCGGTGTGCAGCCGGGCCAGCCGGATGGCGTTCTCGTTGGCCTCGGCGCCGCCGTTGGTGAAGAAGATCTTGTCCAGGTCACCCGGGGTGC
Source organism: Kitasatospora sp. NPDC058048 (assembly GCF_042885555.1). Taxonomy (NCBI): domain Bacteria; kingdom Bacillati; phylum Actinomycetota; class Actinomycetes; order Kitasatosporales; family Streptomycetaceae; genus Kitasatospora; species Kitasatospora sp. NPDC058048. The sequence continues at coordinate 105,019 of NZ_JBHVRT010000031.1, read as the reverse complement.
GCTCGGCGATCAGCCGGGCGGCCTCGCTGCGCGACTCGACCGCGAAGCCGGGGGCGATGGTGCAGAGCTTCGCCGCCTGCTCCTGGATCGCGGCGACCACCCTCGGGTGCTGGTGACCGATGTTGGTGTTGACCAGCTGCGAGGAGAAGTCGAGGTAGCGGTTGCCGTCGTAGTCCCAGAAGTACGAGCCCTCGGCGCCGGCCACCGCGAGGGGGTCGATCAGTGCCTGGGCGGACCACGAGTGGAAGACGTGCGCGCGGTCGGCCGCCTTGACGGCCTGGCCGGCGGCTGAGTCAGCGGTGGGAATGCTCATGCCGGTAAGGCTAGGGCGGCCCGTCCCCGAAGGGCAGTTCCATCGTGTCAGCCGGTCACGCCAACCGCCGACAGGATGCAAAGACACAGGGCCCGGGTCGAGAAGACCCGGGCCCATGGTCGGTTCAGCCGACTTTCGACGCGATCAGATCAGATCGCGGTCATGACGTGCTTCACGCGGGTGTAGTCCTCGAAGCCGTACGCCGACAGGTCCTTGCCGTAGCCGGACTTCTTGAAGCCACCGTGCGGCATCTCGGCGACCAGCGGGATGTGGGTGTTGATCCAGACGCAGCCGAAGTCGAGACGGCGCGACATCCGCATGGCGCGGGCGTGGTCCTTGGTCCACACCGAGGAGGCCAGCGCGAACTCGACGCCGTTGGCGTACGCGACGGCCTGGTCCTCGTCGGTGAACTTCTGCACGGTGATGACCGGGCCGAAGACCTCGTTCTGGATGATCTCGTCGTCCTGGCTCAGGCCGGAGACGACGGTCGGGGCGTAGAAGTAGCCCTTGTCGCCGACCCGGTGGCCACCGGCCTCGACCTTGGCGTGGGCGGGCAGCCGCTCGATGAAGCCGGAGACCTGCTTCAGCTGGTTGGCGTTGTTCAGCGGGCCGTACAGCACGTCCTCGTCGTCCACGCCGCCGGTCTTGGTCTCGGCCGCGGCCTTGGCCAGCGCCTCGACGAAGGCGTCGTGGATCGACTCGTGCACCAGCACGCGGGTGGCGGCGGTACAGTCCTGGCCGGCGTTGAAGTAGCCCGCGACCGAGATGCCCTCGACGGCCTCGGCGATGTCGGCGTCCTCGAAGACCACGACCGGGGCCTTGCCGCCCAGCTCCAGGTGGACGCGCTTGACGTCCTTGGAGGCGGACTCGGCGACCGAGATGCCGGCGCGCACCGAGCCGGTGATGGAGGCCATCGCCGGGGTCTTGTGCTCGACCATCAGCCTGCCGGTCTCGCGGTCGCCGCAGATGACGTTGAAGATGCCGGCCGGCAGCTCCAGCTCCTTGAGCACGCCGCCGATGATCTCGGCCAGCAGCACGGTGGAGGCCGGGGTGGTGTCGGAGGGCTTCAGCACGACGGTGTTGCCCGCGGCGATGGCCGGGGCGAACTTCCAGACGGCCATCATCATCGGGTAGTTCCACGGCGCGACCTGGGCGCAGACGCCGACCGGCTCGCGGCGGATGATCGAGGTCATCCCGTCCATGTACTCACCCGCGGCCTTGCCCTCCAGCATGCGGGCGGCGCCGGCGAAGAACCGGATCTGGTCCACCATCGGGCCGATCTCCTCGGAGAGGGTCAGCGCGCGGGGCTTGCCGGTGTTGCGCACCTCGGTGTCGACGATCTCGTCGGCGCGGGCCTCGACCGCGTCGGCGATCTTGAGCAGCAGCTTCTGGCGGGTGCTGGGGGTGGCGTCGCGCCAGATCGGGAACGCGGCGTCGGCGGAGGCCATGGCGGCGTCGACGTCAGCGGCACCGGACAGCGGCGACGTCGCGTACACCTCGCCGGTGGTCGGGTCGACGATGTCGAGCGTGCGGCCGTCGGCCGCGTCGACGAACTCACCGTTGATGTAGTTGCGCAGCGCGCGAAGGTCGCTCACGGATCTCTCCTCGGTCTGGGCCTGCGGCATTGCAGATTCCGGCGCAATGGTACGTCGGCGGATCCGGCGTACGAAGGGTCCCGAGTGGCCGCGACCGGAGCGGCACGGTCCACTGGTGGCGGTACGCGCAGCGGCCCTCGGGGTCGCGCGCGTACCGTGCCAGGGTAGCCGCACGACTGCCGGTATCGACAGGGCGAGCTCGCTTCAGCGATGAAATCCGCATGCGTTTTCCAAGATCACGACGAAATCAGCAGCTTCCACGCTTGCGAACACGGGAACGATCAGGCACAGTGGCCGCGTGGCCAACCGCGACCGGAACGCCAGCGTTCCCCTCGACGCCGCCTCCAAGGCGATCATCGAGCAACTCCAGGAGGACGGGCGCCGCCCGTACGCCGCCATCGGCAAGGCCGTCGGCCTGTCCGAGGCGGCCGTGCGGCAGCGCGTCCAGAAGCTGCTCGACCAGGGCGTGATGCAGATCGTCGCCGTCACGGACCCGCTCACCGTCGGCTTCACCCGCCAGGCGATGGTCGGAATCCGGGTCGAGGGCGACATCGAGCCCGTCGCCGACGCGTTGGCCGCCCTCGACGAGGTCGACTACGTCGTCTGCACCGCAGGCTCGTTCGACCTCCTGGCCGAACTGGTCTGCGAGGACGACGAGCACCTGCTCGAACTGATCAACAAGCGCATCCGCGCCCTTCCCGGCGTGCGGAGCACCGAGAGCTTCGTTTACCTGAAGCTCCGGAAACAGACCTACACCTGGGGCACCCGATGACAGCCGACCCGGCGCAGAAGGACCTTTCCAAGACCGCCTACGACCACCTGTGGATGCACTTCACCCGCATGTCGTCGTACGAGAACTCCCCCGTGCCGACGATCGTCAAGGGCGAGGGCACCTACGTCTGGGACGACAAGGGACGCAAGTACCTCGACGGCCTCGCCGGCCTGTTCGTCGTCCAGGCCGGCCACGGCCGTGAGGAGCTCGCCGAGGCCGCCGCCAAGCAGGCCAAGGAGCTCGCCTTCTTCCCGGTGTGGAGCTACGCCCACCCGAAGGCCGTCGAGCTGGCCGAGCGCCTGGCCAACTACGCCCCGGGCGACCTGAACAAGGTCTTCTTCTCCACCGGTGGCGGCGAGGCCGTCGAGACCGCCTGGAAGCTCGCCAAGCAGTACTTCAAGCTGACCGGCAAGCCGACCAAGTACAAGGTCATCTCGCGCGCCGTCGCCTACCACGGCACCCCGCAGGGCGCCCTGTCCATCACCGGCCTGCCGGGCCTGAAGGCCCCGTTCGAGCCGCTGGTGCCGGGCACCCACAAGGCCCCGAACACCAACATCTACCGCGCCCCGGCCTTCCTCGAGGGCCCCGACGGCACGGTCGACCCCGAGGCCTACGGCCGCTGGTGCGCCGACGAGATCGAGGTGGCCATCCTCAACGAGGGCGCCGAGACCGTCGCCGCCGTCTTCGTCGAGCCGGTGCAGAACGCCGGTGGCTGCTTCCCGCCGCCGCCCGGGTACTTCCAGCGCCTGCGCGAGATCTGCGACCGCCACGACGTGCTGCTGGTCTCGGACGAGGTCATCTGCGCCTTCGGCCGCCTGGGCACCATGTTCGGCGCCGACAAGTTCGGCTACCAGCCCGACATGATCACCTGCGCCAAGGGCATGACCTCGGGCTACTCCCCGATCGGCGCCACGATCATCTCGGACCGCCTCGCCGAGCCGTTCTACAAGGGTGACAACACCTTCCTGCACGGCTACACCTTCGGTGGCCACCCGGTCTCCTCCGCGGTGGCGCTGGCCAACCTCGACATCTTCGAGCGCGAGGGCCTGAACCAGCGCGTCCTCGACAACGAGGCCGCCTTCCTGGGCACCCTGAACAAGCTGCGCGACCTGCCGATCGTCGGCGACGTCCGCGGCAACGGGTACTTCTACGGCATCGAGCTCGTCAAGGACAAGGTCACCAAGGAGTCGTTCAACGACGACGAGGTGGAGCGCGTGCTCTACGGCTTCCTGTCGAAGGCCCTCTTCGACAACGGCCTGTACTGCCGCGCCGACGACCGTGGCGACCCGGTCATCCAGCTGGCCCCGCCGCTGATCTCCGACCAGTCGACCTTCGACGAGATCGAGCAGATCCTGCGGACCAGCCTCACCGACGCGTGGGCGAAGATCTGATCCCCTGAGCTTCTTCCCCACCCTCCGCCGAAGGGCGGCCCCGCTCCCCGCGGGGCCGCCCTTCGGCGTGCCCGGCCCGGTTTCCCACCCCCGGAACATCACAGTCGTACGACCAAACATGCCTGAATGCGGGTGATTTGCCCGTGATGGACCAGAGCGCCGCCACCGCGACCAGCCCCCGTCGTTCTAATCTGACGACTGTCATATCCCTGCGGCCACCCAGGATGGATCCTCATGTCAGCGGCACCGCCTGACAACGACGTGCTGTGGGCCCGAGGGATCGTCAAGTCCCATGACGGCACCCCCGCCCTGCGCGGCATCTCGATCGGCGTCCGCGAGGGCGAGGTGCTCGCCGTCACCGGCCCGCGCGGCTCCGGCAAGAGCACCCTGCTCGGCTGCCTCTCCGCGCAGCTCCCGGTCGACGAGGGGGAGGTCTGGTTCAACAGCGCCCCCGTGCACACCCTCGCCCGGGCCGGCCGCGAACGGCTGCGCCGCGACCGCTTCGGCTTCGTCGGCTCCGAGCCCCACCTGGTGCCCGAACTGACCGCCCGGGAGAACGTCGCGCTGCCGCTGCTGCTCGCCGGGGCCGGCAACAAGGCCGCCTACACCGCCGCCGACGAGTGGCTGGAACGCCTCGACGTCGGCGACTGCGCCCGGCTGCGGCCCGAGCGCCTGGTCCAGAGCCAGCGCCAGCGGGTCGCCGTCGCCCGCGCCCTGGCCCCGCTGCCGCCCGTCGTCTTCGCCGACGACCCCACCGCCCCGCTGCACCGCGAGGCCGCCGACCAGGTCATGCGGATACTGACCAGCGCGGCCCGGTCCCACCAGCTCACCCTCGTCCTGGCCACCCACGACCCCGAGCTCGTCCGGTTCGCGGACCGCGCCGTCGCCCTCGTCGACGGACGGCTCACCGCCCCCGCCGCGCCCGTCCCCCGCGGCATCACCGCCCCCGGGGCCGCCGGAGCGCCCGCCGTCACGGCCACCCGCCGCTGAAAGGGTCGACGTGTTCTACCTCCGTCTGGCCCGGGGCTACCGGGTGCCCGACCTCGGCCGCTGGCTGCTCACCGCAGCGGCCGCCGCCGTGGTCGCCGCCTTCCTGCTGCGCTCCCTCGGCCGGGCGATGAGTGAGCAGACCGGCGGCGCCGACCCGCTGGTCCGGTTGCTCTGGTGCCTGCCCCCGCTCGCCGCCCTCGCCTGGTTCGCGGCCGTCGCCGCCCGCGCGGTGCCCGCCCGCCGGCCCGAGCGGATCGCCGGCCTCACCGCCGCCGGGGCCGGCTCCCGCCGCATCCGGACGCTGATCGCCGGCGAGGTCGCACTCGCCTGCACCCTCGGCAGCGTGCTGACCCTGCTGCTCTTCCTCGTGCTGCGCAACGACGTCGCCGGACCCGCGCTCGCCGCCGACCTCGGCATGGGCGTGCCGCTGCCGCCCGCCGCGCCCCTCGCCCTGCTCGCCCTGGTCCCGCTCACCGCCGCCGGCGCCGCCGCCTGCGCGGTCTCCGTCACCGACACCCTGCCCGGCGGCCGCACCCCCGCCCCGACCGGCTTCGGCGTCTGGCGGATCGCCCTGGCGACCGGGCTGGGCGTGATCGGCGCCGCGCTCGAACTCATCGCCCTGCGGCCCGGAGCCGCCGTCGACGGCCGTCCGATCCACCTGCCCGCCGGGCTAGGCTCCACCAGCACCGCCGCCCTCTTCGGCTGGGCCGCCAGCGCGCTCGGCCTCGCGCTGCTCACCGGCCCGCTGCTGGCCTGGGCCGGACGGCTGCTCGCCGTCGGGCGGCCCACCCCGCTGCGGCTGCTGGCCGGGCGCGGCCTCACCGCCCAGGCCCGCCGGCTCGGCGCGCCGCTGGCCGTGCTCACCCTCGCCGTCGCGCTGGTGCTCACCACCGTCCGCTACTGGATCGGCACGCCCGACAGCGCCGACGCTCTGCCCGCCGTCGAGGCCTGCCTGGTCCTCGGCTGCGCCGCCGCCGCGGTGGTCAACCGGCTCGCCGAGGTCCGCACCGACCGACGCGGGGTCACCCACGCGCTGCTGCGCCTCGGCACCTCGCCCCGACTGCTGTTCGGCGCGGTCGCGCTGCGCACCCTCGCGGTGGGCAGCACGCTGCTGCTGACCGGCGGGGCGACCGCCGCACTGGCGGCCGCCGGACTCCGCTAGCGGTCTCCCGGAACGGGCCTCAGCCCGCCGCGGCGAGCTGGCCGCAGGCGCCGTCGATCTCCTGGCCACGGGTGTCGCGGACGGTCGTCGGCACGCCGTGCGACTGGAGGCGGCGGACGAACTCGCGCTCGTCCTCCGGCCGGGAGGCCGTCCACTTGGACCCGGGGGTCGGGTTCAGCGGGATCAGGTTGACGTGCACCCGGCGGTTCTTGATCAGCCGGCCGAGCAGGTCCGCCCGCCAGGCCTGGTCGTTGATGTCCTTGATCAGCGCGTACTCGATGGAGATCCGGCGGCCGGACTTCTCCGCGTAGTTCCACGCCGCGTCCAGCACCTCGGCGACCTTCCAGCGGGTGTTCACCGGCACCAGCTCGTCGCGCAGCTCGTCGTCGGGGGCGTGCAGCGACAGCGCCAGACGGCAGCTGAGGCCCTCGTCGGCGAAGCGGTGCATCGCCGGGACGAGACCGACGGTGGAGACCGTGATGCCGCGCTGGGACAGGCCGAAGCCGTCCGGCGCCGGGTCGGTCAGCCGGCGGATCGAGGCCAGCACCCGGTTGTAGTTGGCCAGCGGCTCGCCCATGCCCATGAAGACCACGTTGGACAGCCGCGCCTCGCCGCCCGGGATCTCCCCGGTCTTGAGCGCGCGCATCCCGGCGGCGATCTGCTCGACGATCTCGGCGGTGGACAGGTTGCGGGTCAGACCGGCCTGGCCGGTGGCGCAGAACGGGCAGTTCATGCCGCAGCCGGCCTGCGAACTGATGCACATGGTGACTCGGTCCGGGTAGCGCATCAGCACGGACTCCACGAGCGTGCCGTCGAAGAGCTTCCAGAGCGTCTTGCGGGTGGCGTCGTCGTCGCAGGAGACGTGCCGGACCACCGACATCAGCTCGGGCAGCAGGCTCCCGGTGAGCTTCTCCCGGCTGGCGGCGGGGATGTCCGTCCAGCTCGCCGGGTCGTTCGACATCCGGCCGAAGTAGTGGTTGGAGAGCTGCTTGGCGCGGAACGGCTGCTCGCCCAGCTCGGCGACGGCCTCCTTGCGCTCGGCGGGGCTCAGGTCGGCGAGGTGTCGCGGGGGCTTTGCGCCGCGCGGCGCGACAAAGGTGAGTTCTCCGGGCTTAGGCATGGTTGTTCCAGTGTCGCAGACGCTGAGCGTTGGGCCCGTCCCTGCCTGGGGAGACGGACTCAGCGCTGGCCGTCATCTGTCATCGTTGGCCAGCCCCGGACGGCCCACAGACGGCCCCGGTCCCGTTGGCTCTGGCGCCCGGACACGAGTGTTCCCCGAAACCTGTCTCCCGCTCGCGCCTGCTCCCCTACGCTCCGTCGTAGCACGTGCTGGTCGAGGCGGAGGGACAGTCATGACGGACGAGATCGCCCAGTTGATGGAGCAGGCAGGCCCGTACCTGGCGGCGGCCGTGAGCGCTTACGGCGGGGCCGTCTTGACCCGGGCGGAAGACAGTGCCGTGGAGGCGACCGCCAACCTGGGCCGTCGCGTCCTGCACGCGGTGTTCCGCCGCGGCTCGCAGAGCCAACAGGCCGCCCTGGAAGCCGCGGTCCAGGACGCCGCCGAGGACACCACCGATCCGGACGCGGCAGCGGCGCTGCGCCAGCAGATCAAGCGAGTCCTGCGTGAGGACGCCGAACTGCGTCAGGAGCTGGCCGGCCTCGTCGGACCGGCCGCCGCCTCCGTGACGATCACGGCGTCCGGGGAACGGTCGATCGCCGCCCACACCATCACCACCGCCATCACCGGCGACGGCCACCGCCTCGCCCAGTGACCGGGTCCCACTACGACGCCTCCGGCACCAGGGCGGTCACCGCCCAGAGCATCGGCACCGCCCACACCGGCGATGTCATCAGCCTGCCCGCCGAGATCGTGACCGCCGCCCGCGACGTGCCAGCCCCGCCAAGCCTCACCAACCTGCCGCCATACCCCCTCTGCCTTGGCCGCGAGGACGCCCTCAGCTGGCTCCGCACCACGCTCACAGCGGGAGGTGGGACCGCGATCACCCAAGCCTCGACAGTCCACGGCCTCGGCGGGATCGGCAAGAGCACCCTGTCCCTCGCCTACGCCCACCGCTACCGCCGCACCTATACCCTCATCTGGTGGATCACCGCTGACTCCCCAGCACGCATTGAGCGGTCCCTCGGGGAGCTGGCTCTCAGGCTGCTGCCCTCCTGGGCCGGAACTGCGACGCAGGATCAACGGACCCAGTGGGCGATGACCTGGCTGCAGTGGCACCCGGAATGGCTGCTGATTTTCGACAACGTTGAGAACCCGGCCGACCTCACCCCCTACCTTGGCGCGCTCAACGGTGGTCACCACCTGGTCAGCAGCCGCCGCGCCACCGGCTGGCCGCACACCATCTGCACCTACCCCCTCGGCACCCTCGCACCCGATGAAGCCGCCGAACTGATCTGCACCTACGCTTTCACCGATGGACATCCCACATCCCGTGACCTCCGGGACGCCCACGCACTCGCCGCCGACCTTGGCCACCTACCGCTCGCCCTAGAGCAGGCTGGCGCCTACCTGCGTCAGCACCCCGCGATGAGCATCAACGCCTACCGTCAGCGTCTGTCTACGAAGCTGGACAAGGCGGCCGAGGGTATCGACGCCGAACGCACCATCGCCCGGATCTGGACGCAGACCCTCCACGCCCTTGGCGCCCGAAACCCCAACGCCGTGACCGTCCTGCGGACCCTGGCCTGGCTCGGCCCCGACGACATCCCCATCACCATCCTCGAAACCCCCGACCGCAACAACGACGACCTCCACGAGGCCCTCGGCCTCCTGGCCACCTACAGCATGGTCACCGTCACCAGGCACAGCGTCAGCGTCCACCGCCTCCTACAGACGGTCCTGCGCGATACCACTCCCACCGAAGCCGACGAATCACCCACCGGCCGCTGCGCAGCCGTGGAACTGCTCGCCCGAGCAATCGACCTCCCAGCAGATCGTGTTCCCCGTGCTCTGGACGCGCTGATGCCCCACCTCATCGCACTCGCCACCACCTGGTGCCCCAGTGCTAACGGTGACCGTGAGAGCACCCTTTACGGCGCCGCAGCTCTGCATTTACAGCAACAGGGCCACAACGCCCGCGCTCTACCGTTTTGGCGCGCCATCACGGGCCAGTGCGAGCAGGTCCTCGGCGACGCCCACCCCAACACCCTCGCCAGCCGCAACAACCTCGCCGGCGCCTACCGTGCAGCTGGGGACCTCAACCGCGCCATCCCCCTGTACGAGACCACCCTCGCCCAGCGCGAACAGGTCCTCGGCGACCTCCATCCCAACACCCTCACCATCCGCAACAACCTCGGATACGCGTACGCATTGGCTGGGTATCTCAACCATGCCATCCCCCTGTACGAGACCGTTCTCGCTCAGTGCGAGCAGGTCCTCGGCGACCTCCACCCCAACACCCTCGCCACCCGCAACAACCTCGCCGGCGCATATGAATCGGCTGGGGACCTCGACCATGCCATCCCCCTGTACGAGACCGTTCTCGCTCAGTGCGAGCAGGTCCTCGGCGACCTCCACCCCAACACCCTCACCAGCCGCAACAATGTCGCATACGCCTACCAGTCGGCTGGGGACCTCGACCGCGCCATCCCGTTGTACGAGACCACTCTCGCTCAGTGCGAACAGGTCCTCGGCGACACCCACCCCGAAACCCTCACCAGCCGCAGCAACCTCGCCGGCGCCTACCAGGCGGCTGGGGACCTCGACCGCGCCATCCCCTTGTACGAGACCACTCTCGCCCAGCGCGAACAGGTCCTCGGCGACACCCACCCCGAAACCCTCAGCAGCCGCAACAACCTCGCCGGCGCCTACCACGCGGCTGAGGACCTCGACCGCGCCATCGCCCTGTTCGAGACCACCCTCGCCCAGCGCGAACAGGTCCACGGCGACACCCACCCCGAAACCCTCACCAGCCGCAACAACCTCGCCGGCGCAATCCGCCAACGAGATAAGCGCCTCGCTGCTTCGTAAACCACCGTTCGCACCTTGCCACAGCCGACGACCAGTGTGTCTCCGTCATTAGCCTGTGGCGCTCGCCATCCGCCGGAGTGTGCCCAATCACCCCGTCGGTAGAGTCGCCGCTATGGACAGGCTCGTCCTCATGGACCTCGATGACACTCTGATCAATCGACGCGAAGCTCTGACCGCGTGGGTGACCGACTTCAGCGCCGATCGACGCCTGCCCTTGAAGGCTGTGCAGACACTGGCTGAGGCGCTGCGGGAACGCTCACGACCCGAGACCTTCGCGGGCCTGCGCGCCGAGCTCGGCATGACCGAGTCCCCGGACGAACTGTGGGATATCTACCGCGTCGGCATGGCGGCGAAGGCGGTGTGCGACTCGGCGACCCTGGTTCGCCTCGACCTGCTCCGAGCTGCTGGATGGTCGGTAGGCGTGCTGACCAACGGCCCGACGGACATCCAGCGGGCCAAGCTCGCCGCCGCAGGAATCCTCAGCCACGTTGATGCAGTGTGCATCTCCGAGGAGGCTGGCGTCCGTAAGCCGGAACCCGAGGTGTTCCGGATCGCCGCCTCGCGTTGCGGCTTTGCGCTTACAACCGACGCCTGGATGGTCGGGGACGACCCGGTGACGGACATCGTCGGAGCCAGCGCCGCCGGCCTGCGGACGGTTTGGGTGTCGGCGGGCAGCGCCTGGACCAACCCTGACGTAGCCCCCGATCACGTCGCACTCACCACCGATGATGCGCTGGACTTCCTGCTTGGACTCCCGGAGGGTACGCGATGACCCAGCGGCCGACCGTCGGCATCCTTCACCCCGGCAGCATGGGCGCCGCCGTAGCGGCCTGCGCCCGCCCGGGCGCTGAACGCGTACTCTGGTGCCCGGCGGGCCGGGGAGCCGCCACCCTCGCACGGGCCGAGCAGGCGGGGCTGGAGCCCGTCGGCGTGCTCGGTGACCTGCTCGCGCAGGCCGATGTCGTTCTCAGTATCTGCCCACCGGCCGTCGCCGAGGACGTGGCCCGTTCTGTCGCCGCCCATCGCTTCGCCGGCGTCTACGTGGAGGCCAACGCCATCGCCCCGGATCGGATGCGGCGCATCGCCGAGCTGGCGGGCACCACCGCCCGCGCCGTGGTCGACGGCGCCGTCATCGGTTCACCACCGGTCGGAGGCAAGGGGACCCGGCTGTACGTGTCCGGGCCGGAGGACGCCGTCTCGCTGGTGACGGAGCTGTTCACCGGTAGTGCGGTGGCGACGCCAGTGCTGGGAAAGGAGATCGGGCAAGCATCGGCCCTGAAACTGGCATACAGCTCGTACCAGAAGGCGTCCCGTGTGCTCGCGGCCGTTGCCTTCGGTGCGGCACGCGCGCACGGCGTGGACGATGCGCTGCTCGACGTCGCGGGAAAGCGGCAGGGCAGCTACCTAGTGGAGACGGGATATATCGCCAAGACCGCCGCTCGGGCATGGCGTTGGGGACCAGAGCTGGACGAGGCCGCCGACATGCTGTCCGGTGCCGGGCTACCAGACGAGGTACTGCGGGCCGCGTCGCAGACGCTCTCTCGATGGGAGGAGTGCAAAGACCTCGCCGAGCTGACGCCCGACGAGGCCCTTGACCACCTCACCCGCCCGTAGGGGGCTGTCGATCCGACGACTACCGGCCGCCGCCCGAGAGCAGCCCATCGATCAGCCGGGCGGCACCAACCGGATCCACGGCGCCGGTGTCCACCGACAGATCCCACACCTGATCAGGGTGTGCCTCGACGTCGGCCTGAGTGGCGTCCCAGGCACTCAAGCGGGCCTCAGTGTCCTTGTCCCCCCGGCCAGCCGATCGGGCTGCGGTCACCTCCCGTCCGCACCAGAGCAACACCACGGACCAGTCCGCCGGATAGCGGGCAGTCAGGGCGGCGATGCCGTCGATCTGCCCCAGGTGCACGATCAGGGTCCCTGTCCCGAAAGCGGTGTCCATTCCCGGGCGGTCGATGACGTAGGTGTTGCCGTACCGGCTGTTCTGGTAGATGACGTCACCTGCCGCCTCCAGTTCGGCAAGCTGTTCGGGAGTACCCATCCGATACCCCTCAGACTTCCCGGTTCCGACCTTGAGCCTGGAGAACAGCTGGTAGTCCCCCATCTCCTGGAGCGCCCGCGTCACCGTGTCCTTCCCGGCCGCCGGCGGCCCGTAAAGGATGAGGCCCCGGGCCGTCACAGACCGCCCCCGCTCAGCGCGTCGCGTGCCTGGTCGGCAGCGGCGACGGCCGCGCCGAGGCGGTTGTCCACGACAAAGTGGGGACCGGCCGGCCTGAGCTTCAGATCGACCGTGGCCAGATAGTCCTCCCACGCCTCCATCTTCCACATGTCCCGAGCCGCGCCACGAAACTCGATGTACTCTCGCATCGACTCGGGATCGCATTCGACCCAGATAGCTGCCACGGCGACCCGCTTCGCCTTGCACCGGTTGTAGAACCGCTGCATCCAGTCCGCCTGCGAGAACTCTGCCAGGAACGGCGCGTCGAGAATCACGGACGTCCCGCAGTTGAGGTTGTCCCAAGCTGCCTCCATGAGGCAGCGGTATTCGAGCGGCCTCACCTTCTCGCGGTAGAGGTCGGAACTCCGATCATTCACCTCACCGCCGAGGGCCAACAGAAGTTGGTCGACCAGCGGCCGCGTCAGTGAATCCTTGTCGAGGATCGGCCATCCAGTGAGGCGCCCAATGAATTTGGCGTACTCGGACTTTCCGGAACCGGCGTAACCACCGACCAGAAGAACGACCGGACCGGCGTCATCACCAGCTGCCCGGCGCCTCCACTCATCCACGATGCGGCTGCGGAACGCCTCGGCGTCTACCCCATCCGCACCCTCGCGCAAGTTGCCGAGAGCCTCACGGATGGTCTCGGCCAGGTCGGAGACAGTCTCTGTCGAACGCTGGTTGGGCACCGTAGCGACCTCTCCGGGGAGGGCCCGGCGGAAACCCAGCTCCGCCTCATTCAGGCGGTAGAGAATGCAGTAGGCCCGGCGATAGTCGGGGCGCGGAAATGAGGTTCCCTTCTCGTGCGCCCAAACCGTCTGAAAGTTAGCCGCAAGGCTGAACTTGTGCCGCTCGCCGATTTCCCGCAACTTCTCCCCGACTTCCTCAAGGGTCAGGCCGTGGGACTCCCTAACCTCTTTGAGAACCGCCGGATTCCAATCTGGGCGCTGCCGAGCCATATTCCCCTCCTAGGAAACTGCTCGTGCCGCGAGTGTAGCGGCTCGTTGAGTCACCTGAAAATCGCGATAGAAGTCGTGATACTACTCGTGTAAAGATGTGCAGCCGAATACCGGTAAGGCTCCGTGATACCGATTCCTTCGCGGCAGGTGTGAACTGATCTCAGTTCGCACCACCAAGGAGGCAGCAGTGGGGAGCCAGCCACCCCGATATGCAGAGAGGGGACCGCGCAGAACGCGCGATCCCCTGTTCCCCCCATCGGACCATCACTTGCCCTCAAGCTCCGCCACCCGCGCAGCCAGCGCGCGGAGTTCGTCCCGAACCTCTGCGAGTTCCTGCCGCAGCCGCTCGACATCCCCGGCCACCGCGCCGGCCTTGACCACCGCATCGGACGCCAAGAACGCCGCCTTGCCCTGGTGGCTCACCACCAGGCCGGCCTCCTTCAGGTGCGCCACAGCCGCCCGGGCAACTGTCGGAGTCACCTCGTACTCCGTCTGGAGCCCGGCCAGCGACGGGATCCGCCCACTGGAGGCGAACTCACCAGCGGCGATTCGCGCGCAGAGGTTGTCCGCCACCTGTCGATAGGCGGGCCTCTCTCCGGTCCACTCGACCATCAACTCTCACATCCCTCTGCGTCTCTGCCTCATAGTGCCGCACCCTCCGGCCGGAACCAATGCTTCCGCATGTCGTCGGGCCGATGGACTTGCCAACACTGTCCTCTCTGCCTCACAGTTGAACTGTGCGACAGAGAGAACAAAGCTCTCAGGTCGCGCTATTCCAGCACGTCAACGTGCTGATCCCGTCTGCGCTCCACCTGACGATTCAGGAGGTTTCGCCATGCTCGCTGCTTCCCGCACGTCCACCACCCCGACCGTGACTGGCCGTTCCTACGCCCGTCGTGTGGCGTCGCTGACCAGCGGTTCCCTTCGGATGTCGGCGGGGGCGTGGGTGGCCGAGGCACACGGCGCTGAGCGTCGGCGCCGCGCGGTGACGTGCCGGATCGGCCGTCTGACCGGGACACGGGCGCCGCAGTGGGTCGGCGAGATCGGCGAGCAGGAGTGGCGCACGATCCTCGCGGTCGGAGTGGCGGCCCTGGCCGACACCGCATCGTCGCCCCGGACCACCCCCGAGGAGAAGCGCACCTGCACTACGTGCGGTACCAGGCTGAACCGGGCGAACAGCGGCACCGTGTGCAGCCCCTGCCTGGTCTCCTCCGGGGCCGAATCGGAGCAGCAGGTCCCCGCCGCCGCGCGCCCCACCCCGGACATGGGCCACGTGGCCGACACGGCGCGGGAGGTCGCGCCGCACCTCGCCGACGGCACGGGCGGCAACGTGGTCGACCGGACCCACAACGGCCGTGTTGAGGCCTTGGTGGACGAGCTGCTGGCCGCCCAGGCAGCGAGCGTGCTGGACCTGGTCGGCGAGGACGAGCGCCGTCTGGTCGCTAAGTGGAGCCCGTTCCAGGGCGGCAAGCGCCATGTCGTGCGGTGCGCCGACGGCTCCCGCCGGTACGGCAACGGCGAGCTGGTCCCGGAGCACTAACCCCCAACTCAACCCATCTACTGCCCTGTTCGGTGGACGGCTCCCTAACTCCTTGGCCGGAAGAGGAGCCGTCCCCGCCGGGGCCACCCATCAACGAGGAAGAGGTAGACCCGTGAGGTCGATTGTTGCAGGCCAGCACGCCGTGGACTCGAAGGAGTTCGCGGAGCTGGCATTGGGCGTGGACGAGGAGTTGTTCACCGGGGTGCCCGGTGAGTCGGCGCTGGAGTACCGGGCTCGGATGGACGCTGCGGACGACATCGTGGCGGACTTGCGCCGGGAGGACCCGGAGCTGGCCGCGTACGCCGAGCGGCTGCTGGGCATGGCGCCGGTGCCGCTGTGGCGCCCGGCCGCGATCCGCCGCACCGCCAGCGTCGGGCGGGTGGCGGCGTGAGCGGGCTGAACGACTACCGTGCTGAGCGGCGCGAGGACGTCCGTGCCGAGCGGGCTGACACCCGGGCGGACCGGCGTGAGGAGCGCGAGCAGAAGCGGTTGGACGCCGAGGCGGCCCGCCAGCGGCGCCAGGCCGACCAGCGCGATGCCGAGCAGGCCCGGGACCGGCGCCGTGCGGTGCGGGCGGCGCGGTTCGGCCGGGTGACCGGCTGGGTGTCGGCGAACCCGGCGCGGGCGTTCGTCCGGCTGGTGCAGGCGTGCTCGATCGTGCCGGCCGTGGTCTCTCAGGTCGCCGCGCTCGACCACGCCAAGGTCGCGGTGCTGCTGGCGGTGCTGCTGGCCACGATGCTGGAGGGCGGCGCGTGGGCGCTGGTCGCCATGGGCGCCCAGAGCGAGGGTGAGCGCTCCACCCACACCTACCGCCTCGGCGCGTGGGCGGCCGGTCTGGTCGCTGCCGGGATCAACTTCGCCCACGGCTGGCAGCAGTATCCGCACTACCACTGGGTGGCGTTCGTGCTGGCCCTGTCCAGCATCGGCGCCGTCTGGCTGACCGACCTGCAGACCCATGGTGGCCGGGGCCCGACCACGGCCGAGAAGAAGACGGCGAAGGAGAAGGTCGAGCACGCCCGCCAGCGGGCCGAGCACCACCCCGAGGTCCGAAAGGTCGCGGATCGTCTGCTGTCCGCCGCCGCCTACGGAGCGTTGTCGCCGGACAAGGCGTGGCGGATCGCGTGGGAGTACGTCCACGGCGTCACCGAGCCCGGGCTGACCGCCGAACTGCTGGCCCAGCGACTGAACGCGAGGGCCCGGGTTGCGGAGCTGAGCGCGCTCCCGGCGCCGGCCGACCTGTGGCCGGGAATGCCCGACGACCCGTTCCCTGCCCTCACCCTCCCGCTGTCCCCCGGGCCGTCCGACGGCGTCTACCTCGACACGATTCCCGAGGGACTGGGAACCGCTTCCCCGATCACGACGCAAGCGCTCGAAGCCCTTTACGGAAGCGGGTCGAACGTGTCCGCACCGAACCCCGGCGGGCTCGTGGACGGCCCGTTGGCCGACGACGGCGGAAGCGCTTCCGGCCCCGCCGGGAAGCAAGCCCTCGACCCGACCGACCTCGCCCGGGTGCGCGTGCTGGCCGCCGACCTCGCCGCCGTCGGCAAGGAGCTGTCGACCCGCGCCGTTCGCTCCCTGCTCGGCTGCCGCAACGACTACGCCGTCCGCCTGTGCGCCGCCGTCAAGGCCGAACGCACCCCCGGCAACGACACCGGAACGGAGAACGCACAGTGACCACCCTGCACTCGACCGGCGTCCCGCAGCTCACCGCCGCCGGCGCCCTGCTCTCCATCCTCAGCGCCAACACCCGCCTGCCCGAACCGCACGCGACGCTGCACCTCGTCGCCACCGGCGACGACGACACCCCCGCGCAGTGGGGCGTGGAACTCATCCTGGAGGACGCCCCGGCCGGCTTCGAGCAGTGGCGCGAGGCCCTGGGGATCGACTTCGCCGCGGTCGACCGCGGCCACTGCGACCTGACCGCCTGGCTCATCACCCGCACCACCCACGCCGGCGTCCCGGTCACCCTGGTCGTCTACTTCGACCTGTCCGACCCGGACGACGAGTAGCCGTGGCCCGGCCCCGGTTCTGGGACCCGGAGGGCCGCCGGTCCGGGGGCATCCCCACCTACCCGTGGAGGATGGCCCCGGCCGACCTGCTCACCCGCCGACAGCTCCGCGCCCGCGGCCTGCGCCCGAACGGGCAGGACGTCGCCGCGCAGCTCATGTGGCGCTCCCGCCGCTCCATCACGGGCGTGCGGGTCGCCTACCTCTACCGCCCCGACCTCGCCGCGCCCGTCCGCCCCATGACCGAGGGCAGGCGCAGGGCGCTGGCCGCCGCACTCGCCGCCCGCCGCACCTGCCCGACCTGCGGCACGGACGCCGGATACGTCCTGCCCGCGCACCTCGGCACCTGCCTGCCCTGCGCCGACGGCATGCCCCTCGCGGCCTGAACCTTCCCCCTCAAGGAGTCCCTGCCGTGTCCGTGACCGAAATCCGGGTGGTCAGCTTCGGCTACCTGCACGGCGCCCCGCCCGAGGCGACCGTCGTCCTCGACCTGCGGCGCCACTTCCGCGACCCGCACGTCGACCCCGCCCTGCGCCACCAGACCGCGCACGACCTGCCGGTGCGCCGGGCCGTGCTCGCCACCCCGGGCATCCGGGAGCTGATCGCCGCCGCCGCGCTGCTGGCCGACGCCTACGACGCCGGGCCCGCCGCCGCGCCGCTGACCATCGCGGTCGGCTGCGCGGGCGGCCGCCACCGCGCCGCCACCGTCGCCCAGGCCCTCGCCGCCCGGCTCCGCAAGACCGGCACGACCGTCCGCCTCACCCACCGCGACCTGGCCAAGCCGGTCGTCGAGCGCTGAAGGAGCACAGCGTGACCACCACGCCCGGCCCCATCCCCGTCGAGCCCACGCACACCTGGCTGATCACCCTCCAGAAGCCCCTCAGCTACGGCGTTTCCACGCTCACCCTCAACGGGGTCCTCACCCCCGAGCCCGGCGAGACCCGCCAGTCCGCCTACCGGAAGATCCGGAACTCGATCGACCGGCAGGAGCCCGACATGGTCGGCGCGAACGTCCTGTTCTTCTCTCTGGAGCCCTACCGGCTCTGACCGGCCTCAACGGCCCGGAACCGCCATCCTGCTGGCGAGCTGTCGGCGGTTCCGGGCCTCCCGTCCTCGCAGAGAACCGGAGCGCCCATCATGTCCGAACCGGTGGCCTCGACGCTGGTCGAGGTCGTCCCCGCGCCCCAGAACCAGCCACCCCCCGACCCGAAGCCCAAGGCCGAACCGAAGCCCGCGTCCTCGCCGGGCGCGATGCCGGGCGTCCCGCTGGCGGTGGCCGTCGCCAACGCCCTCGGGGCCGCAGGCGCCGGGGCCGCATCGCTGGGCGGCGGAGCCGTCGCCGTGGTCGGTGCCGCCGGCGCCGCCGCCGCCATAGGCGGTCTGGCCCGCAAGGCCCGCAACCGCCGCACCAACCCCCACCCCACCAGCACGGCCGCCGCTCACCGGGCGGGCGGGGCGGGTGGCCTCTTCACCCCGCCCGCCCGCGCCGCCACCGTCTCCAACTCCGCTTCGCCGCAGCGTCGTTCGGCGAGCACGGTCGGCTCGGCCTCCCGGTCCGGCTCCGGTCCGGCCGGTGGCCGGGGCGGGGCCGGTGTTCCCGCCCACCACACCGCAGACCCGAAGGGACGGCCCGGCATGCAGCGAACGGCCGGAACCATGCACACCGCCGCCGACCGCGCCGGGGCCGGCGGCGCGCCCGGGCATGCCGAGCGGCCCGCCGCCCGGAGTGCCGGTGCCGGGTACCGGCCGCCCGCGATCGTGCACACCCTGGCCAAGGCCGCCTCCCGCCTGCCGGGCCTCCAGGACCCGGCCCAGCCCGGGCAGGCCCAGCGGCGCACCCAGCGCCGGGACGAGCGCCTCGCCCGGGTCGCCGAGCGCACCGCCCGCCGGGTCGCCAAGGGCCAGGCCAAGGCCCTCCAGGCGGCCGGCATCGACCCGGCCACCGGCGCGGGCGCCCACCCGAAGAGCCCGACCGCCGCACGCGGACAGGTCAACCCGGTGCAGGCCAAGGCGCTGAAGCGCTCGGCGATGCGCCACCGGGCCCGGATGGGCGGCGCCGCCCTCGCGACCGGCCTGGTCGGCCTCGGCTCCGCGCTGATCGGCAACTGGCGCCACAAGGGTCGCGTCTCCGGCCACATGCGGCGCATGTGGCGGCGCATGACCGAACGCGCCCGCGTCGTGCGTGACGCCCGTGACGCCGCGATCCTCGGCCACGGCGACCAGGGCGTCGACCCGGTCACGGGGGCGGCGGGTGTGCCGGTCCCGGCCGAGACCGTCAACATCCCCGGCCGCCCCACCCCCGCCCCGGCCCCGGCTGGCACCGACGACCTCGTGTTCGAGCTCTTCGGCCGCCCCTGCCGCCCCGACACCACCCCCTTCGTCGAACCGATCACCCTCGGCAAGCCCACTGTGAAGGAGACCGCCACCGTGACCACGCCCTCCAACGGCGCCACCACCGCCGGCCCGTTCAGCCTCACCGCCGCCGCCGACGACCTCCTCACCCTCGCCAGCACCTTCGACCCGGAGACCATGCTGGACTTCCTGCGGCTCTGCGACGAGCTGCCGCTGGGCTTCAGCACCCTCCAGGAGGTCCTGCGGGTCCTCGCCGAGAAGGGCGCCGAGGAACTGCCGCTCGACCCGAGGGTGGTCGAGGAGATCAGCCAGGGCTACCAGGCCATGCGCCGCGTCGTGGACGCCCTGGACGAGGTCGCCCCGACCTTCCGACAGGTCCACGAGGCCGAACTCGCCCGCTACGACAACCCCCGCAACGGCCTGGACGCCGAGCGGAAGTGGAACGTCTGACCCACCGTCGCCTCCCCAGCACCCACACCCCCAGCCGGGCCGTCCACACCCCTGTGGACGGCCCGGCACCCTTTCCGGCTGGAGACCGCCACCATGACCAAGAACACCAAGAACCACGGCCCGCGCCTGGACTGGAACGCCGGACACGGCCTGCTGTCGGGCACGCTGAACGGCACCCTCGGCGCCCTGTCGACGACCGCGCTCGGCCACGCCACCGGCATGCCCGCCGGATGGGCCCTCGCCGCCGGAGCCGCCGGAGCCATCGGCACCCTCGGCGCCGGCCTGCGCAAGCGCCTGACCACGGCGACGCTCGCGTTCCGGGGCACGTGCTGGATGGCCGCGGGCGGCTGGTCGTCGTGGGCGCTCGCCCACGGCGGCCCGTGGCAATGGCCCGAGCTGGGGTCGCTGGCCGTCGCCGGGATCGCCGCCGGCACGCTCGGCGCCGCGTTCGCCGCCCACGAGGAGGTCGAGCAGGCCAAACGGCAGCACCTGCTGCTGATCGGCGCCCGCCGCCAGCTCGCCGCCGACTGGACCGATCGCATCCGCCGAGTCTGCTCGGTGGAGGTGACCGTGCTCGGCATCGAGCACTGGCCCTCCGGCGCCGGTTACACCCTGGAGCTGGAGCTGCCCGAGGGAGGCACCACTCGCCGCTCCATCGCCGACCGCGCCGAGGGCCTGGGCTCCGACCTCGACCTGCCCGACGGCTGCGGCCTGCAGGTCATGCCCGGCATCTCCCGGCGCCGCGTCCTCATCCAGGTCACCACCAAGGTCCTCACCGGCGACTTCCTCTTCCCCGTCGAGGAGATCGAGGAGACCACCACCGTCAACAACCCCATCCCGATCGCGCTGCTGTCCGACGGGGCGCGGGCGGAGATGGACCTGCGGCAGGCCTCCACGATCGTCACCGGCCCCACCGGGACCGGCAAGACCAACTGGCTCCACACCCTGATCGCCCGGCTGAACCAGACCAACGACGTGCTGGTGTGGGTGATCGACCTCAACGGCGGCTCCATCGGCCTGCCCTGGCTCAACGCCTGGCGCGACGCGCAGATCGGCCGCGAGGGCTCGCGCTGGGCCGACGCCGACATCCCCGTCCCGGGCGTGGACTGGGTCGCCTCCACCATCGAGGAGGCCAAGCGCATGCTCGCCGTCGCCGTGCGGATCGCCAAGTCCCGCAAGGTCGCCTACCAGGACGCGATGCGCGACGCCAACGACGACAAGCTCCCCGTGTCCCCGAAGATCCCCGAGATCGTCCTCATCATGGACGAGGGCGCCGAGGCCGCCGCCAGCCGCGAGGCCCGCCAGATCATCGCCGGAGTCTCCGAAGTCGTGCGCATCGCCCGCGCCATGGCGATCCGCGCCGTCATCTCCGTCCTGCGCGTCACCCAGGACGTCCTGCCCGACCCGCTGGTCCGCAAGATGGCGAGCAACCGCCTCGCCACCGGCGCCATCGAGGACTCCGAACTCGGGCACCTCTTCGGCTGGCGGGCCCTGCGCGCCGAGGACAGCTTCTCGGGCCCGGGGTCGGTGCTGGTCGGCACCGAGGGCAAGCAGCCCGCCAAGGCCCGCCAGCCGCGCATCACCCCCGACATGATCGAGGAGATCAGCGCGGCCACCGCCCACCGCCGCCCCGCCCTCGACGCCCCCTCCCTCGAAGCCGCGGGCACCGACTACACCGGCCGCTGGACCATGGACCGCTGCGGCCACCTCTGGCCCAGCACCGAAACCGTCACCGCCGCAGCCGCCCCCGCCGCGACGAGCACCACGTCCGGCCCGGCGCCCACCGGCCCCGCCAAGGGCGGCGCCCCCGCCGGCGGGTGGAAGGCCACCGCCGGATGGGACAAGCCCCCCACCGACCCGGACGACGAGCTGGAATCGATCTGGCTGATGCCCTCCGCCACCAAGGACGACCCCACCCCGGACGGCACCGACTGGGCCGACCCGTCCACCTGGACCACCGGCCGCGAGGAGACCGCGCCCGAGACCCCGGACGCGAAGGACGCCGCCCTGCGGCTGCTGCGCGACGCCGGCCCCGAGGGAACCGGCGCCTCCGCCATGGAGCGGGCCCTGAAGGACACCTACGGCACCCGTCGCCCCGTCCTCCAGAACTGGCTCAAGGCCTGGGTCGAGTCGGGCGAAGCGGTACGCGTCGGCGAGGGCAGCAAGACCCGCTACGTCCACCGCGACCACGCCTCCGGCGCCTGACCGAGGCCGCCTGTCTGTCACCTGTCACCCGCTCTCGAAATGGGGGTCTCTCCCGACGCGGGCAGCTGTCATCCCCCCTGTGACCTGCGGATTACAGGTGACAGACAGGTGACAGGCGACAGGTGACAGACAGGCCGGATGACACCCCGGATGACAGGCGCCACGGCCCGCCCCGACACCACCCGGGCGGGCCGCTCCACACCCGCACAACACCCACCGGAAAGGCCCCGCCGTGATCGTCTCGCTCAGTATCACCGTCCTATTCGCCATCATCGCGATCCTCCTCGTCCGGGCTCGCCGCTCCACCCTCGGCGCCGCCGTCGTCGTCTGGCTGTCGGGCTTCACCACCGCCGGCACCGGCCTCGCCGACCCGGTCAACACCTTCCTCGCCGCCGTCGCCCACCTCTTCCACCGCTGACCCGGCGACCGCGATGACCGCCCCCGCCCCGATCCGCCCGCTCGCCGCGGCCCACCTGCGCGAGGCCCTCCAGGCCGCCGCCGACCGCGAGCCGGCCACCGCCCTCGCCGCCCTCATGCACATCGACCCCGACTCCTGGCAGGCCATCGAACAGCGTCTCGCCGCGCTCGGCACCGACCTGCTCGACGTCCTCGCCCACGCCACCAGCACGGGAGGAACCCCCCGATGAGCACCACCAGCGACCTCATTACCGCCGCCGTCCTCATCGCCCCCGGCGCCATCCTCAGCATCCCCGTCCTCGCCTCCCAGCGCGGCGCCCACGCCGACAGCACCACCGTCCGCCGCGCTCTCGCCGCCCCGGCCGCCGAACGCGCCGCCCGCACCACCGCCACCAGCGACGCGGCCCCGCCCGACGGCGGCGACGGCGCCCCCGCCCCGGCCGTCACCACCCCGGCCCGGCTCGCCACCGTCCTCGCCTTCCCCAAGGGGCGGGTGCGGCATGCGGCCTGATCCCCAGCAGCACCGGTCCGTGCAGGGCGTGGACCTGTTCGCCGGGGCCGCCCTGTGGGAGGCCGTCCTGGCCGCCGCGGCGGGCCGCTGCCAGTGCCGGGGCACCTGCGGCACCAGCCACGACAAGGACGGCGGACGCTGCCCCGCCGTCCACGGCGCCTACCAGACCAAGCACGGCCGCGGCTGGGTGCACCTGCTCGCCGCCCCGGCCGACCCCGCCGCACTGCTGCTGCCCCCGCACAAGGCCGCCGCCCTGCCCAAGCGCGAGCTGACCGCCTGGTGCCGGCACTGCCACGACGCCACCCGCCGCGACGCCAAGGCCGCGCAGGCCAGCGCCCCGGCCGCCGAGTCCGACGCCCTGTTCGACCTCTGACCCGCCGGGAGAACCTGTGCCCATCAAGCCCGTGACCTGCCACGTCGCGATCTGCGACGTCTGCGGCACCACCTACGGCACCGACCGCGACGACGAGCACGCCGTCCACTGCACCACCCGCGAGGCCGCCGTCGACCTGGTCCACGCCGACCCCGAGTGGCTGGTCACCACCGACGGCCACGTCATCTGCCTCCTCGGCGACCCGGCCCACCAGGCCGCCCTCGACGCCCTGCTGCCGCCCGCCCCGGCCACCGTCTGCGACGGACAGCTCCCGCTCGACCTCTGACCTCCCATACTTCGGGCGGTCCGCGCCCGAAGACCTCCCCGGGCTCGGGCCGCCCGCTCCTGACGAAAGGAGCCCGCGTTGAGCACCGAGAATGCGCCGAATGTGATCCCGTTCCGCCCCGAGCCCGCCGAGGTCAAGGCCGCCGAGCAAGCCGTCATCGGCGCCGCCCTGCTCGACCCCACCCAGATCCCGGCGCTCGCCGCCCAGATCGGCGACCCGAACACCTTCTACCACCCCGCCCACGAGACCATCTGGCGCACCATCGTCCGCATGGCCGACGGCGAACGGCCGGTCGACCCGGTGCTGCTGGCCAGCGTCCTGAGCGCCCGGGGCGACCTGGTCCGCGTCGGCGGGCCCGGCTACCTGCACACCTGCATCGCAGCCACCCCCACCGCCGCAAACGGCGACTACTACGCCGAGATCGTGCGCGTCGCCGCCGAACGCCGCCGCATCGGAAAGGCCACCAGCCGCCTCGCCCACATGGCCGGCGACAGCCAGACCGACCTGGAGGCCGTCCGCACCGCCGCCCTGGCCGCCCTCGCGGACCTCGCCTCCGGTGACACCTGGCTCGACCCCGTCCCGCTCGGCTCCCACGGCACCCTGCCCACCTTCCCCGTCGACGCCCTCCCGAAGTGGGTCGGCGCCTACGTCGAAGCGGTCGCCGAGTTCACCCAGACCCCGCCCGACATGGCCGCCACCATGACCCTCGCCGCCCTGTCCACCGCCGCCGGCGGCCGGGTCAACGTGCAGATCCGCCCCGGCTGGTGCGAGCAGTCCAACCTCTACCTGGTCTGCGCGATGCCCCCCGCCAGCCGCAAGAGCGACGTCTTCGGGCTGACCACCGGCCCCGTCTACAAGGTCGAGGCCGAGCTCCAGGCCGAAGCCCGCGCCCGCATCATCGAGGCCGAGACCGCCCGCGACGCCGCGACCGCCGAGGTCGAGGCCCTGATGGCCAAGGCCCGCAAGAACCCCGACACCGACCGCACCCAGCTCGTCGCGGAGATCTCCGCCGCCAAGATGCTCGCCGAGGAAATCGCGGTCCCGCCGAACCCGCGCCTGACGCTGTCCGGGGACATCACCCCCGAGACCGTCACCCACCACCTCGGCGTCCACCGCTGCCTGGCCGCCCTCTCCCCCGAAGGCGACCTGTTCGACAGCATCGCCGGCCGCTACAGCAGCAAGCCCAACCTCGGCGTCTTCCTCCAGGCCCACAAGGGCGAGCGCCTCCAGACCGACCGCATCACCCGCGAACAGCCAACCACCGACCGCCCCGCACTCACCATCGGCGTCACCCCGCAGCCCGCCGTCCTCCAGGAACTCGGCGCCGCCCCCGGCGCCCGCGACCGCGGCCTGCTCGCCCGCTTCCTCTACTCCCTCCCGCCCTCCAACCTCGGCTACCGCAAGATCCGCACCACCCCCATCCCCGACGCCGTGGCGAACGCCTACGACCGCAACCTCACCCGCCTGCTCCGCGCCATGACCGACCTCACCGACCCGGTCACCGTGCTCATGAACCGGGCCGCCGACCTCGCCATCGAGCGCCTTCAGGAGCGTGTGGAGGTCCAGCTCCGCCCCGACCAGCCGCTCGCCCACATCCGCGACTGGGCCGGCAAGCTCGTCGGCCACATCGCCCGCATCGCCGTCCTGCTCCACCTCGCCGACCACATCGCCTCCGACCAGGACCCCGGCGCCTGGCGCGCCGACCTGGAGGCCGCCACCGTCGAGCGCGCCGCCGAGATCGCCGACTACTACACCGCCCACACCCTCGCCGTCTTCGACCTCATCGCCGCCGACCCCGCCACCGACGACGCCCACACCCTCCTCCAATGGCTCCAGCGGCCCAAGAAGGACGGCACCCACCGAACCCACATCAAGGCCCACGACGCCGTCGCCAGCAGCCGCCGCTTCAAGAAGGTCGCCGACGTCGAACCCGCCCTGAACCTCCTCGAACAGCACGGCTGGCTCCGCACCGACCAGCCCACCACCGACGGCCGCCGGGGCCGCCAGCCCGCCATCACGTTCCGTGTTCACCCCGCCCTCGCCACCGCCGTAGACGGAGCGGAAGCCCCGTAACCGTCAGGGATGTCAGGGAAAATCCCTGACCAGCCAAAACAGGCCCTGACCGCACGTCAGGGATTGTCAGGGATATCAGGGAAAAGCCGAATTTCCCTGACATCCCTGACAATCCCTGACGCCCTGCCAGGAGCCAAAACCGCAGGTCAGCGATTTTCCCTGACATCCCTGACACTTTCCGGCCCCAACCCCCGTCCACGCACAGGGGCCGTGACGCACAGCAGCCACCATCCGTACTCGCCGACGGAGGCTCTGCCATGCCCTCGAAGGGCCGCAACACGAGCACCGATTCGAACATCCGCGCTCTGCCGACCAGCTACCTCGAACCCGAGGACGTCGCCGCGCTGTTCAAGGTCCCGCTGGAGACCGTCTACCAGTGGCGCCGCAAGCGCACCGGCCCGCCCGGGTTCCGGGTCGGCCGACACCTCCGCTACCACCCCGACGCCGTCGCCCAGTGGGTAGCGGACCAGAGCCGAGAGGCGGCCTGACCCATGGCCGGACACATCCAGGACCGCTGGTACAAGACCGAGAAGGGCCCTGACGGCAAGCCCCACCGCGTCCGCACTGACCGCTACGGCACGGGCAAGCGCTACCGGGCCCGCTACGAAGGCCCGGACGGCAAGGAGAAGAGCAAGAGCTTCCCCGACCGACAGAAGCGCCAAGCCGAGAACTGGCTGATCGAGACCGAGGCCGACATGTCCCGCGGCCAGTACATTGACCCGAGGGCGGGCAGGACCACGTTCCAGCAGTTCGCAGAACGATGGCTCAAGGCCCAGACCACGGACCCTGCCAGTCAGATTCTGGTGGAGACCAGGCTCCGGCTGCACGCCTTCCCCCGGATCGGCCAGCGGCCGCTCGACTCGTTCCGGCCGTCCCACATCCAAGAGCTGGTGAAGGAGCTGGAGCAGAGCCCGATCTCGGGCGGGTACGCCCGGAACATCTACTCCGACGTGCGAGCGGTCCTGTCCGCCGCCGTGGACGACGGGCTACTGAACCGCAACCCGTGCGGCGCCGCATCGGTCCGCCCGCCGACCGTCGAGACTCGCCGAGTTGTGCCCTGGCTCCCGGAGCAGGTGTTCGCGGTACGCGGTGCCCTGCCGGAGCGATACCAGGCGATGGCCGATCTGGGTGCCGGGTGCGGTCTTCGGCAGGGTGAGATCGTCGGACTCGCAGAGGACGACACGTTCGACTTCGAGTCGGGCACCGTACGAGTGCTCCGGCAGGTGAAGCAGATCCGGGGGAAGGCGGTGTTCGCTCCCCCGAAGTGCAACAAGGAGCGGGACGTGCCGCTCCCCAGCTCCGTCGCTGCTGCCGTCCGCGCCCACATGGACGCGTACAAGCCCGTGCCTGTCACGCTCCCGTGGAAGACCCCGGACGGGCCGAAGGTGACCTACCGGCTGCTGTTCACCAACACCGCCGCCGGGCTGGTCTGGCGGAGCAACTTCAACCTTCAGGAGTGGAAGCCCGCTATCGCCGCGGCCGGCCTCATTCCGACCCCGCGTCGTGGCGAGGCCTATGCCTCCGCGCGGGAGCATGGGATGCACGCCCTGCGGCACTTCTACGCCTCGGTGCTACTGGACGCCGGGGAAAGCATCCGGGCCGTGAGCGACTACCTCGGCCACGCGGACCCGGCCCTGACGCTCCGGGTGTACGCCCACCTCATGCCGAACAGCCAGGACCGCGCCCGAAAGGCCGTCGACCGGCTGTTCCTGCCGGGCGAACCGACGGCCTGACGGCCCAGGGACGGCCCAGAGCGCGCGCAAAGGCCCCCTACTGGCGGGAAAACCGCTGGTAGGGGGCCTTTTGCTGCTTCGCCCGTCACTGTTCTCCGGGCTTAGGCATGGTTGTTCCAGTGTCGCAGACGCGCGAGGGCCCCGGACGCCAGGCGTCCGGGGCCCTCCCTGGTACGTCTCGTACGCGCCCGTCAGCTGCCGACGAACGCGGCCAGCAGCAGCCAGACCACCGGGGCGGTCGGCAGGAGCGAGTCCAGCCGGTCCATGATGCCGCCGTGGCCGGGCAGCAGCGTGCCCATGTCCTTGATCCCGAGGTCCCGCTTGATCATCGACTCGCCCAGGTCGCCCAGGGTCGCGGTGACCGCCGCGCAGCCGCCCAGGATCAGGCCCTGCCACCAGCTGCCGCCGTCGATCATCAACTGCATCAGCAGCGCGCCCGCCAGCATCGACAGCGCGATGCCGCCGGCCAGGCCCTCGCGGGTCTTGCCCGGGCTGATCGTCGGGGCCAGCTTGGTCTTCCCGAACTTGTAGCCCACCGCGTACGCGCCGGTGTCGCTGCAGATCGTCACGATCAGGAAGAGCACGATCCGCTGGGGACCGTCGTCGGCCGCCAGCATCATCGCCACGAAGGTGGCCAGGAACGGCACGTAGAAGGCCGTGAACACGCCTGCCGTTATGTCCCGCAGGTAATCCTCCGGCGGCTCGGCCATCCGCCAGACCATCACCGCCAGCCCGGTCAGCGCCAGCGCGGCGGCCGCCCACTGGATGCCGGACCAGTAACCGGTGGCGACCATGGCGACGCCGCCCACGACCAGCGGGATCAGCGGCGCCTTGATCTGCTTGCGCTCGGAGAGCCGGCTGGTCAGCTCCCAGACGCCGACCGCGACCGCGGCCATCACGACGACCAGGAACAGCGCCTTCACCACGAACAGCGAGGCGACGATCACCGCGCCCAGACCGACGCCCACGCCTATGGCGGCCTGGAGGTTACGGCCACCGCGCTGCTTGGGCGGCTGCGGCTGCGGGGCGGACTGGGCGGCCACGGGTGTCTCCTGCCCTGGGTGGGACGACGGCACGAAGTGGGGCTGCCCGACCGCCGAGTGGTTCGCCGGCGGCGCGGGATGCACCGGTGCCCCCGGGTGCGGCGGGGTGCCGCGGCCGGGGGCGGGAGGGACGTCGTCGGATATCGCGCGCAGCACGACCGTCTCCGTCACGCCCGGCGGCGCCGGCTCGGGCCGGTCCTCCCGGAACAGCGGGCCGTTCAGCCGGCCGGACTCCCTGCCCTGCCCCTCGGCGGGCCCGGCCGGGCCACCGGTGGCGGGCCGGCCGTGGGCCGGGGACCGACCGTGGACGGCGGACCGGCCGCGGGCGGGCGCGCCGGGCGGCGGACCGGGCTCGGCCGGCACGGGAGGCATGACCTGAGTCTCCTCCGCGTCGCCGCCCCAGTACACCGGAGGCTGCTGCGACTGATCCGAACGGAGGCCCGGCGTCCCGTGGGCGACGCCCGGCGCGCCCGGGGGCACGGCGTGGCCGCCCGGGTGGCCGGGGTGTCCCTGGGCCGGCGCCGGCTGCGCGCCGTACCCCGGCACCGGATGGGCCGGGGTACGGGCGGCCTGCGGGTGCGGCGCC
Organism: Kitasatospora sp. NPDC058048; assembly: GCF_042885555.1. Lineage (NCBI taxonomy): Bacteria > Bacillati > Actinomycetota > Actinomycetes > Kitasatosporales > Streptomycetaceae > Kitasatospora > Kitasatospora sp. NPDC058048. The sequence goes on along the minus strand of NZ_JBHVRT010000031.1, from coordinate 76,050 downwards.
GGGTGGTGGGGCTGGAACTGCTGGTCGGACGGGCCCCAGTAGCCGGGGGCGTCAGGGGCGTCGTTCATCAGACCTCGAGCAGCTCGGCTTCCTTGTGCTTCAGCAGCTCGTCGACCTGGGCCACGTACTTGGCCGTGGTGTCGTCGAGCTCCTTCTCGGCGCGGCGGCCGTCGTCCTCGCCGACCTCGCCGTCCTTCACCAGCTTGTCGATGGCGTCCTTGGCCTTGCGGCGCACCGCGCGGATCGACACCTTGGCGTCCTCGCCCTTGGTGCGGGCGATCTTGATGAACTCCCGGCGGCGCTCCTCGGTCAGCTCGGGCAGCACCACGCGGATGATCGAACCGTCGTTGGACGGGTTGACGCCCAGGTCGGAGTCGCGGATCGCCTGCTCGATGGCCTTCAGCGCGGTCTTGTCGAACGGCGAGACGACCGCCATCCGCGGCTCCGGCACCGAGAAGGAGGCCAGCTGGTTGATCGGCGTCACGGCGCCGTAGTACTCCGCGACGATCTTGGCGAACATCGCCGGGTGCGCACGGCCGGTGCGGATGGCCGCGAGGTCGTCCTTGGCGACGCCGACGGCCTTCTCCATCTTCTCCTCGGCCTCGAGGAGGGTCTCTTCGATCACTGTGGTCTCCCTGTCCGGTTCATCTGCTGTTGTCCCGACCGGTGTCGGCGCGGTGGCCGGTCCCGGCGTCGGCGCCGTCCAGTACGGCTGGTTGCTGCTCAGGCCCGGACAGAATCCTGGCTGATGAGTGTGCCGATCTTCTCACTCTTCACCGCGCGCGCGATATTGCCCTCCGCCAGCAGTTCGAAGACCAGCATCGGAAGGTTGTTGTCCTTGCACAGCGTGATCGCGGTGAGGTCGGCGACCTTGAGGTCGCGCGCGATGACCTCGGAGTACTCCAGCGCGTCGAACTTGACCGCGTCCGGGTTCGTCCGCGGGTCGGAGTCGTAGACGCCGTCCACGCCGTTCTTGCCCATCAGCAGGACATCGGCGTGGATCTCCAGGGCGCGCTGCACGGCCGTGGTGTCGGTGGAGAAGTACGGCATGCCCATACCGGCGCCGAAGATCACCACACGGCCCTTCTCCAGGTGCCGGACGGCCCGCAGCGGCAGGTACGGCTCGGCGACCTGGCCCATGGTGATGGCGGTCTGGACCCGGGTCTCGATGCCCTCCTTGACCAGGAAGTCCTGCAGCGCCAGGCAGTTCATGACGGTGCCGAGCATGCCCATGTAGTCGGAGCGGGCCCGGTCCATGCCGCGGACCTGGAGCTCGGCGCCCCGGAAGAAGTTGCCGCCGCCGATGACCACCGCGACCTCGGTACCGGCACGGACGACGGTGGCGATCTCCCGGGCGATCGCGTGCACGACGTCCGGGTCGACGCCGAGCCCGCCGCCACCGGCGAAGGCTTCACCGGACAGCTTGAGCAGCACCCGGCGGCGCGAGCCGTCCCTGGGGTCCTGCGCGGTCTCCTGCGTCTCCTGCATGGACTTCTCCTTTTTGCACCTACTGGTCACAGGCGCGGGTGTGCGGATGCCCCGCCTGCGCGTACACGAGAGGAGGCCACTGCCGCGGGAACCGGTTCGGTGTCCTGCACGGCAATGGCCTCCTCGTCGTTCATGGTGCCGACGCGAGCCCGCCCGTTGGGGATAGGCGCGGGGTGAGCCCGTTCGGCGTTCCTCCCGCCCCGATCAGCGGGCGGGGGCGGTTCCCAGCGTAAAGGGGCCGGGGACCAGGTGGAACGTGGCTCAGGCGCCGACGCGGAAACGCGCGAAGCGCTTGAGGGCGACGCCGTTCTCCTCGAGAACCTTGGCGACGGTCTTCTTGTTGTCCTTCGCGAAGGCCTGCTCCAGGACGGAGAACTCCTTCACGAAGCCGGTGACGCGACCCTCGACGATCTTCGGCAGGGCGGCCTCCGGCTTGCCCTCCTCGCGAGCGGTGGCCTCGGCGACGCGGCGCTCGTTCTCGATGTCCTCGGCCGGGATGTCCTCGCGGGACAGGTACTTCGGGGCGAAGGCGGCGATGTGCTGCGCGACGTCCTTGGCGACCTCGGCGTTCTCCTTGTCCAGCTCGACCAGGACGCCGACGGCCGGCGGCAGGTCGGGGCTGGTCTTGTGCAGGTAGACCGCGACGAAGCCGTCACCGTCGAACTGGGCGAAGCGGCGGAAGACGATCTTCTCGCCCAGGGTCGCGTTGGCCTCGTCCACGAACTGCTGGACGGTCTTGCCGGCCTCGATCTCGGAGGCCAGGGCGGCGTCCAGGTCGGCCGGGGCGGTCTTGGCGACGTGGGCGGCGATGGCGTCGGCGACCTTGACGAAGTTGTCACCCTTGGCGACGAAGTCGGTCTCGCAGTTCAGCTCGACCAGGACGCCGGACTTCTTGTCCTCGGCGATCAGCGCGGCGACGGCGCCGTTGGAGGCGTCGCGGCCCTCGCGCTTGGCGACGCCCTTCTGGCCCTTGATGCGCAGGAGCTCGACGGCCTTCTCGACGTTGCCCTCGGCCTCGTCCAGGGCCTTCTTGCAGTCCATCATGCCGGCGCCGGTGAGCTCACGGAGCTTCTTGACGTCCGCGGCGGTGAAGTTCGCCATGGTGTGAATCTCTTCTCGCGTCTCGCGTGTCTGCGTGGAGTAGCGCCGGGACCGATGGTCCGGTCCCGGCGCGGGAGAGAGGGGCACCCGCCGGCTTCGTACCGGCGGGTGCCCCTCACCCTTGGTACGTCAGGCCTGCTCGGCCGGCGCCTCGGCCGCGGGGGCCTCCTCGGCGGGCGCCTCGGCGGCGGGGGCCTCGGCGGCGGGGGCCTCGGCGGCGGCGGGGGCCTCCTCGGCCTTCTTCTCGCCCTCGATGAGGTCCTTCTCCCAGGCGGCCAGCGGCTGGTCGGCACCCGGCTCGGCCTTGGCGTCGCCCTTGGCGACACCGGCGCGGGACTTGAGGCCCTCGGCCACGGCGTCGGCGATCACGCGGGTCAGCAGGGTGACGGAGCGGATCGCGTCGTCGTTGCCCGGGATCTTGTAGTCGACCTCGTCCGGGTCACAGTTGGTGTCGAGGATGGCGACGACCGGGATGTTGAGCTTCCGGGCCTCGCCGACCGCGATGTGCTCCTTCTTGGTGTCCACGATCCAGACGGCGCTGGGAACGCGCTGCATGTCGCGGATACCGCCGAGGGTCTTCTCCAGCTTGTCGTGCTCGCGCTGGAGGACCAGGAGCTCCTTCTTGGTCAGGCCGGAACCGGCCACGTCCGAGAAGTCCAGCTCGCCGAGCTCCTTCAGGCGCTGGAGGCGCTTGTAGACGGTCGAGAAGTTGGTCAGCATGCCGCCGAGCCAGCGCTGGTTCACGTAGGGCATGCCCACGCGGGTGGCCTGCTCGGCGATGGCCTCCTGGGCCTGCTTCTTCGTGCCGACGAAGAGGACGCTGCCGCCGTGGGCAACGGTCTCCTTGATGAACTCGAAGGCGCGGTCGATGTAGTTCAGCGACTGCAGGAGGTCGATGATGTAGATGCCGTTGCGCTCGGTGATGATGAAGCGCTTCATCTTCGGGTTCCAGCGGCGGGTCTGGTGACCGAAGTGGACGCCGCTCTCCAGCAGCTCCCGCATCGTGACGACGGCCATTGCCGTACTCCTTGGTGTTACGGCCCGGCGGCGGCACTGCCTCGCAGCGATAGCCCACAGCCGGGTCAGGCTCGGTTTGTCCGTGGCGGCCAGGTGACAGCCACGCCTGACGCCCCGAACGTGCCGAGCCGCTTGAACCCTCCCGGCCCGGGGGCCGGTCGAGCTCGGCGGACCGAGCGGCACTCGCACCTGGCGGGGCTGCGGACGAACCGCGTCCGACCGCCGGTGGCGGGGCGTGCGAAGTCGACCCGGCGGACCGGGTCGCGTGTGAAGTGTACGGGAAGCCCCGAGGCGCGAGCGACTCCACGAGTGGCCGGGGGCCCGCCGAAGACCTGGGGGGAGCCCGGAGAACGGCCGGGGTGGGCGGGTTTCGGCGGGGGTGCGGTGGGGGTCCGGTGGGGGTGCGGCGGGGGTGCGGCGAGGGTTCGGCGAGCTCGGTGCGGGACCGGGCCGGGGTCCACGGGCCGCTGCGGGAGCGGAGCCGGGGGTGGGCGTGCGGCAGGGCGCGGGGGTGGGGTGCGAGCGGGGGGCGGGGGTGCGAGCGGGGAGTGCGAGCGGGGGCGGGCGCGATGGCGGGGGCGGGCTCGTCGGCCGCGGGCTCGGGGGTGGGGTGGGTGCGGGCTCGGGTCCGGCGGCGGCCGGCACGCGGCCCGTCGGCGGCGGGCCGCTTCTACACCGGATGGTGGCGTTCGTACACCCGTCAGGGGGATGGCGGTCGGGCGCGAGGACGGTTTGTCCACAGGAATCCGAATGTGGGTGGCACTGGGGCGACCGGGCGGCGAGCCTGCGGGCATGACTGGTCGCGGGTGGTTCGACGGGGTGTCCGTGGTGGTGAAGGTGATGACGGTGGTTCTCGTGCTCGCGCTCGCGCTCGGGCCGGCGGGGGCTTCTGGCGCCGTCGGCGCCTCGGGGGCTTCGGGCGCCGTCGGGGCGTCGGGCGCCGTCGGGGCTTCGGGCGCCGTCGGGGCGTCGGGACGCACGGGTGCGGCCGACCTCCCGGGCTCGGGTGGCGGGGCCGGGTGGGGTGGAGCGCGCGCCTGGCCGGTGGGCGGGCCGGGCGGGGTGCTGGGCCGCTTCGAGCCGCCGGCGAAGGTCTGGGCCGCCGGGCACCGGGGCGTGGACCTCGCCGCCGAGCCGGGGGTGGAGGTCCGGACGGCGGCTCCCGGAGTGGTCGCCTTCTCCGGGCTGGTGGCAGGGCGGCCGGTGGTGACCGTCGCCCATCCCGGTTCGGGCTCTCCCCCGCTGCGGACCACCTACCTGCCCGTCACCGGCACTGTCCCGGTCGGCACCCCGGTGGCCGCCGGACAGCCGATCGGGCTGCTCGCTCCGGACGGGCGCCACTGCGCCGGGCGGGACTGCCTGCACTGGGGGCTGCTGCGCGGAAGCCGCTACCTGGACCCGTTGGCCCTGTTCGGCGCGGGCACGGCGCGACTACTGCCGTTGAGAGGCACGGACGGGTAGGACCGGGGCCGAGGTCAGGCTCGGGACCGGGACAGGTTCAGGTTCAGGTTCAGATTCCGGGGTGGACGAGTCCGTGCAGCACCATCGCGACGGCGGCGTCGGCGATCTCCTCGGGGCTCTCGGTCGCACAGCCGGTGCGGCCTCCGGCCGTGGCCTGCTCGGCCCTGCGGGTCGCCGCCTCCACGACGCCCTGGACCAGGGCCGCGGCGAGCCGGGGCTGCGCGTGGCCGAGGTCCTCCAGCGTCCGGCCGACCAGACCGGCCAACCTGCCGTGCGCGGCCCTGATCCGCTCGCGCGCGGCCTCGTCGAGCTCCAGTGCCGAGATCGCCACCACCGCCCGATGCCGGGGGTCGGCGGCCAGCGCCAGCTGGCCGCGGACGTAGGCCTCGATCCGCTCGACGGCGGTGTCGCAGCTCTCCATCCCGGCCTCGATCTCGGCCGCCCAGAGCGGGAGGTCCACCTCGCAGAGCGCCTCGACCACGGCGGCGCGGGAGCGGAAGTACTCGTAGACCGAGGAGCGCGCCAGCCCGGTGCGCGTCGCGAGTGCGGGGAAGGTCAGGGCCTCCATGCCGCCCTCGGTGAGCAGGATGCGGGCAGCATCGAGAAGCGCTGCGCGCTGGAGCTGGCGATGCTCGGCCACCGTGGCCGCTCGGATCTTCGGCACGCTCCCACTCTACGGAGCCATACCTCCGGCCGGTACGGCGCCGCGCATCGGGAAGATGCCCGGGCCCAGGAGCGGCTTCCGGCGGCCAGGCGTCGACGCCCGGGTGCCGACGCCCTATCGGATGTCCGACAGCTTGGCGCGCAGCTGGAGGACGGACTTGGTGTGGATCTGGCTCACCCGGCTCTCCGTCACCCCCAGCACCTGTCCGATCTCGGCGAGGGTGAGGCCCTCGTAGTAGTAGAGCGTCACCACGGTCTTCTCCCGCTCGGGGAGGGTGTTGACCGCCTGGGCCAGCAGCCTGCGCAGTTCGCGGTCCTCGGCCACCTCGACCGGGTTGTCCGCGCCGTGGTCCTCCAGGGTGTCCATCAGGCTCAGCCGGTCGCCGCCCTCCCCCACCGGGTGCAGCAGTTCGTCCAGCGCCACCACGTTGGCCAGCGACAGCTGGCTGAAGATGGCGTGCAGGTCCTCGATCGCGATGCCCATCTCGGCCGCGACCTCCGGCTCGTGCGGCGTCCGGCGCAGCCGGGCCTCCAGCGTCGCGTACGTCCGCTCGACCGCCTTCGCCTTCTGCCGTACCGAGCGCGGGATCCAGTCCAGGGCACGCAGTTCGTCGATGATCGCGCCGCGGATGCGGCTGATCGCATAGGTCTCGAACTTGATGGCACGGCCGATGTCGAACTTCTCGATCGCGTCGATCAGCCCGAAGACCCCCGAGGAGACGAAGTCCGCCTGTTCCACGTTGGAGGGCAGACCGACCCCGACCCGCCCCGCCACGTACTTGACGAGCGGTGAGTAGTGCAGGATCAGCTGCTCGCGCAGCCGCTGGTCCCCGCTCTCCTTGTAGGAGCGCCAGAGTTCCTCGAGCGCGGTGCGGCCCTGGGCCGCGGCCTCCCGGGCGCCCTGCCCCTGGCCTCCGTCCGCCGCCCTCTCCCGGCGGGGCGGCGACACCGGCGAGGCGCAGGCCGGGGAGACGGCGCTCCCGCCCGACGCACTGCCGGGCGACCGGGGCGCACTGGCCACTCCCGCGCCGGGGGGCACCCCGGCGGGTGCACCGGCGGGCGCGCCGGCGGAGCCTGCCGCGTCCGCGCCCTGGAGCGGCTCGGCACCCCGGGCCGCGTCCGTAGGCTGGGGCGCCACCGCCGGCCGCCCGCCCTGGCGCGACAGGCCTCCCATCGTCCCCGCCGACCTGGCCGGGAAGTCGGGTACGGGGCGCCTCTCGGTCCGCGGCCCTCCCGAGGACCGAGCGCCACCGGTCACTCTGTGTCCGGGAATGTGTGTGGGCATGCGTTGGTCTGCGCCGTTCTGCCGAGTCATGTGCTGATAGGGAAGGCATGTGGAGCGTAGCGTGACCAACTCACTGCAAAGCGCTACCGCCACCCGGTCGTCCCCCGATCCGGTGGCGTTCGCACACCGGATCCGGGCGACGAACAGGAGAACCGGATCGGCAGGTCAGCAGGGCGGCTCCGACGTGCGTTCCCTCGACGCGAGCGCGTTCTCCGTGCCGGCGATCACCTCCTGCGCACCACGCGCCAGTGCGCGCCGTGCCGCTCCACGTAGCCGAGCGAGCCCAACTCGTAGAGCCGTTGAAGAACTTCGTCCGGCGGGAGACCGGACTGCCGGGCCAGTCGCTCGACGGGGGCGCCCTCCGGCGTCGCCGGTACGGCTTCCAGCACCCGGGCGACCGCCGGCTCCAGCAGGTCGCGCGGGAGCACCGGACCGCTGCGCTGCGGTGCCAGATCGTCGCCGATCGCCCCGATCAGCTCGGTGATCTCGGCCGCGTCGGTGACCAGGACGGCGGCGCCGCTGCGGATCAGGGCGTGCACCCCGGCGGAGAAGGCCGAGGTCACCGGGCCCGCGACGCCCATGGTGTGACGGTTGAGGTCCCGCGCCCGCCTGGCCGTACTCAGGGCGCCGCTGCGCACCGCCGCCTCGACCACCACCGTTCCCCGGGTGAGCGCCGCGATGACCCTGTTGCGCAGGACGAAGCGGAAGCGGTTCGGGTGCTCCCCGGGCGGGAGTTCACTGACCAGCAGACCCTGGACGCCGATCCGCCGGATCAGTTCGGCGTTGCCCTTGGGATAGGCCACGTCGACGCCGCAGGCGAGCACCGCGGCGGTCATTCCGCCGACCGCGAGTGCCCCGCGGTGTGCGGCCGCGTCGATCCCGTAGGCCGCTCCGGAGACCACCATCCAGCCGCGCTCGGCCAGTTGGGCCGACAGCTCCCCCGCGACGTGGGCGCCGTAGGCGGTGCAGGCGCGGGAGCCCACCAGCGCGACCGAGCGGAGCGCGAGCAGCCGCAGCGAGCCGGTACCCGCCACCCAGAGCCCGACCGGACGTCCGTCGCCCAGGTCGTCGAGTTGGCTGGGCCACTCGGTGTCCCCCGGAATGATGAACCGTCCACCGACGTCCCGTACCCGTTTCAGGTCCATCTCCGGGCTCAGGCCCGGGAGCCGCGCCTGGTACCCGGCCAGTCGGGTGGCGTCCAGTCCGGGATGGTCGGGCACCGTCCCGTCCCGGATGGCCTTGACCACGTCGACGGCGGAGAGTTGGCCGAGCCACCGGCCGACCACCGCGTCCCCCGGTTCGCTGAGCCGGCCGATCAGCACCCGGGCGAGGCGCTCGGGCTCGGGCCCGTCGTTGGTTGCGGCACCGGCACCGGCCTCGGCCGCGCCGGGAATTCGAGGTTGCCTCAACAGCTGGTTCATGCCTCACCCTTCTGGTTCCGCGAACGGTCGTCGAGCACCCCGGGCGTCTTGGGCGTCCTGGGCGTCCTGGGCGTCGCGGACCAGCCGTCCTCCGGACTGTCGCGCTGCGCCGGGATTCCGCCGAGCCGGCCGAGGACCCGCCCGGCCAGCGGGAGTCCGTGCTCCACCCCGGTGCGCAGGACCAGCGCGGTGCGCACGTCCCGCTGGTCCGGCCGGTCGCGTCCGGCGAGGTCGGCGACCGTCCACGCGACCCGGAGCACCCGGTCCAGGCCCCGGGCGGTCAGCTGCCCCCGCTCCAACTGCCGCGCGGCGTCGTTGAGCGCGCCTGGCCCGAGCTGCCAGCGGGTGCGCAGTTCGTGGCCCGGCACCTCCGCGTTGGTCCGCCACGGGGTGTCCGCCAACCTGGCCGCCGCCCGCTCACGCGCGGCCAGCACTCTGGCCGCGACGGTCTCGGTGGTCTCCGCCGTGGTGTCCCGCTCCATGAGCTCGACCCTGGTCACCGGGGCCACCTGGACCTGGAGGTCGACCCGGTCCAGCAGCGGCCCGGAGAGCCGCCCCTGATAGCGGCTGACCATGGCCGGGGTGCACTCGCAGCCCTCACCCCGCCGCGAGTACCGGCCGCACGGACAGGGGTTGGCCGCCAGGCAGAGCAGGAAGCGGGCCGGCAGCCGCAACGAGCCGGCCGAGCGGGCGATCACCACCTCGCCCGCTTCCAGCGGCTGGCGCAGCGCGTCGAGCACCCGGACCGGGAACTCCGGCGCCTCGTCCAGGAAGAGCACGCCCCGGTGGGCCAGCGAGACCGCTCCCGGTCTCGGCAGACCGCTGCCGCCGCCGACGATGGCCGGCATCGTCGTGGAGTGGTGCGGAGCGCAGTAGGGCGCGGTGTCGATCAGTGGACGCCCGGCCGGGAGCAGCCCGGCCACCGAGTGGACGGCGGTGACCTCCAGTGCCTCCTTCTGGGTCAGCGGGGGGAGCAGCGAGGGCAGCCGCTCCGCCAGCATCGTCTTGCCCGCCCCCGGTGGGCCCTTCAAGTAGAGGTGGTGGCCTCCGGCGGCGGCGATCTCCAGGGCCCGCCGGGCCTCGTACTGGCCGGCCACATCGGCCATGTCGAGCCGGGACGCCCGGTCGTCGGGCAGGCCCCGCACCCCCGCGCTGGGCAGCATCAGACCGGCCATCAGCGGATCCGGCCGGCCGCCGATCGGGTCGGGCGGCTCCTCCGGTGCCTGCGCGCCGGTCAGGGTGGCGACGAGCTGGCGCAGGCTGCGGACGCCGATCACCGTTACCCCGGGAACGAGCGAGGCCTCGGGCGCGGTCTGTTCGGCGACCACGACCCGCTCGTACCCCGCGTCGGCGGCGGCCAGCACCGACGGCAGCACCCCCCTGACCGGCCGCACCCGGCCGTCCAGCCCCAGCTCGCCGATGATCAGCAGGTCGGCGATGGCGGCGGGGTCGAGCCGTTCCGCGGCGGCCAGCACGGCGCAGGCGACCGCGAGGTCGAAGCCGCTGCCGCTCTTGGGCACCGAGGCGGGGCTGAGGCCGACCGTCAGCTTGCGCTGCGGCCAGGCCTCGCCGCTGTTCACGACCGCGGCACGGACCCGGTCGCGGGCCTCGGTGAGCGCCTTGTCGGGCAGGCCGACCAGGGTGAACGCCGCCACCCCGGGCTCCAGATCGGCCTGGACCTCGACGATCACTCCGTCGACGCCGACCAGCGCGACGGAACAGGTACGGGCGAAGGCCATCTCAGACCACCCCCCGCAGGTGGTCGACCAGGGCCGCACCCCGCGCCCGGTTGACCACCGCGACCAGGTCGATCCGCACTCCGCCCGGTGGGGCGGGCGGCCATTGCGGATCGGTGGGCCCCGGGTCGTAGCCGGGCCCGGCCAACTCCGCGAAGTGACCGGGCCAGCGCTCGGCCATCCAGCGCTCGGCCAGGCGCTGCAGTCGGGCCGCCTTGGCCCGGTCGATGGCCTCGGTGGGCTGCTGGAACCCCCGCTCGGAGCGGGTCTTGACCTCGCAGACCGCCACGGTGTCGCCGTCGAGGGCGACGATGTCCAGCTCGCCCTCGACGCAACGCCAGTTGCGGTCCAGGATGCGGAGCCCGGCCTCGGTGAGGCGGCGGGCGGCGACCCGCTCCCCGTAGCGGCCGAGCCCGTTCTTGGTGCTGCGCTCCGGGATCGCCCGCGGGGCCTTCCCGGCTGCGGCCGTGTCCGGTACGGCCTGGTCCTGCACGACGGTGTGCTGCATGGTGACCACCTCCGCCGAGGAGGCTGCACCAAGGCGCGCGCCGAGGCCCGGGAATTCCCTGTCCCTGTGGATAACCCGGGCCTGTGGACAACTTTTGTCACCCGCAGGAGTGAGAAGCCCCGTTCCTCCCGAAATCGGCTGGACAACGCGGGACGGAGTCGTTCAACGTCAGTTCCCGAAGCCGGACTCGTCCGAGGGCAGCTCCAGGTCGCTCTTCGCGAGTTCCTCGATGTTCACGTCCTTGAAGGTCAGCACCCGGACCTTGCGGACGAACCGGGCCGGCCGGTACATGTCCCAGACCCACGCATCCGCCATCGACACCTCGAAGAACACCTCGCCCTGGACCGAGTGCACCTGCAGCTCGTAGTCGTTGGTGAGGTAGAACCGTCGCTCGGTCTCGATCACGTACTTGAACAGGCCGACGACGTCCCGGTACTCCCGGTAGAGCTTGAGCTCCATCTCGGTCTCGTACTTCTCGAGATCTTCGGCACTCATCCAGGCGTCCCCTCAACTTGTCACGTCCACCCATTGTGGACCACCGCACCCACGGTCAGAGCCGTACCGGATCCACCGGCGGGCCCTCGGCCAGCAGCCGCTCCAGGAAGTCCGCCAGACCGGGCGGATAGACCGTCTCGGCGGTCCCCCTCAGTTCCTCGACCGTCCACCAGCGCGCCGCGAGCAACTGGGCGTGCTCGTCGGCGCCCATGCCCGAGTGGTCCAGCCCCGTCTCCGTGGTCCGGGCCAGGTGGAACCACTGCTCCTGCTCGTAGCGCTGTCCCTGAAAGGAGAACGACACCGTGCCGTACGCCACCAAGGGCCCCAGGTCCACACCCCGCAAGCCGGTCTCCTCGGCGAGCTCCCGCTCGGCGGCCTCGCGCACGTCCTCCCCCGGCTCCAAGCCGCCTCCGGGCGTGAACCACCACGTCTCGCCCGGGGTGGCCGGATCGGCCCCCAGGAAGAGGAGGATGCGGTCCAGCCCGTCCAGCAGCAGGATCCGCGCCGCCCTGCGGCGCCGTGCTGTCATGGCAGCGCTCCACGCTCCTTCCGTCCGCATCGGTGGCGCTACCGATCCTGCCACCCGACGCGGTCGTCCGGGGCGATGTTCGGCAGAGCGGCCCGCCGGGCGACGGTCCCGCTCAGGCGCCGCGCCCCCGGAGCCGGCGGGCCAGACCCGCAACCCCGCCCACCACCGAGGTCACGAGGATCAGCGCCGCGCCCGCAACGGCGGCGGCGGCGAGGGGCCCCAGCGGCCCCGGCTTCGAGGCCTTCGGGCCCGCGAAGCCGTCGAAGTCCGTGACCCGGTCGAGCAGGCCCATGCGGCCGAAGGGCAGCACCGTGGCCTCGACCCTGGCCTCGACGGCCTCGGCCGGGACGGTCCCGTCGTCGACCTCCAGGTGGGTGCGGGAGTCGAGCGAGCCCATCCGGTTGTCGCCGAGCAGGAACAGCCGGCCCTGCGGCACCGTCACGCTGAACGAAGCGCCCTGGCGGCCCTGCGTCGCGAGGTAGGGCTCGTCCACCGGCTGCCCGTTGACCGTCAGCCGGTAATCGGCCCCGGTGGTGGCGACGGTGTCCCCGCCGACCGCGACCACCCGCTTGACCATGAGCTCACCGCCCCAGGCCTGGTCCCGGAAGACCACCACGTCGCCCCGCCCGATGTCGCCGCCGCCGACCTTGCGGGCGAGCACGGTGTCGCCGGCGCGCAGGGTCGGGTGCATCGAGGCGGTGGGGATCTTGTACGGCCGGTAGTCGATCGCGATCAGGGTGAAGCCGCCGACCATCAGCACCAGCCCCAGCGCCAGGGCGACGCCCTGGAGCACCGCGGCGGCCCCGCGGCGCCCACGGGCGGGTACCGGAGGTCGGTCGACCGTCTGCTCCACGACACTGCTCATCGACACCGTCCACCTCTGGCCGACCGGAGAACACCACTGGCACGCCGGAGGCACGGGCGGAAAAGCCGACGGGCCGTGGCACGTCCGAGCAGATTACTCGTCAGTACCACGGCCCGCGCAAGAGCCGGGGCCAACCCGGCGGAACACGATCCGGTGGAGTTCAGGACTCCTTGCGGCGCTCCGCCCGACCCCGCACCCGACGGACCAGCGGGAGCAGGGCGACGGCCCCCACCGCACCGGCCACGGGGGGCGCCATCGGCGCGGCCGCCGCCAGGCCCTTCTGGTCGAAGGTGTCCGGCACCGGCAGCGTGGACCAGTGGCTGATCGGCCAGGCCACCACGAACGCGCGCCCGATCACGTTGTCCACCGGGACGGTGCCGCCACCCGGCTGGTCCATGTGGAAACGGGAGTCCAGCGAGTTGGCGCGGTGGTCGCCCATCACCCAGATCCGGTCCTTGGGCACCTTGACCGGGCCGAAGGGGTGGTCACCGCAGGGGGTGTTGCCCTGGTAGACGTACGGCTCGTTGAGGGCGACGCCGTTGACCTTGACCGGCCCCTCGCCCTCGCACTCGACGGTGTCCCCGCCGACCGCGATGACCCGCTTGATCAGGTCCTTCTCGTTGGCGGAGGGCATCAGACCGACGAAGCTGAGCACGTCCTGCACGCCCCGGAGGAAGGCGTTGCTGCTCTGCTGGGTCGGCTCGTCGTTCAGCCAGCCGCCCGGGTCGTGGAACACCACGACCTCACCGCGCTCGGGCTCGGCCCCGAACCACGGGGTCAGCTTGTCCACTAGGACGCGGTCGCCGACCTGCAGCGTGTTCTGCATCGATTCCGACGGAATGGAGAACGCCTGGACGAAGAACGTCTTGATCACCAGCGCGAGGATCAGCGCGATGCCGACCAGGATCGGCAGTTCCTTCCAGAACGAGCGCGGCTTGCGCGGCTTGGAGGGGGCCTCCGACTCCGATCCGTCCGCGGGCTCGGCCCCCGCGTGCGAGGAGTCCGGGGAGTCCTCCGAGCCGGCACCCTGCCCGTCAGCGGTCTGCGCCGCCGCGTCCTCGACCGAGGCCGAGGAGGCCGCGGACTCGGCGGACCGGTCCGCCCGACGACCTGGGCCCTCGGGCTCTCCGGCGCCTGATCGGGCGCCGATCACCAAATCCCCCACAACGTCTCCTCCCTGCTGTGCGGACGCCCGCGCGCCCGCGCTCAGAGTGCCGCACAGCGGGCACCACGCTCACCACGACCATGAACGCCTCAGGGCTGCCCACCGCGGACTCCCCCGACACCAGCACGGCCTCGGCACACGGCCGGAACCACTCCCGGCCGCACCTGCACTTCTCTATCACTCCCAGGCATCCGGCTCGCGGTCCCACACGCGAGGCCCGTCCGGTCGACGGCCGGCGCTGCTCACTCCGGAGGCCGCCCCGACCTGCGCGCGACGAACGGAAGGATGCCCAACACACCCATAACGAGCGGGGGTTCCACAGGAACCGGCCCAACGCCCACCGACTCCGCGGCAGTTCCGCCGGCCTGCGGCATCCGGGCGAGAGAGGAGAGTGAACCTGGCGCATCGAGTTGATGGAACCGGTCCAGCGGCCAGGCGATCACGAACGCGCGGCCGACCACGTCGGTCAATGGGACCGTTCCCTGGCCCGGATTGCCCATGTGGAAACGGGAGTCGGCGGAGACGTCCCGGTGGTCGCCCATGACCCACAACCGTCCCCGTGGCACCTGCACCTTGAAGGTCTGCCGGGACGGCGGGTTGCCGGGCGCGAGGTAGGACTCCTCCACCGGACGACCGTTGACGCTGAGGCGCCCCTGTGCGTCGCAGCACTCGACGGTGTCCCCGCCGACGCCGATCACCCGCTTGATCAGGTCCTGCTCGTTGTCGGAGGGCAGCAGTCCGACGAAGGTCAGCACCTGTTTGGCCCCGCCCAGCACCGGGCCGTCGTCGGACGGCTTCCGGTCGCGCTCCAGCCAGCCGCCCGGGTCCTTGAACACCACGATGTCGCCGCGCTGCGGCTCACTGCCGAACCAGGGGGTCAGCTTGTCGACCAGTACCCGGTCCCCGATCCGGATGGTCTGCTCCATCGAGCCCGAGGGGATCACGAACACCTGGATCAGGAAGGTCTTCATCACGAGCGCCACCAGCAGGGCCACCAGGACGATCAGCGGCACCTCGCGCACCAGCGAGCGCTTGCGCCGACCGGCCGCCTTGCGGGCACTGCGACGGCGCTCGGCCCGGCCGCGTGTCGGCGGGGCCCCGGTCGGCCCCGAGCCGGCCCCGCCGTCCTGCCCCGGTCCCGGTCCCGGTCCCGGTCCCGCGGTCGCCGCTCCCCCGGCGGCCGGACGGTCGGCGAGCCGTCCCCTACCCCTGGTCCCCATGACCACCCGTCCCCGCAGTCGGGGCGAAGGCCGCGGGCCGCTCCAGGCCGGTCCAGCGCGAGAACGGGTAGACCACCCAGTCCGCCCTGCCGATCACCTTCGCCTCGGGCACGAAGCCGCCGCCGGGCTCGCCGAGGTGGTCGCGGGAGTCCCGGGAGGCGCTGCGGTGGTCACCCATCACCCACAGCTTGCCGGCGGGCACGACGATGTCGAAGGCCACGCTCGACGGGTCGTCGCCCGGGGACAGGTAGGAGGTCTCGTCGATCGGCACGCCGTTGACGGTGATCGGCGCGCCCGGGCCGGTGCTGGTCACCCGGTCCCCGCCGACGCCGATCACGCGCTTGACGTAGACGGTGTTCCCGGCCGGGGCCAGACCGAGGTCCTGGGCGAACGAGCGCAGGCCGTCCCAGAAGCCGGGCGGCTTCGCCGTCTCCCGGAGGAAGGAGCCCGTCCCGTCGAAGACCACGACGTCGCCCCGGCTGGGGTGGCCGCCGAAGGCGTAGGCGAGCTGGTTCGCGACCAGCCGGTCGCCCGGGCGCAGGGTCTCCTCCATCGACCCGGAGGGCACCGAGAACGGACGCGCGACGAAGGCGTTCACCAGCAGCAGGGCCGTCAGGCAGATCCCGGCCACCAGCAGCAGGTCTCGCGAACGCGAGTGCCCCGGCTCCTCGTCCTGCTCCGGGCCGTCGTCTCCGCTGCCGCCCGTCCGCTCCCCGACGCCTTCAGGGCCCTCGGCCTGCTCCGGTACCTCAGTGCGCTCCGGTACCTCGGCGTGCTCCGGCCCGCCGGTGGCCGTCGGCCCGTCGGTGGCCACCGGGCCCGCGACAGCCTCCGGGCCGTCGACACCATCCGCCGCGGCACCCCCGTCGTCGGCCCCGGCGGAACCGCTCCCGGAAACGACCGCGGACCGCGACAGCGAGTCCGCACCGGTGGGTGCGGGACTGCCGTCGCGGTCCGCGGGTGGTTCGTGCGTGCTCATCGGGGGGTGAGCTTACCTTGCGGCCGTTCGCCCCCCTCGGAGCGTTCCGATCCCCGGCGAGGCCGGGGGCCGGTGGATCAGCGGTCGCGCTTCTCCTTGATCTTCGCGGCCTTGCCGCGGAGGTCACGCAGGTAGTACAGCTTGGCGCGGCGAACCGCACCGCGGGTCACGACCTCGATCTTCTCGACGACCGGGGTGTGCACCGGGAAGGTGCGCTCCACGCCGACGTTGAAGCTGACCTTGCGGACGGTGAAGGTCTCACCGATACCGGCGCCGTGGCGGCGGATGACGACGCCCTGGAAGACCTGGACACGGGAGCGGTTGCCCTCGATGACCCGGACGTGAACCTTCAGGGTGTCACCGGCGCGGAAGGCCGGAATGTCGCTACGCAGCGAGGCCGCGTCGACAGCAGCGAGCTTGTTGCTCATGTTGCTCTCCATCGCAGGCGCCACGGGCCGCCCACGGAAAATCGTCACAATGGGGTTTGCTGCGGGCCGCATCGGCTGACGACGATCCCCCCGTGGCGAGGGCGCCGGTCCACGTGTCCCCTACGGGAGGGAACCAGCGACAGACAACAGCCGCCTATTCTTCCACATCAGCGGCCACGGACCGAAATCGGCCGAGCCGCTCGTCCCAGGCCAGGCCGAGGACGCTCAGCGCCTCCCGCTCCTTCTTGTCGAAGGCTCCGTACTGCCAGCGCTCGACCAGGTCGGGCCGGTTCGCCAGGGTCCGGGCGAAGGCCTGCTCGCGGCGCCAGCGGGCGATCCTGCCGTGGTTGCCGCTGAGCAGCACGTCCGGCACCGTCCGGCCGCGCCACTCGGCGGGCTTGGTGTAGACCGGGCCCTCCAGCAGGTCGGCCATCGCGCCCGGCGCGAAGGAGTCGTCGCGGTGGGACTCGGCGTTGCCGAGCACCCCCGGCAGCAGCCGGGCGATCGCCTCGACCATCACCAGCACGGCGACCTCGCCGCCGGCCAGCACGTAGTCGCCGATCGAGGCCTCGACCACCGGCATCCGGGTGGCCGCTTCCTCGATCACCCGGCGGTCGATGCCCTCGTACCGGGCGGGGGTGAAGGCCAGCCACGGGCGCCCGGCCAGTTCCTGGGCGAGCTCCTGGGTGAACGGTCGCCCGCTCGGCGTCGGGACGATCAGGGTGGGCACCTGCCCCTCGGGGCCGCCGGCGATCACCGCGTCCAGCGCCTCGCCCCACGGCTCGGGCTTCATCACCATGCCGGGGCCGCCGCCGTACGGGCTGTCGTCGACCGTGCGGTGCACGTCGTGGGTCCACGCGCGCAGGTCGTGGACGTGCACGTCCAGCTGACCGCGGGCGCGGGCCTTGCCGACCAGCGAGACGTCCAGCGGCTCCAGGTACTCGGGGAAGATCGTGACGACGTCGATCCGCATGCCGCTCCGCGCGCCGCCGGACCCGGCATCGTCCGCCGCCGGAACGTCCGCCCCGGTGTTCTCCTCCGCGGTCACTGCGACTCCTCCGAGCCCTCGGCGCCGTCGGCACCCTCAGCGGCCTCAGCGCCCTCGGCGGTCTCAGTGCCCTCAGCGCCCTCGGCCGAGGAGGTCCCCGCGACGTCGGCCTGCTCCGGGTCGATCAGCCCGGCCGGCGGGGTGATCACGGCGCGCTGGTTCTCCAGATCGATGGTCGGCACGATCTGGCTGACGAAGGGCACCAGCACCTCCGTCCCGTCGGCCTTCTTGACCGTGAGCAGGTCCTGGTAGGGCAGGTGGAGGACCTCGGTCAGCTCGCCGACCAGGGTGCCGTCCAGCAGCACCACGTCCAGGCCGATCAGCTGGTGGTCGTAGTACTCCTCCGGGTCCTCGGGGGTCTCCTCCGGGTCGACCTCGGAGATGAGCACGGTGCCGCGGAGGGCCTCGGCCGCGTTGCGGTCCTTGACGCCGGCGAAGCGCAGCAGCAGCCGGCCGCTGTGCACCCGGCCCGACTCGACGGTCAGCGGCCCGACCGACGCGGGGTCGGTGAGCACGACGGCACCGGGGCCGAGCCGGAGTTCCGGCTCGTCGGTGCGGACCTCGACACTGACGTCCCCCCTGATGCCGTGGGCACGGCCGATCCTGCCGACGACGAGCTGCACGGTGATCGTTCTCCTGGAGTTCCTGAGCCGAAACGAAAAGCGACGGCGACGGGCTGCGAAGCGATGATGCGAGGGAAATGCGGAGGGAAATGCGAAAAGGCCGACCGGGACGACATGCGTCCCGGTCGGCCTCACAAGCCCTGACGGCTGAACGAGCAGCAGCGTCAGCGAATGTTGTCCACGTCGACCAGGTCGACCCGGACGTTGCGACCGCCGAGGGCGCCGACCACGGTGCGCAGAGCGCGCGCCGTACGGCCGCCCCGGCCGATCACCTTGCCGAGGTCATCGGGGTGCACTCGCACCTCGATGGTGTTACCCCGACGCAGGTTGCGCGAGCGCACCTGCACCTCGTCGGGGTGCTCGACGATGCCCTTCACCAGGTGGTCGAGGGCGTCCTCGATCACGATCAGGCCTCGGCGGTGACGTCGGCCTCGGCCTCGGCCTTGTCCGACTTCTTGGCCTTCGGGGTGATGGCGACACCGGTGGTGGCGTCCTCGAAGCCGGCAACGGCCTTCGCGAACAGGTGCGAGAAGTCCTCGACCTTCGGCTCGGCGACCAGCAGCGGCGCCGGAGCCGGCAGGCCCTTGAACTTCTGCCAGTCGCCGGTCAGCTTCAGGATGGCGAGCACCGGCTCGGTCGGCTGGGCGCCGACGGACAGCCAGTACTGGGCGCGGTCGCTGTCGACCTCGATCTTCGAGGGGTTGTAGGTCGGCTGGTAGATGCCGATCTCCTCGATCGCGCGGCCGTCACGCTTGGTGCGGGCGTCGGCGACGACGATGCGGTAGTGCGGGGAGCGAATCTTGCCGAGACGCTTGAGCTTGATCTTGACTGCCACGGGAGTGGATTCTCCTGGTGTTGACGTGGGTGAGCGGGCTCGCCATCGCGTGGGGTTGCGCGGCGGACCGTTCAAGGGACACGCCAGCCGTAGGAGAGAGGGGTCCTGCTCGGCTGCCGAGTACTCAGCTGTCCATTCTGCCACATCGGCGAGAACCGCCTGCACGCGGGACCGGGCACCCGGTCAGGGCTCGACCGGGAGCCCCCGCTCCCGGTCCAACCCGAAGACGTCACCGCTGTCCTGCTGTACCGCTCATTCGGTACCGCTCGCTCTGCCTGCTCAGGGCCACCCAGGGCCGCTCAGTGCCGCTCATTCCGGCCGGACCGCTGCCCGCACAGCAGCCCGCCGGGACGTCGAACGACTAAGCGATCTTGAACGGCTGCTGGCACGCACCGCAGACGATGGACGCCTGCGCGAGCACCGACGGAACGACCCGGACGTTGCGCCCGCAGCCGCAGACCGCCTTGACCCGCACGCCGCCCCCGGAGGAGCCGTGCCGGGCCGCCGGGCCGCGGAAGGCGCGCGTCGCGCCGTCGCCGGCCACCGCCTCCTGGTGCGCCCCGAGGGCACGGTCCAGGCGCTCGATGGTCTCGGCGTACCGCTCCTGCGTCTCCTTGAGCATGGTCACCTGGGAGAAGCCGCTGCTCGCGTGCGGCTCGACCGGGTGCGCCAGGCCCAGCTCGGAAGCGAGCATCAGGAAGCGCCGGTTGTGGTAGCGGCCGGCCCGCGAGGTGTCCCGGATGTCCCGGGCCGCGGCCAGACCGTGGGCGGCCTCGTGCAGGAGTCGCTCGAAACCGAGCCGTGTCCCGCAGGCCGAGGAGGACTCGCCGATCAGCGCCTCGGGCGAGGCGAGGTCGGGGAGGTCCTGGTGGTAGGCCTGGATGTCACTCCAGGCGGCGGCCAGTTCGGCCGCGAGAACGAGGGGCTGTGTCGTGCTCACGCTAGACCAACGATGGAGTGCGAGCCGATGTTCCGCATGTTCTCGTTCCCGGGGAATTCACAGGGAACTCCCAGGAATGCAAGGCCGCGCGCGAATTGCGCGTTCCGGATCTGACGCAAGACCAACCCCCTGCCGGTTTCGGCCCGTCGCGAGGTCGGCGGGCCTGCTGAATTTCCGTCCGGGGAGCGGGCTGTCGCCACCCAGGACGTACGGCCCGTGGGTCTGCCGGATTGACAGGGCCACGGGCCGTACACCGTACCGCTATTCCGTTAATACCGGGAGTTGACCGGCCAGTAGGGATGTCCACCGCGGGGACGCACCGGAGGAGTTACCGGATTCTTACCCTTCCGCATTCCGGGCAAATGTCGCCGCTGTCGGTCATTACCAGCGGACGACGGACGTCCGGCGGACATCAACAGGACATCCACCGAACACCGAACACCCGTCGGGGCGCACCCGTGACAACCGCACGCCCCGGAACGGACGCACACCCGGGACGGGCGCGCCCCCGGAGCGGCCCCGGACCCGGACCCGGGACAAGCGGGACCCCGGACGGACTACGGCACGCCCCGGACGGACGTCAGTACGCCCGGGCGACGATCGCGATGTTGCCCTCCTGGTCGTCCGCCGCCGGCACCGAGCCGTCGGCCGCGACGATGCAGCGCACCGTGACACCCTGCTCGGCCAGCTTGGCCTCGCCCTCCGCGCCGAGCTCGGCCCAGGAGATCCGGCCCCAGCCGGTCGCGGCG
Organism: Kitasatospora sp. NPDC058048; assembly: GCF_042885555.1. Classification (NCBI taxonomy): domain Bacteria; kingdom Bacillati; phylum Actinomycetota; class Actinomycetes; order Kitasatosporales; family Streptomycetaceae; genus Kitasatospora; species Kitasatospora sp. NPDC058048. The sequence continues at coordinate 55,494 of NZ_JBHVRT010000031.1, read as the reverse complement.
GCCTCGATGGCCTCGTCGATGGTCTTGACGTCGACCGTGCGGGACTCGCGGCGCTCGCGGGACTGGCGCAGCAGCAGCGCCTGGTCCTCCTCCAGCACGCCCGGGACCAGCGCGACGAGGGAGTCGATGGAGACCGGCTCCTTGCCGCCCGGGATGCGGCGGGCCAGCATCGCGGTGCCGTTCTCCAGGTCGCGCGGGCCGACCTCGATGCGCAGCGGAACGCCCTTGAGCTCCCAGTCGACGGCGCGGCGGCCGAACGGGGTGTCGGTGCGGTCGTCGACCACGACCCGGATGCCGGCGGCCTCCAGCTGGGCGCCGATCTCGCGGACCTTGGCGATGACCGCGTCGTCGCCCTTGATGGCGAGCACGACGGCCTGGACGGCGGCCAGGCGCGGGGGCACCCGCAGGCCGTTGTCGTCGCCGTGGGACATGATCAGGCCGCCGACCATGCGGGTCGAGACGCCCCAGGACGTCTGCCAGACGTGCTCGCGCTCGGCGCCCTGCAGCTGGTAGGTGGTGTTGAACGCCTTGGCGAAGTTCTGGCCCAGCTCGTGGCTGGTGCCCATCTGCAGGGCCTTGCCGTCGCCCATCATGCCCTCGAGGGTGAGGGTGTTGATGGCGCCGGCGAAGCGCTCCTTGGCGGTCTTGCGGCCGAGCACGACGTCGATGCCGAGCACGTTGGTCATGAAGTCGCCGTAGACCTGGGTGTGGATCATCGACGCGTAGGCGCGGGCGTCCTCGTAGGTGGCGTGGGCGGTGTGGCCCTCCTGCCAGAGGAACTCGGTGGTGCGCAGGAAGACGCGCGGGCGCAGCTCCCAACGGACCACGTTGGCCCACTGGTTGATCAGCAGGGGCAGGTCCCGGTGGCTCTGCACCCACTTCGAGAAGTACTCGTTGATGATCGTCTCGGAGGTCGGCCGGACGACGACCGGCTCCTCCAGCTGCTTGCCGCCGCCGTGGGTGACCACCGCGAGTTCGGGGGCGAAGCCCTCGACGTGCTCGGCTTCCTTGGTCAGGTAGGACTGCGGGATGAACATCGGGAAGTAGGCGTTCTGCGCGCCGGCCTTCTTGATCCGCGCGTCCATCTCCTGCTGCATCCGCTCCCACAGGCCGTAGCCGTACGGTCGGATGACCATGGTGCCGCGCACCGGACCGTTGTCGGCCAGCTCGGCCTTGTTGATGAGGTCCTGGTACCAGCGCGGGAAGTCTTCCGCCTGAGGGGTGAGAACGGGTGCCTTAGCCATGGGGCGAATGGTACGGGGCCCGGGGCCCCGGTTTCGAATCGGTATCACCGGACGGGGGCGCACCACCGCGACACGCGCGCACCACCCTGCACCCCTCTGGACGCCGGGCCCGACCCGCTGTTCGCTGGTGTGGGGCGGGACTTTGGGGGAGCCGTAGCAGCACACCGAAGGACCGGATGGGAGGCCGCCGTGGCTTCAGCTCGGACGACCGGCACGACCGCACGACCGACGGGCGCACGCCCGCACCACCCGCGGACCGGGGTCGCCCGCCCCGCGCGGGCGCGCGACTGGGCGGAGATCCAGGAACGCATGCTGGTGCCGCTCTACGAGGCGGTCTACGACCGGCTGGAGGTCGGCCCGGCGAGCAGTGTGCTGGGCCTGGGCTGCCGGTCCGGGCTGGCCCTGCTGCTCGCCGCCGGGCGGGGTGCCCAGGTCGCCGGGCAGGAGCCGCGGGAGGAGCTGCGCGAGCTGGCCCACGACCGTCGGCTGCGGGTGTGCGCGGGGGCTCGGACAGCGTCCGCCGTCCCCCGCTCGGCCCATTCGCTGGTGACGGTTTTCGAGCAGCTTCCCGGTGCCGCCGGGTCCGGCCCGGTGGTCGCCGAGGCCGCCCGGCTCACTCTCCCGGGCGGGCACGTGGTGCTGGCCGCCTGGGGCCCGCCGGAGCGCTGCGAGAGCGCCGCCGTGCTGGACGTGGCCCGGCGGATGGCGGGCCGGACCACCGCGCGGGACCCGTTCGAGCTGAGCGCGCCGGGCGCCCTGGAGGACCTGCTCGCCCCGGCCGGCCTGCGCCCGGCCGGCAGCGGCCGGGTGAGCTGCCCGTTCGCGTACGCGGACCTCGACAGCGCCGTTCGCGGCCTGCTCTCCACCGGTCTGTTCGATCCGGCCGAGGAGTTCTCCGGCGCCTCGCTGGTGGCCAAGGAGCTGGAGGAGGCGCTCCAGCCGCATCTGCGCGCGGACGGCACGGTGCGGATGGAGAACCTGTTCCGCTACCTGGTCGCCGAGCGGCCGCGCTAGCAGGGGCGGGGAGACGAAAAACCGGGGGCGCTCGCCACTCTGGCGCGCGCCCCCGGCATCGGGCGTCACGCCCGGTCGATCGACTTCCCGTCGGAACCCTCGGAACCGTCGGAACCTCCGGAACCTTCGGAACCCCCGGAAGACCCCGCCGAGCCCGCCGAACCCTCCGAGGCCGCCTCCCGCGGCACCCCCGCCGCCCGGTACGCCGCCTCCTCGTCCAGCGTCTCCGCCTCCAGCAGCGCCGCCGCCAGCGCGTCCAGCCGGTGCCGCTGCTCGTTCAGGATCCGCACCGCGTCGCCGTAGCACTCGGAGACGATCCGCCGGGCCTCCTCGTCCACCGCGTCCAGGGTCGTCGGCGCGGCGGAGAGCCCGTACGCGCCCTGCGGGTCGGAGGGCACCGCGGTGAGCCGCCCGACCCGCTCGCTCATCCCCCAGCGCCCGGCCATCCCGCGGGCGATGTTGGTGACCTGCTCCAGGTCGCTCTCCGCGCCGGTGGTGATCACCCCGTAGACCACCTGCTCGGCCGCCATGCCGCCGAGCGCGCCGATGATCCGGCCGCGCAGGTAGGGCTCGGTGTACGAGTAGCGGTCGTTCTCCGGGGTGGAGAGGGTGACGCCGAGCGCCCGGCCGCGCGGCACGATGGTGATCTTGCGGACCGGGTCCGCGCCGGGCTGGAGCATGCCCAGCAGCGCGTGCCCGCTCTCGTGGTACGCCGTCCGCTCGCGCTCCTCCTGCGGCATCACCAGCGGCCGCACCGCACCGAGCTGGACCTTCTCCAGGGCGTCCGAGAGGTCCCGCTCGTTGACGGCGTCCTGCTCGCGCTTGACGGCCAGCAGCGCTGCCTCGTTGACCAGGTTGGCGAGTTCGGCGCCGGTCATCCCCGGCGTGACCTTGGCCAGCTGGTTGAGGTCGGTGCCGCCGGCCAGCGGGACGCTGCGGCTGTGGATGCGCAGGATCGCGGCACGGCCCTCCCGGTCGGGCGGGCTGACGGTGATCCGCCGGTCGAAGCGGCCGGGGCGCAGCAGCGCCGGGTCGAGCACGTCCGCCCGGTTGGTCGCGGCGATCACGATGACGCCCTCGGAGCCGGTGAAGCCGTCCATCTCGGTGAGGATCTGGTTGAGGGTCTGCTCGCGCTCGTCGTGCCCGCCCATGCCGCCGCCGGCGCCGCGCTGGCGGCCGATGGTGTCGATCTCGTCGATGAAGATGATCGCGGGGGCGACCTTGCGGGCCTCGGCGAACAGCTCGCGGACCCGGCTGGCGCCGACGCCGACGATCATCTCGATGAACTCGGAGGCGGAGGCGGAGAAGAACGGCACGTTCGCCTCGCCGGCCACGGCCCGGGCCAGCAGGGTCTTGCCGGTTCCGGGCGGGCCGCTCAGCAGCACGCCGCGCGGCATCTTGGCACCGAGCCGGCGGTACCGCTCGGGGTTCTTCAAGTAGTCGACGACCTCGGTGAGTTCGGCCTCGACCTCGTCGATGCCGGCCACGTCGGCGAAGGTGGTGCGCTTGCCCTCCTCGGCCATGACCGGCTTGGGCGGGGCCTTGCGGCCGAGCGGTCCGCCACCGAGTCCGCCGGCCATCCGGCGGGCGAGCAGCACCCAGATGAAGATCAGCAGCAGCATCGGGGCGAGCGAGAGCAGCAGGTTGGTGAGGAAGCTGCGCTGCTGGACGGGCGAGGTGGCGGTGACCTCGACGCCCTGCTGCTGCAGGGTGGCCCAGAGGTTGTCGCCCGCGAAGGAGGGCCGCTGGGTGTCGAACTCGGTGTAGTCGCCCTTGCCGCCGTCCGGCTTGGGCTGGGCGCTCTTGAGGGTGCCCTCGATCGCGTCGCCCTTGGCGTAGATCTTGGTGATGTTGCCCTTGTTCAGCTGGTTGTTGAACTCGGTGTACGAGATCGTGGTGGCGCCGGCGGGGCCGAAGAAGGACAGCAGCAGGTCCGAGATCAGGAACACCACGAGGGCGGTGAGGGCGAGGCCCACCCAGCCGCCGGGCATCCGGCGCTTGGGCGGCGGGGGCGGGGCACCCTCCGAACGCCAGGGCTGTTCGGGGGTCTGACGTGGCGGCACGGGTTCGGTCACCCATCGGACAATACGGACAGCTGCTCGGACGAGCCAATCGCAACGCCGCGCCCGGACCGCCGTACGCCCGCGCCACCCCCTCCCACCAGCGGCTATGCCGTTGCGCCCGGCCACTCCTCGGCGGTCAGGGCGAACCGCTCGTGGTCGCGCCAGTCGCCCTGGAGGAACAGCATCCGCGGGGAGAAGCCCTCGTGCCGGAAGCCCAGCCGCTTGGCCATCGCGACCGAGCGCTCGTTGTCCGGCTGGACGTTGATCTCCAGCCGGTGCAGCCCCAGCCCGTCGGCCGACTGCGGGGCGAAGCAGCGGTCCACGACCAGCCGCATGCCCTCGGTCATCCGGCCGGTGCCGTTGAACGGGAGGTAGGAGTCGTAGCCCAGCGTGGCGTTGCAGAAGCGGCTCATCACGATGTTGGCGACGTTCACCTTGCCGACCAGTCCGCCGGTCTCCCGGTCGAGGATCAGGAAGGTGCGCAGCCCGGAGCCCTGGCGCTTCAGCAGGTCGGGCAGTCCGTCCGGCTCGACCGGGTTCCACCGTCCGATGTGCTCGGCGGACCGCCGGACCGCCTCGGCGTACGCGGCCGTGTCGTCGGCCCTCGGGGCCCTGATCATCACTCGCATGCCCCCATCATCGGACACGCGATCGGCCCGCCGCCCGGAAACACCGGGCGACGGGCCGACCAGAATCGATCAGGACCGACCGCCGTTGATCAACGGATGACCGAAGGCGGCGGCACGTCCAAGGACTACAGCATGTCCTTGAACTCCTTGGGCAGCTCGAAGTCGGCCGGACCCTTGCCCGCGCCGAGACCGAACGCGCCGCCGTCCGCCGGACCCTGGCCGGCGCCCGGACCGAGCGCGCGGCGCTCGGCGGCCGCGGCCTCGTCCTGCGCCCGCTTCAGCGGGTTGCCGCTCTTGCGCTTGCCCTTGGCCTGCGGGGCCTTCTTGGCGGACTTCTTCCCGCCGCCGCCCATGCCGGGGATCCCCGGCATGCCGGGCATGCCCTTGCCGGAGGCCATCGCGGACATCATCTTGCGGGCGTCGAAGAACCGCTCGACCAGGTTCTTCACCTCGCCGACCTGGACGCCCGAACCCTTGGCGATGCGGGCCCGGCGGGAGCCGTTGATCAGCTCCGGCTCGGCGCGCTCGGCCGGGGTCATCGACTTGATGATCGCGCCGACCCGGTTGACGTCCTTGTCGTCGATGTTGTTGATCTGGTCCCGGATCTGGCCCATGCCGGGCAGCATGCCGAGCAGCTTGGAGATCGAGCCCATCTTCTGGACCTGCTCCAGCTGGGACAGGAAGTCGTCCAGGGTGAACTGCTTCGGGCCGCCGCGCAGCTTGGCGGCGATCTTCTCCGCCTCGGCCTGCGAGAAGGTCTGCTCGGCCTTCTCGATCAGCGAGAGGACGTCACCCATGCCGAGGATGCGCGAGGCCATCCGGTCCGGGTGGAAGGCGTCGAAGTCGTCGACCTTCTCGCCGTTGGAGGCGAACATGATCTGCCGGCCGGTGACGTGCGCGACCGACAGGGCGGCACCGCCGCGGGCGTCGCCGTCGAGCTTGGAGAGCACCACACCGGTGAAGTCGACGCCGTCGAGGAAGGCCTGGGCGGTGGTGACCGCGTCCTGGCCGATCATCGCGTCGACGACGAACAGGACCTCGTCCGGGTTCACCGCGGCACGGATGTCGGCGGCCTGCTGCATCAGCTCGGCGTCGATGCCCAGGCGGCCGGCGGTGTCGACGACGACGACGTCGTACTGCTTCTGCTTGGCGTACTCGATCGAGTCCTTGGCCACCTGCACCGGGTCGCCGACGCCGTTGCCCGGCTGCGGGCCGTAGAAGGCCACGCCGGCGCGCTCGGCGACCACCTGGAGCTGGTTGACCGCGTTGGGGCGCTGGAGGTCGCAGGCGACCAGCAGCGGGGTGTGCTTCTGCGTCTTCAGCCAGTGGCCGAGCTTGCCCGCGAGAGTGGTCTTACCGGCGCCCTGGAGACCGGCCAGCATGATCACCGTCGGGCCGCTCTTGGCGAACCGCACCCGGCGGGTCTCGCCACCGAGGATCGCGATGAGCTCCTCGTTGACGATCTTGATGATCTGCTGCGCCGGGTTCAGCGCGCCGGAGACCTCGACGCCGAGGGCCCGCTCCTTGACCTGCTTGATGAAGGCCCGGACGACCGGCAGCGCGACGTCCGCCTCCAGCAGCGCGATGCGGATCTCGCGGGCGGTGGCGTCGATGTCCGCCTCGCTCAGGCGGCCCTTGCCCCGGAGGTTCTTGAACGTCGCTGCGAGGCGATCGGAAAGGGTGTCGAACACGTCGTCGCGGGTCCTCTGCGGCATCGGTATCAGTACGGTCGTCGCCCCCCAGGGTATCCGGCCGCCCCGGGTGAGGTCTCCACCCCCGGTCGGAACTCCTGCTCGTCCCCGTGGCCGCACCCCTGCCCGCGCCCTTCCGCGAGCCCGGACGGCCCGGCCCCGACCGGCCCCGACCAGCCCCGACCGGGCCCGGCGCTCAGCCCAGCGCGGCCCGGACCGCCGCCGCCACCTCGCCGGCCCGCCCGGCGGTCAGCGGCCGCCCCGCCTCGTCGGTCAGGTAGAACGAGTCGACGGCCTCCGCGCCCAGCGTGGACACGTGCGCGGTGCGCACCCGCACGCCCGCCGCGTCCAGCGCCCGGCCGATCCGGTGCAGCAGCCCGGGGGCGTCGTGGGCGCGGACCTCCAGCACGGTCGCGGTCGCCGAGGCCACCGCCGGCGCCACCGCGACCAACGGCGGCGGGGTGGGGATGCCCCGGCGGCGCGGGGCGGCGGCGTCCCGCTCGGCGAGGCGGCGGGCGACGTCCAGCGAGCCGTCCAGCGCCCGGCGCAGGTCGGCCCGCAGCCGGGCCGCCTCCGGCAGCTCTCCGTACTCGGCCGCCACCCGCCAGGACAGCACCAGCACCGGCCCGGCGCCCACCGGGTCCAGCTCGCGCAGCCCGGCCGAACGGACGGCCAGCCGGTGCAGCGCGAGCACCCCGGCGGCGGTGCCGAGCAGTCCGGGACGGTCCGGGACCGCCAGGTTCAGCTCGACGCCCATCGGCTCGGCGCCCGGCTCCGCCCCCTCCGAGCGGGCCCGCAGCGACAGCGCCGGCTGCCCGGTCCGGGCGGCCTCGACCGCCAGCCGCTCCTGCTCGGCGGTCGGCGCCGCCTCGACCGGCGGGACTCCCGCCCCGGCCAGCCGGTCCGCCACCCGGGCCACCAGCCCGTCCACCAGCGAGGCCCGCCAGCCGCTCCACGCGGCCGGCCCGGTGGCCAGCGCGTCCGCCTCGGTGAGCGCGTGCAGCAGCTCCAGCTCCGGCAGGGTGGTGACCGCCTTGGTGATCGCCTCGACGGTGGCCGGGTCGTCCGGATCGCGCCGGGTCGCGGTGTCCACCAGGGTCAGGTGGTGGCGGACCAGTACCGCCAGGGTCTCGGTGTCCTCGGGGCCGAAGCCCATCCGGGCGCCGAGGTCGCGGACGATCACCTCGCCGGCCGCGCTGTGGTCCCCCGGCCAGCCCTTGCCGATGTCGTGCAGCAGCGCGGCGACCAGCAGCAGGTCCGGCCGGGCCACCCGGCGGGTCATCGCGGCGGCCCGCACCGCCGTCTCCACCAGATGCCGGTCCACCGTCCAGCGGTGCACCGCGTTGCGCTGCGGACGGCAGCGCACCCGTTCCCAGTCCGGCAGCAGCCGGCGGACCAGCCCCTGCGCCTCCAGCGCCTCCCACACCGGGACGGCCGACTCCCCCGCGCCCAGCAGGGTGACCAGCTGCTCGCGCGCCTCGTCCGGCCAGGGCACCGGCAGCGGGCGGCACTCGGCGGCCAGCCTGCGCACCGTGGCGTCCGAGACGGTCAGCCCGTTCTGCGCGGCGGCGGCCGCGGCGCGCAGCGGCAGCACCGGGTCGGCGGCGGGGCGGGCGCCCCGGGCGAGCACCGCCTCGCCGTCCTGCTCGACCACGCCCTCGGCGAGCGGCCGCCGCTCGACCGCGCCCCGGGCCGCCGCTCCGGTGCCGCGTCCGGAGCCGACGAACGGGATGCCCGGCCGGCGCGACCGCCGGCTCCGGCCGCCGCGGGCCGCGAGCACCCGGTCCACCGCCCGCCAGGTGACGTCGCCGGCGTACGCGATGGTGCGGGCGGCCTGGTAGACCTGGCGCAGCAGGGTGTCGGCGTCCAGCACGCCGAGCCGCTCGGCGACCTGGTCCTGGTCCTGGAGGCTGAGCCGTTCGGTGGCCCGGCCGGTGACCAGGTGCAGGGCGTCGCGTACGTCGGCCAGCCGCTGTGCGGCGGCGTCCAGGCCTTCCCGGGGGGCGTCGGCCAGCCAGGTGGCGGCGATCGCGTCCAGCGCCACGACGTCGCGCAGGCCGCCGCGGGCCTCCTTGAGGTCGGGCTCCAGCAGGAAGGACAGCTCACCGTGCCGTTCGGCCCGCTCGCGGCCCAGCTCTCGCAGCTCCGGCAGGCGCGCGGGGGCGCTCGCGCGCCAGTCGGTGAGCACCGCGGCGCGCAGGGCGTCGGTGAGCGCCCGGTCCCCGGCGAGGTGACGGGCGTCCAGCAGGCCGAGCTGGACCTTGAGGTCGGCGGCGGCGACCGAGCGGGCCTGGGCGACGGTGCGCACGGCGTGGTCGAGCCTGGCTCCCGAGTCCCAGACCGGGTACCAGATCCGCTCGGGCAGCTCCCGGGGGATCGGGCCGTCGTGCAGCAGCAGGACGTCCAGGTCGCTGCGCGGGGACAGCTCGCCCCGCCCGTACCCGCCGACCGCGACCAGGGCGACGCGGGGCGGGGCGCCGGCGGCCGTGAGCAGGCCGGCCAGCCAGTCGTCGGCGAGCCGGGCGAGCGCCCGGCGGCGGGGGCGGCCGCCCGGGCCGGGGCCGGCCAGCAGCGCGGCCCGGGCGGCGGCCCTGCCCGCGAGGTCGAAGGGGTCGAAGGGGTCGGCGGGGTCGCGGGCGTCGCAGGGGCCGCCCGGGGCGACGGGGCCGGAGGGCTCGGAGGGGTTGGTCTCGGAGGTCATGCGCGTGGTCCCGTCCGTCGTGCTGCTGAGCCGTCGTGCTGGTGAACCGCCGGGGCGTGCGAACCGTCGAGTCGCGGCAGGCCGCCGGGGCGTGCGGACCGTCGTGCCGTGCGGACCGTCGTGCCGCCGCCCCGACCCTCCGGGCGGGCCGTTCGGCCGGCCGGGGGACGCCGTTGCGCCGTCGGGCGGACCCGCGCACCCGGGGGTGGCAGGTCCGCCGTCCGGCGCGGGGCTACAGGGCGTCCGGGCCGCGCTCGCCGGTCCGGACCCTTACGGCGGTGTCGACCGGAATGCTCCACACCTTGCCGTCGCCGATCTTCCCGGTCCGGGCGGCCTTCACCAGGACGTCGATCAGGTCCTCGGCGTCCTCGTCCTCGACCAGGACCTCGATCCTGACCTTCGGCACCAGGTCCACGGTGTACTCGGCCCCCCGGTACACCTCGGTGTGGCCGCGCTGGCGGCCGTAGCCGCTGGCCTCGGTGACGGTCAGGCCGTGCACCCCGAAGGCCTGGAGGGCGGCCTTCACCTCGTCCAGTCGGTACGGCTTGATCACGGCGGTGATGAGCTTCATCGGGCGTCGACCTCGGTCTTCTTCTCGGCGGGCTTCTCGGCGGGAGCCGCGGCGGCGGACCGCTCGGCGACGGGCCCCGCGGCGGCGGACCGTTCTGCGGCGGGCTTCGCGGCAGCGACGGCCAGGCCCGGCAGGGCCCGGGCCAGGCCCGCCCCCACGGCGCTGAAATCGTAGGCGGACTCGGCGTGTTCGGCCTGGTCGATGCCGGCCACCTCGACCTCCCCGGCGACCCGGAAGCCGACCAGCCGGTCGACCGCCTTGGCCAGCAGCCAGGACAGCACGAAGGAGTACGCCGCGACCACCGCCACGCCCATCGCCTGCTTGCCCAGCTGCCCGATCCCGCCCCCGTAGAACAGGCCCTTGACGCCCTGGCCGACCCCGCCGGTGGCGAACAGGCCGACCAGCAGCGAACCGATCGCCCCGCCGACCGCGTGCACGCCCACCACGTCGAGCGAGTCGTCGAAGCCCCAGCGGTACTTGAGCGAGACCGCGGCGCAGCAGACCGCACCCGCCACCAGCCCGATCGCCACCGCGCCGAGCGGGCTCACCGACCCGCAGGCCGGGGTGATCGCGACCAGCCCGGCCACCGCGCCGGAGGCGGCACCCAGCGTGGTGAAGGCGCCGTGCTTGAACCTCTCGTAGACCAGCCAGCCGACCAGCGCCGCGCCGGTGGCGACCTGGGTGTTGACCATCGCCATCGCGGCGACGCCGTTGGCCGCGAGCGCCGAGCCCGCGTTGAAGCCGAACCAGCCGAACCAGAGCAGCCCGGAGCCGAGCATCACCAGCGGCAGGCTGTGCGGGCGCATCGGGTCCTTCTTGAAGCCGATCCGCTTGCCCAGCACCAGGCAGAGCGCGAGGCCGGCGACGCCCGCGTTGATGTGCACGGCCGTCCCGCCGGCGAAGTCGATCACGCCGTTGCGGTCGCCCAGCCAGCCGCCGTGGCCGCCGTCGAAGAAGAAGACCCAGTGCGCCACCGGGAAGTAGACGATCGTCACCCAGAGCGCGATGAACAGGCCCCAGGCCGCGAATCTCGCCCGGTCCGCGACGGCGCCGCTGATCAGCGCCGGGGTGATGACCGCGAACATCAGCTGGAAGAGCGCGAAGGCGGTGACCGGGATGGAGCCGGTCAGCTCGTTGAGGCCGAGGCCGCGCATCCCGAGGTGGTCCAGGTTGCCGATCAGCCCGGCGAAGGAGTCGGACCCGAAGCTGAGCGAGTAGCCGTACAGGACCCACAGCACGCTGACGATGCCGAGCGAGAGGAAGCTCATCGCCAGCATGTTCAGCGTGCTCTTGGCCCTGACCATGCCCCCGTAGAAGAAGGCCAGCCCAGGGGTCATCAGCATGACCAGGGCCGCACTGATGAGCACGAAGGCGGTGTCGCCCGCGCTGAAGCCGTCCGGCATCGGCGTCTCCTCTGCGTCCAGGCCGACCCGCGCCCGGGGACCCGTCCCGTGGTGCCACCCGGGGTGTCGGCGTTGAGGAGGAGCGTGCCGAAGGCTGGTTTCGGCCAGTGCGACCGGTTGTTTCACCGCCGTGACGTGTGCGACGCAGGGGTTACGGCTGCGTGAACCGCGGCCCCGCACCCCCGCGGTCCGGCCGCGCGCCGTGCCGTGCCACCGGGGCGCCGGACATGCCACCGACCGTGACGGCGGCGGCCGTCACGGTCGGTGGAGCACCTCTCGGAAGGCCCTCGGCGGGGCCGGTCGGACCACCGACCGGCGGATCACCGACCGGTCAGACCACCGAGACGAACTCCGGGATGTCCTGGACCACCCGCTCCTTGAGCCGGCTCACCGCGTCCACGCCCTTGAACCGGGCCGCCGCGGCCTCCGTGGTCTTGCGCACCCGGGAGTTCAGCCGCTCCGAGCGCACCTTGGTGGCGATGTCCACCGCCTGCTCGGCCATCACCGCGGCCTGCTCGGCCTCCCGCTGCAGCAGGTGGACGCTGGCCATGCCGATCAGGTTGAAGGCGTACGAGCGCACGTGGTCGGCGTCCTGGCGGAACAGGTCGACCGCGCGCTCCATCACCGGCGCGGACATCGAGGCGTAGAGCTGCGCGTTGTCCGAGTGGTAGGCGAGGTCGCGGAAGGAGTGCGCGTTCTCGGCGTTCAGCTCGGCCGGCGAGAAGAACTTCAGCCAGTCCGGCTCCTGGTCCCCGTCCCGGATGTCGGTGAAGGTGTCCTCGGCCAGCCGGACCGCCCGGGCGCAGCGGTTGACCTCGCCGATGGTGGCGTAGGCGCGCGCCTCCATCGCGTACAGCAGGGACTGCTGGCGCGGGGTGGCGGTGTCGCGGCTGCCGTACTGGGCCAGGTGGATGAGTTCCAGGGCGTCCTCGCCCCGGTTGAGGTGGATCATCTGGCGGCTCATGTCGGTGAGGATCAGCGCGCCGAACGGGCGGTCGCCCGCTTCCTTGGCCGCGTGCAGGGCGAGCACGTAGTACTTCTGCGCGCTCGGGTGCATCCCGACGTCGTACGACATCCACCCGGCCAGGTGGGCGAGTTCGGCGGTGAGCCGGAACAGCCGCCTGGTGGTGTCCTCGCTGTACGTCTCCTGGAGCAGGTCGGTGACCTCGTGCAGTTGGCCGACGACGGCCTTGCGGCGCAGCCCGCCGCCGTTCTGCGCGTCCCACTGCCGGAACATGACCGTGGTCTGCTCCAGCAGTTCGAGCTCGGGCTCGGAGAGCCGGCCGGTGAACGCCTCGCCGCCGTTGGCCGCGGTGAGGATCGGGGTGGGGACGCCGGTCGGGCCGGGGGTGAGCCAGCGCTGCATCGGCTCGATCAGCGCGGCGCCCGCGGTGAGCGCCAGCGAGGTGCCGAGGAAGCCCCGGCGGTTGAGCATGAGGTCGCTGCGGGAGTAGTCGCTGATCAGCTGGACGGTCTGCGGGCCGCTCCACGGCAGGTCGACGCCGCCGCCCACGGTCGAGACCGGGATCGCGGCGCGCAGGCCGAGGTCCTCGATCGAGACCACCGAGCCGAACCGCTCGGAGAAGAGTTCCGACATGATCTTGGGAATCGGCTCGCGGGGCTGTTCGCCGTCGAGCCAGCGGCGCACCCGCGAGGTGTCGGTGGACACGTGGTGGGCGCCGATCTGCCGGGCCCGGCGGTTGACCTGACGGGCCAACTCGCCCTTGGACCAGCCGCTGCGGGCGAACCACGTGGTCAGCTTCTCATTCGGTTGCTTCTCTGCCATGGGTAACGTCCCCATCCCGCCCGGCCCCTACCGGGGCCCCCGATCGTGACCGCCCGACGGTTGCGGGCTCTTGCCAGACGTGCCGTGCCTGAGGTGCTGCCGTGCCGCGGCGGCGCCGTTCCGCAGCGCCCTCGCACTGGTGTGCCATCGTTGCGGACGATCCGTCAGATCCCCAACTCCCGCTCCTCGACGGCCCGGGACAGACTCCTCGACGACATCCGCGTGCTGAACGTAATGCCCCGCGAGGGGCCCGCGGGAGCGGCCCTGGCGAAACGCCACCTTTCGCCACCCCCAGGAGTGAACCGAAGCCCGGGGGCACACGCTTCACTTAGGGAGTCCCGACGGCTCGGCATATGCGGGCCGCCAAGTCCCCCGGCGCATCCCGGAGGACCCGGCGGACCTCGCAACCCATCGCAGCCACAGGCGAGTTCACCGTCCACTCGGGACGGCGACAGCCCCACGCACCCGACGATCCGGCATCGGCGCCGCCCCCACAAGGCGGCGCCCGAGGCGCACCGGCGGAACAGGCGCACACCATGCGCTGCGCGCCGCCACTGCACTACGCACCACACAGCTGACAATCGACACACAGTCACCGTCCCGTAACCATCGGCAACGACAACCTGTTGGGGGAGGCATGGACAACCTGTTCGGCGAACTTCGACTGGGGCACCTGCGGCTGGCACCGCTGGGCGCGCGCCGCCGCACCAAGGTCACCGCGTCCCAGGCCGCCGCGGAGTACACCGGCCGCTGGGGCTGGGCGGTCGCCACCGGCGACCCGGTCACCGGTGCCCCGGTCACCGGCGCCACCGCCCCGACCCGCTGTCCCTGCGGCTCCCCCCGCTGCGCCGCGCCCGGCCCGCACCCCGTGGCCGGCCGCGGCGGCCGGGCCCGCGGCGCCCGCGCCGAGGGCTCGGTGCTGTTCCCCACCGGCCGCGCCTTCGACGTCCTGGACGTCCCCGAGCAGGCCGGGCTCCAGGCGCTGGTCCGGCTGGAGCGGATGGGCACCCAGGTGGGCCCGGTGCTCGCCGTCCCCACCGGCCGGCTCCAGTTCCTGGTCGCCGCCGGCACCGCCCGGCGCCTGCCCGACCTGCTGTACCGGATGGGCTGGGACGACGCCGCGCTCGACCTGGTCTGCCACGGCGAGGGCGGCTACGTCGCCGCCCCGCCCACCGTCCTCGGCTCCCTCGGCCCGGTCCGCTGGCTGCGCCGCCCCACCCGCGACAACGCGGGCTGCCCCCCCGAGGCCCGGCTGCTGCTCGGCACCCTCGCCTACGCCTGCCACCGCAGCCGCGAGCGCACCGCCGAGCCGGCCTGGATGGCCTCCTGACCCGACCGGGGCCCGCCGGGCCGCCGCGCCGGGGCCCGCTCCCCGGGCGGCCGTCCGAGCGGCCACCGCCGGGGCCACCGCGCCGGAACCGGCGCGCCACCCGGCTCCGGGCACGCGGAAGGGCACGCGAAGGGCCCGCCCCCCGAGAGGGGAGCGGGCCCTTCCTGCGCTCTTCGTACGCCCGTCGCGCCTTTCCGGCGCGCGCGGGGCGTCAGTCGCCGATCAGCGCGTCCACGAACGCCCCCGGCTCGAACGGAGCCAGGTCGTCCGCGCCCTCGCCCAGGCCGATCAGCTTGACCGGCACGCCCAGCTCGCGCTGGACGGCGACCACGATGCCGCCCTTGGCCGTGCCGTCCAGCTTGGTCAGCACGATGCCGGTGATGTCGACCACCTCGGCGAACACCCGGGCCTGGATCAGGCCGTTCTGGCCGGTGGTGGCGTCCAGCACCAGCAGCACCTCGTCCACCGGGCCGTGCTTCTCGACGACCCGCTTGACCTTGCCCAGCTCGTCCATCAGGCCGGTCTTGGTGTGCAGCCGGCCGGCGGTGTCGATCAGCACGGTGTCCACGCCCTCGGCGATGCCCTCCTTGACCGCGTCGAAAGCGATCGAGGCCGGGTCCCCGCCCTCCGGGCCGCGCACGGTGCGCGCCCCGACCCGCTCGCCCCAGGTCTGGAGCTGGTCGGCGGCGGCGGCACGGAAGGTGTCGGCGGCGCCGAGCACCACGGTGCGGCCGTCGGCGACCAGGACGCGGGCCAGCTTGCCGGTGGTGGTGGTCTTGCCGACGCCGTTGACGCCGACCACCAGGACCACCGCGGGGCCCTCCTCGTGCCTGGTCGAGCGGACGGTGCGGTCGGCGTCCTTGCCGACCAGCTCGACCAGCTCCTCGCGCAGCAGCGCGCGCAGCTCGTCGGGGGTACGGGTGCCGAGCACCTTCACCCGGGTGCGCAGCCGCTCGACCAGCTCCTGGGTGGGGGCGACGCCGACGTCGGCGGTGAGCAGCGTGTCCTCGATCTCCTCCCAGGTGTCCTCGTCCAGGTGCTCCCGGGAGAGCAGCGAGAGCAGTCCCTTGCCGAGCGAGTTCTGCGAGCGGGACAGCCGCGAGCGCAGCCGGACCAGCCGGCCGGCGGTGGGCTCGGGAACCTCGACGGCGGGCGCCGCCTCGGCCTCGGCGGGAACGACCTCGGGGGCCTCGACGGCCTCGGGGGCCTCCGTCGTACCGGCCTCCGCCGGGAGTTCCACCTCCTCGATGGTGCGGCGGGGCGCCTCGGTCGGCGGCGCGGACTCCTCGCCGACCTGGGGCTCCTGCGGGGTCGGCTTCGGCGCCGTGATGACCGGCGCCTGCGACTTCGGGGGCAGCTGCTGGCGTCGTCTGCCGGAAACGACGAGGCCGGCGATCGCGCCGACGGCGACCACGGCGATGACTACGGCAAGGATCACGTATTCCATAACTGCTCCAGTATCCGCGACCGGAGCCCGGATGGACCGCAGCCGCCCTACACCGACGCGGTTCGTCCGGCTCGCGGCCGGCGCTCCCGGTGCTCCTCCCGCAGCCGCTGGCTGATCACCTGCGAGATGCCGTCGCCCTTCATGGTCACGCCGTAGAGGGCGTCGGCCGACTCCATGGTGAGCTTCTGGTGGGTGATCACGATCAGCTGGGAGCTCTCCCGCAGCTCCTCCATGATCCCGATCAGCCGGCGCAGGTTGGTCTCGTCCAGCGCCGCCTCCACCTCGTCCATCACGTAGAACGGGCTGGGCCGGGCCTTGAAGATCGCCACCAGCAGCGCCACCGCGGTCAGCGAGCGCTCGCCGCCGGACAGCAGCGACAGCCGCTTGACCTTCTTTCCCGGCGGGCGGGCCTCCACCTCGACCCCGGTGGTGAGCATGTTGTCCGGGTCGCTCAGCACCAGCCGGCCCTCCCCGCCGGGGAAGAGCCGGGCGAAGACGCCCTCGAACTGGGCGGCGGTGTCGTGGTAGGCCGAGGTGAACAGCTGCTCGACCCGCTGGTCCACGTCCCGGACGATGTCCAGCAGGTCGCGCCGGCTGCGCTTGAGGTCGTCCAGCTGCTCGCCGAGGAACCGGTGCCGCTCCTCCAGCGCGGTGAACTCCTCCAGCGCCAGCGGGTTGACCTTGCCGAGCTGGAGGTAGGCCTTCTCGGCCGCCCGCAGCCGTTTCTCCTGCTCGGCCCGGACGTACGGGTACGGCTCCCCCGGCTCCTTTCCGTCCTCCGCGGCGACACCGGCGGCGACATCGGCGGCCGGCGCCGCGGGCGAGGGCGGAACGGGCTGGTCGGGCCCGTACGAGGCGAGCAGTTCGCCGCCGTCGATGCCGAACTCCTCCAGCGCGCGGGCCTCCAGCTGCTCGATCCGCAGCCGCTTCTCGGCCCGCAGCACCTCGTCCCGGTGCCCGGCGTCGACCAGCTTGTCCAGCTCCTCCTTGAGTCCGCGGCCGTACTCGCGGTGCTCGCGCAGTTCCTGCTCGCGCTCGGCGCGCGCCTGTTCGACGGCCACCCGCCCGGCGTCCGCCCGGGCCAGCGACACCTCCAGGCAGGCCAGCAGCTGCCGGGCGCCCGCCGCGACGGCGTTCGCCACCGAGGCGTCGTGCTCGGCGCGCCGGCGGCGCTCGGCGGCCCGGGCGCGCGCCTCGCGTTCGGCGCGGGCGGCGCGGTCCAGCTGGTCGGCCCGGCCGGCCAGGGCGCGGACCCGCTCCTCGTGGGTGCGCACCGAGAGCCGGGCCTCCAGCTCGGCCTGCCGGGCGGCGCTCGCGGCCCCGGCCAGGCGCTGCTGTTCGGCGGTGTCCGGCTCGTCCTGCCCCGCCCGGGCCGACTCCTCGGCGGCGGCCAGGCGCTGCGCCAGTTCCTCGGCGCCGTCGAGCAGCTCGGTCAGCCCCTGCTCGGCCCGCGCGGCGGCGGCCGACAGCCGCTCGGCCTCCCCGGCGGCGGCGCGGGCCTGCCCGCCGAGCCGGCCGAGTGCCCCGGCGACCTGGGCCCGTTCCTTCTCCGCCTGCCGCCGCCGCTCGGCCAGTTGCTCCACCTCGGCGGCCGACTCCCGCCGCTGTTCGGCGAGTTCGGCCAGCCGCTCGGCCGACTCGGCGCAGCGGTCGGTGAGTTCCCCGATCGCCCGGGCCGCCTCGTCCACCGCCGCCGCGGTCTCCAGCAGGCTCGGCGCACCGCCGGACCCGCCCTGGGCGAAGCCGGCGCCGAGTCGGTCCCCGTCCGCGGTGACGGCGCAGACTCCGGGCTGCGCGGCGGTCAGCCGCAGCGCCCGGTCCAGGTCCTCGACCACCGCCACCCCGGCCAGCAGCCGCCGGACCGCGCCGAGCAACTCCTCGGGGCCGTCCACCAGTTCGGCCGCCCAGCGGGCTCCGTCCGGCAACTCCCCCGCCGCCTGCGCCACCTCGGCGGCGCCGGCGATCAGCAGCGCGGCCCGGCCGGCGTCCTCGGCCCGCAGCAGCCGCAGCGCCCCGGCGGCGGCGGACGGCGAGTCGACGGCCACCGCGTCGGCCGCCGCGCCGAGCGCCGCGGCCAGCGGCACTTCGTACCCCGTCTCGATCCGCAGCAGCGCGGCCGCCGGGCCGAGCACCCCGCCCAGCCGCTCCGCCGCGTCCAGCAGCGCGCCGGTGCCGTCCTTGCGGCGCAGCCCGAGGGAGAGCGCCTCGTGCCGCGCGGTCAGGGCGGCCCGCTCGCGCTCGGCGGCACCGGCCGTCTCCCGGGCCGCGGCCAGCCCCTCCTCCACGGCGGCCAGCCGCTCGCGCGCCCGCCGGTACCCGGCCTCGGCCTGCTCGTCGTCCCCGGTCGCGCCGTCCACCTGCTGCCGGAGTTCGTCCAGCTCGGCCCGGGCGGACTCGGCGCGCAGCAGCGCCTCGTCCCTGGCTTCGGCGAGCCGGCCGATCTCGGCCTGCGCCGCGGCGGCCCTGGACCGGGCGGCGGCGGCCTGCCCCTGCAGCCGGGCCAGGCCCTCCCGGCGGTCGGCGATGGCCCGGGCGGCGTCGCGCAGCCGGCGCTCCTCCTCGGCCAGCTCCCGCTCCAGCCCGTCCTTGCGCTCGACCGCCTCGGCCAGCGCGTACCGGGCCTCCTCCAGCGCCCCGGTCAGCGCGGCCTCTTCCTCGCGGACCCGCCCGGCCTCCTGTTCCAGGTCCTCGGGGTCGCGCCCGCGCCGCTCCTCGCCCCGGTCCCCGGCGGCGGCGTGCCGGGCGCGGGCCTCGGCCAGCCCGATGGTGCCGCGGGTGCGCTCGGCGAGCGCGGAGAGTCGGTACCAGGTCTGCCGGGCGGTCTCCAGGCCGGGGCCGAGCCGCTGGACCTGCGCCTCCAGGACGCTTTCGCGCTGCACCGCGCGGGCCAGTTCCTGTTCGACGGTGGTGCGGCGCAGGCGCAGCGCCAGTTCGTCCGCGATCTCGGCCTCGACGGCCCGGCGGAGCGTGCACAGGTCGTCGGCGAGCAGCCGCAGCCGGGCGTCGCGCAGGTCGGCCTGGATGCCGGCGGCCCGGCGGGCGATCCGGGCCTGCCGGCCGAGCGGTCCGAGCTGGCGGCGCAGTTCGGCGACCAGGTCCTGGACCCGGTTGAGGTTGGCCTGCATCGCGTCCAGCTTCCGCAGCGCCTTCTCCTTGCGCTTGCGGTGCTTGAGGACGCCGGCCGCCTCCTCGATGAAGGCGCGCCGCCCCATCGGGTCGGCGTGCAGTACGGAGTCCAGCTGCCCCTGCCCGACGATGACGTGCATCTCGCGGCCGATGCCGGAGTCGGAGAGCAGTTCCTGGATGTCCAGCAGGCGGCAGGTCTCGCCGTTGAGCGCGTACTCGCTGCCGCCGTTGCGGAACATGGTCCGGGTGATGGTCACTTCGGCGTAGTCGATCGGCAGGGCGCCGTCGGCGTTGTCGATGGTGAGGCTGACCTCGGCGCGGCCGAGCGGGGCGCGCCCGCTGGTCCCGGCGAAGATGACGTCCTCCATCTTGCCGCCGCGCAGCGACTTGACCCCCTGCTCGCCCATCACCCAGGACAGCGCGTCCACCACGTTCGACTTGCCGGAGCCGTTCGGGCCGACGACGCAGGTGATGCCGGGCTCGAAGCGCAGGGTGGTGCTGGAGGCGAAGGACTTGAATCCGCGCAGCGTCAGGCTCTTCAGGTGCACGCGGCCGGTCTCCTCGATCGCTCGGGACAGGAACCGACTTTATCCGGCGCCGGACACGACGAAGGGACGCCACATCCGGGCGTCCCTTGCAAGCTGCGTCCCTTTCGGGGCGGCTCAGTGCACAGCGGCGTCGATCTGCGAGGACCGGGCGGGACTCAGGTGAGAGCCGGCTCCCGCTGATCCAGATCGATGCTGTTGAGCAGCGAGTGCTCGTCAGCGACAGCGGTCAGAGCGTCGTTCTCAGCCTGCATCCGAAGGAGCTCGGCTTCAAGGTCCTGGACGCGCTGCTGAAGCCGTCGCATCTCGGAGAGCATTCGCGGGTCGGGGCCGCCGACGTACCCGAGAAGCGCCTTTGCCATGATGAATGGTCCTCCACGCTGAGTGACCGAACCGGAACGGTCCAGGTCTAGGGGGAAGGGGGACGCACGCGCGGCGCGTCACCGGAAGTGCTGGCTGGGCACTACGGCACAACCACCGTGAGCTGGGCTCACGGGGGCATGCGCCTGCCGGGAGAACGCGGTCGTGTGCGCGGGCTTCCAGCGTCTCACCAAAGACGGAAAGGGTCAACACGATCACCGCACGCTACCGCGCCCCTGTCACCTGCCCGGCGGTGTCGTCACGCCTGGGGGTCTCGGGACGGGTCCACCATGTGCTCGTGGATCATCGTTCGATGCGGAGTCAACCACGAGTCTGCCCGGATGGCAACCTCGTGACACCGCCGGTTCCGGATCTTTTCCCGGAACGCCGCACCCCGGTTCGCCGGAGCTCCGGCCCGGGGCGGTTCAGCGGATCTCGAAACCCTCGTAACCGGGGCCGACGGCCGTCCAGATCTCGGTGACCCCGCTGACGTTCCCCGGGGTCCCCGGGCCGCGCAGCCGGGCCAGCAGCTGTTCGCAGTCGGCCGCGAGTCCCTCGGCCACCACCTGCACCCGGCCGTCGCCGAGGTTGCCGGCGTAGCCGGTCAGGCCGATCTCCAGCGCCCGTGCCCTGGTCCACCAGCGGAACCCGACCTGCTGGACCTTCCCCCGGACCCAGGCGGTCACCCGGACCGGTTCCTCACTGTGGGCGTCGCGACCGTGCATGCCCCCGACCTTAGGACACGCCCCGACAGCCCGCGCGCCCGGCCACCGCCCGGCCGGCCCGCCCCGCGCACGCAGGCCGGGACGAGGACGTCAGCGGCCCCGCCGGTGTTCCGGCGGGGCCGCTGACGTGGACGGTCGGTGCCGCGGGTTTACCAGTCCCCGCCGCCGAAGTCGCCGCCACCGCCGAAGTCGCCACCGCCGCCGAAATCGCCGCCGCCGCTGAAGTCGGCCGGGTTGAAGTCGGCGCCGGTGTAGTCGCCGCCCTCGTACTGGTCCTGGTAGCCGCCGCCCATCATCGGCGCCGCCGCGTAGGCCGGGGAGCTCATCATCGAGCCGAGCATGGTGCCGACCAGCAGGCCGGGCAGCAGGCCGCCGCCGAAGCCGCTGTAGTAGCCGCCCGCGTACGGGGCGTACGCCGGGCCGGCGTTCCAGTACGGCTGCGGGCCCTGGTCGGTGTCGACGGTGCGGATCGCCGGGTCGAGGCCGGCCGCCACGCGGTCCGCGTCGGCCTGGCAGACCGGCACGGAGCGGGCGGAGCCGCCGGCCGGGGCCCAGTCCACGTCCTTGACGGACGGGCCGTGCCGCGGGTCCATGAAGCACGGGGGACGGCGCTCGGGCAGCGGCCGCTTGTCCCGCCGGGCGGCCAGGGTGGCCAGCGAGAAGCGGCCGTCCTCGATCGCCTCGGTGACCTGCTTGACGTCCTCGGGCTTCTTCGCCTCGTCCATCAGCCGCTTGGACTTCTCGTACGAGTCCAGGGCGTGGCTGTAGTCGGTGCGCTGGGCGTCGTCGGCGTCGGCCGCGGCCGGGCTGAAGTCGAGCCGCTCCAGTTCGACGCCGAAGGCGGTGATGTCCTCGTCCACGACCCGGCGCAGCTGCTCCAGCTCGGCCCGGGCCTGCTCCTCCTTGCGCTTCTTGGCGCGGCGGAACAGCAGGAAGACGCCGGTGCCGGCGAGCGCGACCAGCACGAGCGGGATGACCACCCAGGCGATCGAGGTGCTGTGGTTGACCCCGGTGCCCTTGGTCTGCGGGACGGCCTGGTCGACGAAGGAGTTCAGGGTGGCGTCGATGTCGCCGCCGTTCGACCGGAAGGCCGCCCCGGCGATGCGCTGCGGCTGGCCCGCGCCCATCGCGCCGCGGTCGCCGCCGGCGTCGAACTTGTCGCCGTGCCAGACCGCGTAGACGCCGTCGATGCCCACCAGGGTGCGGAAGTCCTGGAGGTTGCTCTTCGCGTAGGCCGGAGAGTCGGGGATCACCGCGATGAAGATCGGCTTGTCGGCCTTGTCGATCTTCTTGGTCAGGGCGTCGGCCCGGTCCTGGCTGAAGCGGCTCGTCATGGCCGGGTCGACGTAGACCCGGCCCTTCTTCAGGGAGGCCGCGGCGTCGCTCAGTCCGCCGGCCGCCGAGGCCGCCGGCGCCAGCAGGAGCAGCAGCCCGAGCAGCGCCGCCACCAGGGCAAGCGGCCCGGCGCCCCGGGAACGTCGTGCAAGGGTTCTCATGCCCCCGACGCTACCGTGACCGGCCCCGGAGCACGCCATACCCTTCGCATACTGGTACTGACAAGGCTCCCCGCCGTCCGCCGGGTCCGCTCCCCTCCTCGGGGATGATGTTTCCCCCAGCCGTCCCCGAGACGGGGCCCGCGCGGGAACCGGCTGCGGCCCCCGGACGTACGTTCCGGCAGGCCCGGCCCGGCTCCGGGGTACTCCGGGGGGCGTGCCGACCGTACCGTGCGAACGGGCATAGTGGTCCCGAACCACCGGCCCCATTGCCCTTTCTTTACTCAGCCAATCCTTGACTCGACTCCCGATCGGAGCACTCGGTGATCATCGGCCTCGTCACCGCCGTGGCGGCATCCGCCTGCTACGGCACCGGCTCGGTCCTCCAGGCCGTCGGATCCCGCCGCTCCGCCCGGGAGGAGGCCGCCAAGGGCGCCACCACCTCGACCACCGAGCACGGCGGCCCGAGCCTGTCCTCGACCGCGAAGGCCGCCGTCACCTGGGAGTTCATCCTCGGCACGGTGCTCGACCTGATCGGTTTCGGGCTCGGTGCGCTGGCCGCCCGGCTGCTGCCGCTGTTCCTCTCCCAGACCATCATCAGCGCCAACCTGGTGATCACCGCGGTGCTCAGCATCAAGCTGCTGGGCATCCGGCTCAAGCAGCTGGAGTGGGCCTCGATCGCCGTTCTCTGCTCGGCGCTGGTGCTGCTGGCCGTCTCGGCCGGACCGGAGGGCGGCCACCACGTGGCGATGTCCTTCCACTGGTGGCTGCTGATCGTCACCACCGTGCTGCTGGTCGGCGGCAGCCTGCTGGTGCGGCGGATGGGCGCCAACGGCGCGATCGTCGCCGGCCTGCTCTCCGGCCTCGGCTTCGGCGCCCTGGGCGTCGGGGTGCGCATCCTCAACGGCATCGAGCCGTTCGACATCGGTTCGCTGCTCTCCGACCCGGCGCTGTACGCGGTCCTGGTCGGCGGCATCGGCGGGATGTACATCCACACCGTGGCGCTCCAGATCGGCTCGGTCAACGGCGCGACCGCCGCGCTGGTGGTCGGCGAGACGGTGCTGCCCGGCGCGGTCGGCGTGCTCTGGCTCGGCGACTCCTCCAAGGCCGGCCTGGGCTGGCTCGGCGTGATCGGCTTCCTGCTCGCGGTGGTCGCCGCGGTCGGGGTGGCCTACTTCGGCCAGGACACCCACGGCACGCCCGGGGAGCCGGCCGCCGAGGAGCCCGAACTCACCCGCAAGTAGCGCGGGGCCTCAGCCCCCGCCGCTGGTGCGCGGCACGCGCTGGCAGCGGGGGCAGAAGTAGCTGGAGCGGTTCATCCAGGCCGCCCGCCGGATCGGGGTGCCGCAGCGGCGGCAGGGCTCCTGCTCGCGCCCGTAGGCGTCGAGGTCCCGGGAGAAGTAGCCGCTCTCGCCGTTCACGTTGACGTAGAGGCTGTCGAAGCTGGTGCCGCCGACGGCGAGCGCCGCGGTCATCACGTCCCGGGCGGCGGCCAGCAGCAGCAGGGCCTGCGGGCGGGTGAGCGTCGCGGTCGGGCGGTCGTAGTGCAGCCTGGAGCGCCACAGCGCCTCGTCGGCGTAGATGTTGCCGACGCCGCTGATCAGGGTCTGGTCGAGCAGGGCGCGCTTGACGGTGGTCCGCTTGGCGCGCAGCGCGGCCGCGAAGGCGGCGTCGTCGAAGCGCGGGTCGAGCGGGTCGCGGGCGATGTGCGCGATCGAGACCGGGGTGCCCTCGGGGTCCCCGTCCTCGGCCTCCTCGACTGCCAGGCCGCCGAAGGTCCGCTGGTCGACGAAGCGCAGTTCGCGCCCGCCGTCGGCGAAGCGCAGCCGCACCCGCAGGTGCGTCTCGTCGGGTACGGACGGGTCCTGGACGAGGAGTTGGCCGCTCATCCCGAGGTGGCCGATCAGCGAGAATCCTCCCCCAGCCTCCGGCCGGGGGGACCCCCACCCGGCCTCCGGCCTCCCGGTGCCGGCCAGCGGCACCCACAGGTACTTGCCGCGCCGCTGCGCGGTGCCCAGGGTGGTGCCGGTCAGCCGGGCGGTGAAGTCGGCCGCGCCGGCCGGCTGGCGGCGCACCGCGCGCGGGTGCAGCACCTCGACGTCGGCGACGGTCCGCCCGGCGACCCAGTTGGCCAGACCACGGCGGACGACCTCGACCTCGGGAAGTTCGGGCACGGGAAGACGCCTCCTGCTCGGTACGGTTCGGCAGGAGTGAAGGCTACTCGGAGGTCACGCCCCGGCGGGCAGCCGGTCGGCGTACTTGTCCTTGATCGCGCGCCAGGCGCTCTCGGCGGCCTTCTGCTCGGCTTCCTTCTTCGAGCGGCCGACGCCGCTGCCGAAGTCCTCGCCGGCCACCCGGGCCGCCGCGGTGAAGGTCTTCTCGTGGTCCGGACCGGATTCCATGACCACGTACTCGGGCACTCCGATGCCCACCGAGGCGGTGAGCTCCTGGAGGCTGGTCTTCCAGTCCAGGCCGGCGCCCAGCTGAGAGGACTCCTCGATCAGCGGGTCGAACAGTCGGTGGACGAACTCGGTGGCCGCGTCCAGGCCCTGGTCCAGGTAGACGGCGCCGATCACGGCCTCGACGGTGTCGGCGAGGATCGACGACTTGTCGCGGCCGCCGGTACCCTCCTCGCCCTTGCCGAGGCGGATGAACGTGCCGAGCTCCAGGCCGCGGCCGACGTCCGCGAGCGCGCGGGAGTTGACCACCGCGGCGCGCAGTTTGGCGAGCGTGCCCTCCGGGACGTCCGGGTGGACGCGGTAGAGGGTGTCGGTCACCACGAGGCCCAGCACCGAGTCGCCGAGGAACTCCAGGCGCTCGTTGGTGGGCAGCCCGCCGTTCTCGTACGCGTACGAGCGGTGGGTCAGGGCACGCACCAGAAGGGCGCGCTCGAGCGTGTACCCGAGGCGCCCTTCCAGGACGTCGTATTCGGTCGAAGCCGGCCCGCCGGCCTTGCCGCCGCCCGAAGAGGAACCCTTCGGGGCGATGGACGCCTTGCGGGTGGAGTTACCGTCCGACATCGATCCGTACACCCCGCCGATCAGACCGAGAGGACCTGGCGACGGTTGTACGTGCCGCAGCTCGGGCACGCGATGTGGCCCAGCTTCGGCTCGTGGCAGCGGTCGCACGCCACGAGGGCCGGGACAACGGCCTTCCAGTTGGACCGACGGTGGCGCGTGTTGCTGCGCGACATCTTCCGCTTCGGAACAGCCACGGCTACTTCTCCTGGTTCTCGGCGAGACCCTCACGGGTGTCGCTGTTCTTAGATCCGTCACCCTCGTCGCCGGGGGCGGCGGAGAGTCCCTGCAGAGCCGCCCACCGGGGGTCGACGGCATCGTGGTGGTGCGCCGGGTCGTCGCTCAGGCGCGCTCCGCACTCGGAGCACAGGCCCAGGCAGTCTTCCTGGCACACCGGCTGCAGCGGCAGTGCGAGCACCACCGCGTCACGCAGCACCGGCCGGAGGTCGAAGAAGTCGCCCTCCAGACGGTAAGTCTCTTCTTCCGAGTCCTCGTCGAGGTCCTCGGCCCCGGCGGTCCGGGCGCGGTGGCGCTCGTCGGACTCCGGGTAGTAGTACAGCTCCTGGAAGTCCACGTCGATGTCGAACGCGACGGGCTCCAGGCACCGGACGCACTCGCCCTCGACGCGGGTCTCGGCGGTGCCGGTGACCAGCACGCCCTCGACCACGGACTCCAGGCGGAGTTCCAGCTCGATCGGGCTCTTCTCCGGCACGCCGATCACGTCGATGATCCCGAAGCCCTCCGGGGCCTCCAGGGTCCGGCTCACCTTGCGCATCGAGCCCGGACGCCGACCGAGCTCGTGCGTGTCGAACACGAGGGGGTCGCGGTGGTCGAGGCGGTTCACGGTGTCCTGACTTCCATAGGAATTCAACGAAGCGTCCCCATACAAGTCGGCGCTGCGAGGGCAAGCCAACGGCCGGACATGGGGAGGCCGGAGTGGTCAGACTACCGGAGTCTCCCGTCAGGCCCAACTTCGGTCCCGTCGGGAGACTCCCCCGCGGCCGTGCCGGGGCCGGTTCAGCGGCCGCCGAGCTCCCGCAGCCTGGTCATGTCGATCATGCTGGTGTCGAAGAAGCTGGTCTCGTCCAGACCCTGCCCCTGCGCCTGGCCCTGGCCCTGCTGCTGGCCCTGCTGCTGGTGCGGCACGGCCGGCGGGGTGGCCGGCGGCTGGGGGTAGGTGTAGCCCTCGTACGACTGCGCGGGGTAGCCCTGCTGCTGGGGATATCCGTAGCCACCCTGCTGCTGGTCCGGGTAGCCCTGCTGCTGGTAGCCGTCCTGCTGCCCGCCCCACTGGGCGTTGTACGGGTCGCCCTGGCCGGCCGGGTCGTAGCCGCCGCCGTACACCTCGGCGTACTGCCCGCCGGGCTGCTGGGCGGCCGCGTACTGGTCGGTGCCGGGGGCCTGCCAGCCGGCCGCGGCCGGGGTCTGCTCCGGCCAGGTCTGCTGCTGCGGGACGTCCTCGCGATACCAGGCGATGTCCCCGCCGTCGGGGTCGTGGGCGAAGCCCGCCGCCACCGCCTCGGCCCGCTCCTTGGCCTCCTGGGCCTGGTCGGCGGCGGCCAGGTAGGCGCCCAGCTCGTCGATGGGCCGCTTGCCGAGCAGCTTGTCCCGGCCCTTGCCGACCGCCTCCAGGGTGGCGCCGAGCACGTTCTCCAGGGTGGCGAGCTTCACATCGACGTACTCGTCCACCTCGGGGCTCGGGCTGATCCGCTGCGGGCGGAACTCCTCGCCGTCGCCCTCGCCCTCGGACTCGGTCTCGAAGACGCTGGAGTCGCCACGCAGCTTGGTGCGGCCGCGGCCGACCGCGCCGAGCGTCTTGGTCAGCACGACCTCGAAGTTGGCGAGCTTGCTGTCCACGTAGTCGTCGGCCTCGGCCCGCTTGGCGTCGACCTCGGCGCGCGCCTCGGCGAGGATCCGGTCGGCCTGGGCCTGGGCCTGGCGGACCACCTCGGTGTCCGAGATCAGCGAGCCGCGCTCGGCGTGCGCGCCCTGGATGATCCGCTCGGCCTCGGCCTGGGCACCCGCCACCACCTGCTCGTGGTCGGCCATCACCGACTGGGCCTGGGCGAGTTCGGCGGGCAGGGCCGACCTGAGGTTGTTGAGCAGGCCGATCAGCTCGGCCCGGTTCACCACGCAGGAGGCCGACATCGGCATCGAGCGGGCGTTCTCGACCGCCGCCACGATCTCGTCGACCTTGTTCTGCACGTCCACGGGGCTTCGTCTTTCCGTGTGCCGCCGACGGTCCGGCGGAGGCAGGCCCGACGCGGTGAACCTCACCGCGGGGCAGGAGTACAGACTGTACGGCCCCTGCCGGGCGGGGTCACAACGCCTGCGCCGAACCGGTCTGCCGCCCTCGGGACAATCCATGACGAACCGGCAGAAGCGGACAGGCGGCGCCTACTGCTCGGCCTTGCGCTCCGCGATCCGCTCCACCAGCCGGCGGTGCACCGTCTCCGGCAGCAGGTGCGAGACGTCGCCGCCGTACGAGGCGACCTCCTTGACCAGCGTCGAGGAGAGGAAGCTGTACGTCGGCGAGGTCGGCACGAACAGCGTCTCCACCCCGGTCAGGCCGTGGTTCATCTGGGCCATCTGGAGCTCGTAGTCGAAGTCGCTGACGGCGCGCAGGCCCTTGATGATCGCGGGGATGCCGCGGTCCCGGCAGAAGTCCACCAGCAGGCCGTGGTGCGACTCGACCACCAGGTTCCCGAAGCCGGCGGTGACCTCCTCGATCAGGCCGATCCGCTCCTCGACGGTGAACATGCCCTGCTTGTTCCGGTTGATCAGGACCGCGACATGCACCACGTCGTACAGCTTCGAGGCCCGCCCGATGATGTCGAGGTGACCGTTGGTGATCGGGTCGAACGAACCAGGACAGACGGCTCGGCGCATGGCGTGTGTGCTCCCTCGTGGGGTGACGGCTGCTGCGGGCCGCGGCCCGCTACTTCTGCTCACCGGCCGCGGCGGCGGCGCGACCGTACCAGAGCGTGCCCTCGCCGTAGCGGCGGGAGCGCAGTTCCTCGAAACCCCCGGGCCAGTCGAACCCACCGCCGCGGGTGCTGCGCTCCACGGTGACGAGTGCGTCGTCCGCGAGCCAGCCCCCGGCCAGGAGTGTGATCAGCATCTCGCGGACCTCCTCGTCCGTCACCACGTACGGCGGGTCGAGGAAGACCAGGTCGTACGGGCTCTGCGGGGGCGGGCCGGCGATCACCTTCTCCGCCCTGGCGGCCCGCACCTCGGCCCCGGGCAGGCCGATCGTCCGGACGTTCTCCCGGATCACCCGGGCCGCCTGGCCGTCCGCCTCGACCAGCAGGACGTGCTCGGCGCCGCGCGACAGCGCCTCCAGTCCGACCGCGCCCGATCCGCCGAACAGGTCCAGCATCCGGATCCCCTGCAGGGTGCCGCGCAGCGCCTCCAGGGTGGAGAACATCGCCTCGCGGGCCTTGTCGGAGGTCGGGCGGGTGCCCCGGCCGGGCGGTACGGCCAGTCGGCGGCCGCCGGCCGCCCCGGCGATCACGCGGGTCATGGTGGTGGGAGGTCCTTTCGTCGCTGCCCGACCACGCTATACGGCGCAGGCCCCGCCGGGCTTACCGGCAGGGCCTGCGGGGAGTACGGGTCAGCTCGCCTCGGAGCCCGCCGCCTGGGGCGGCAGGGCCGCGCCGAGCAGGGCCGGCGAGGCGTAGCGGGACCAGGACAGGCAGCCGTCGGGCGGGCAGAACTCGGGGCGGCGCGGGTCGTGCCCGAGCTCGCGCAGCTTGGTCCGGACGGAGTCGGGCGTGCGGCCGAACCGGGCGGCGACCCGGGCGATGGTCTCGCCGTCGTGGAAGCGCCGGACCAGTTCCTCCTCGTGCTGCGGCACCCAGGGGGCGCCGTGGCCGGGGTACAGCTCGCGCAGCACGTCGCGGTCGGGGATGGGCTCGGAGACGTCGGCGACGATCGCCAGCGCCCGCAGCGCGCGGTTGAGCGCGATCCGCAGCGAGGCGACGTCCTCGACCGGCAGGCGGAGCTTGCCCGAGGCGAGCGGTGCGGCGGCCGCCCCCTCGCGCCAGCCGGTCAGGGTGAGGGTGACCTCGCGGTCGTCGTCGCTGGCGAGTTCGATCCGGAAGACCTTGTCGCCCAGCGGGAGCTCGTTGAGATGACGGAATGCCATGGCATGACCCCCAAGTGTCGTGCCAGGTACGCACCTTGGAGGTGCGTCCTGAACAACTCCATTCTCTCCCGGGGGTCTGACAATCCGACCCCCGAAGGGCCGGTCAGCCCTTCTCCATGTAGGCCGCGCGGTCCTCGTCGAGCAGGCTCTCCAGCGCGGTGCGCAGCTCCGGGTGGGCGGCCAGGTCCGGGTCCTCGGCGACCAGCCGGGTGGCCTCGGTGCGGGCGGTGAGGATGACCTCCTCGTCCTCCAGCACCGAGAGCACCTTGAGCGAGGACTTCACCCCGGACTGGGCCTGGCCCAGCACGTCGCCCTCGCGGCGCTGTTCGAGGTCGATCCGGGACAGCTCGAAGCCGTCCAGGGTGCCCGCCACCGCGTCCAGCCGGGCCCGCGCGGCGCTGCCCCCGGGCATGTCGCTGACCAGCAGGCACAGGCCCGCCGCGCTGCCGCGGCCGACCCGGCCGCGCAGCTGGTGGAGCTGGGAGACGCCGAAGCGGTCGGCGTCCATGATGACCATCGCGGTGGAGTTGGGGACGTTGACGCCGACCTCGATCACCGTGGTGGCGACCAGCACGTCCACCTCGCCGGCCGTGAACCGGCGCATCACCTCGTCCTTGGCCTCGGGCGCGAGCCGGCCGTGCAGGATCTCCACCCGCAGGCCGCTCAGCGGGCCCTTCGCCAGCTTCTCGGCCGTCTCCACCACCGAGAGCGGGGGCCGCCGTTCGTCGCTCGCCGCGCCCTCGTCACCGCTCTCGTCGCCGACCTCCTCGAAGTCCTCCACGGCGGCCTTGCGGCGCTTCTTCCCCGGGCCCGCCGCCGGCTCCTCGTCCCCGATCCGGGGGCAGACCACGTACGCCTGGTGGCCCTTGGCGACCTCCTCGCGGACCCGCTCCCAGGCCCGGGTGAGGAAGTTGGGCTTCTCCAGCGCCGGGACGACATGGGTGGAGATCGGCGAGCGGCCGGCCGGCAGCTGGTCCAGGACGGAGGTCTCCAGGTCCCCGAAGACCGTCATCGCGACGGTGCGCGGGATCGGGGTGGCCGTCATCACCAGCAGGTGCGGCGGCTGCTCGCCCTTGGCGCGCAGCGCGTCCCGCTGCTCGACGCCGAAGCGGTGCTGCTCGTCCACCACGACCAGGCCGAGGTCCTGGAACTGCACCTTGTCCTCGATCAGCGCGTGGGTGCCGATGGCGATCCCGGCGTCCCCGCAGGCCATGTCGAGCAGCGCCTGCCGGCGGGCGGGGACACCCATCGAGCCGGTCAGCAGCACCACCCGGGTGCCGAGGTCGGAGCCGCCGAGCATGCCGCCCTCGGCGAGGTCCCCCATCATCTCGACGATCGAGCGGTGGTGCTGCTGGGCGAGCACCTCGGTGGGCGCCAGCAGCACCGCCTGGCCGCCCGCGTCCACCACGGCGAGCATGGCGCGCAGCGCGACCAGGGTCTTCCCGGAGCCGACCTCGCCCTGGAGCAGCCGGTGCATCGGGTGGTCGGTGGCGAGGTCGGCGGCGATCTCGGCGCAGACGGACCGCTGGCCCTCGGTGAGGGTGAACGGCAGCCGGGCGTCGAAGGCGTCCAGCAGGCCGCCCTCGCGGGCCCGGCGCGGCTTGGCGGGCAGGGCGGAGTCGGCGGCCCGGCGCTGCGCGAGGGCGACCTGGAGCACGAAGGCCTCGTCCCAGCGCAGCCGGCTCTGGGCCCGCTCGCGGTCGGCGTGGCCGCGCGGGCGGTGGATCAGTTCCAGTGCCTCGGGCAGCGGGATCAGGTCGTGCCGCTCGCGCAGTTCGGCGGGCAGCGGCTCGCCGACGTCGCCGAGGTGCTTGGTGAGCGCGGTCTCGATGCAGATCGACAGCTTCCAGCTGGGCATCTGCGCGCTGGCGCCGTACACCGGGATGAGCCGGCCGGCGAACTGCCGCGCGGCGTCCGACCCGGTGTCCTCGTCGAGCAGCTGGTAGTCCGGCGAGACCAGCTGGCGGGTCCGGTTGAAGACCCCGACCTTTCCGGCGAACAGGCCCTGGGCGCCGGCCTTGAGCTCCTTCTGCCGCCAGCCCTGGTTGAAGAAGACCAGCGAGAGCCGGCTGCGGCCGTCGGTGACCACGACCTCCAGCCGGTCGCCCTTGCGGCCGCGGAACGGGATCAGGGTGACCTTCTCGATCCGGGCCAGCACGGTGACGTGCTCGTCGACCTCCAGCTCGTCCAGGCTGGTGAGCTGGCCGCGTTCGACGTAGCGGCGCGGGTAGTGGTGCAGCAGGTCCCCGACCGTGCGCAGCTTGAGACTGTCGGCGAGCACCTTCGCGGTGCGGTCGCCGACGAGCTTGGTCAGTGGTTCATCGAGAGCGCCCATCAGGCCCCTGTTTACACCAAGGGGCGGACAGAACGGCGGCTACTCCACCCCGATGAGCAGCGGCGCCGGTTCCTGCCCCCCGTGGAAGACCACCGCGTCCACCTCGGGCCGGCGGTGCCGCACGTGGGCGACCAGCCGCTCGGCGAGCGCCGCCTCGGTGCCCTCGCCGAGGATCAGGGTGACGAGTTCGCCGCCCGCCCCGAGCATCCGGTCCAGCACGCTCTCGCCGACCTCGGCCAGCCCGGCGCCGATCACCGCGACGTCGCCGTCGATCAGCCCGAGCACGTCCCCGGCCTGGCAGACGCCGGCCATCGTCCAGGACTCCCCCTCGGCGACGGCCAGTTCCGCGTACCGGGTGGCCCCGGCGGCGGAGGTCATGGCGACCACGTCCTCGTCGAAGCGGCGGCCGCCCTCGTGCACCGCGAGCGCCGCCAGTCCCTGCACCGGCGAACGGGTGGGCAGGACGGCGATCCGCACCCCCTCCTCGCGCAGCTGGTCGGCGGCGGCCCCGGCGGCGGCGCGCAGCTCCGGGTCGTTCAGCAGCAGGACGACCTCGCGGGCGGCCGAGCGGCGCACCGCGGCGGCGAGTTCGGCGCTGGCCGGCGGGCGGTCCGGGTCGGCGTGCAGGACGACGGCGCCGGCCTGTTCGCAGAGCTCGGCCAGGCCCTCGCCGGAGACCACCGAGAGGACCGCCCGGGCCCGCTCCTCGCGCTCGCCGGGCTCGGCGGCGGTGCCGGAGCGGGCGGCGGCCTCGGCGAAGTGGGTGATCCGGATCTGGTGCGGGCGCCCGGCCCCGACGCCGGCCTCCACGGCGGCGCCCGCGTCGTCCACGTGGACGTGCACGTTCCACAGGCCGTCGCCGCCGCCGACCACCAGCGAGTCGCCGAGCTCGCCGAGCCGCTCGCGCAGCGCGGGCAGCGCCTCGTCGGGGGCGTCCAGCAGGTAGATGACCTCGAAGGCGGGGTGGCCGGGGCCGGGCGGCCGCAGGTGCGTCTCGCAGCTCTCGACGGCCCGGACGTCCCCGCGCAGCGCGACCGGCCCCATCGGCTGCTGCCCGGCGACGGCGTCGGCGAGCGCGCCGAGGACGGCCACCAGGCCGCGCCCGCCGGCGTCCACGACCCCGTTCTCGGCCAGCACGGCGAGCTGCTCGGGGGTGTGCCGCAGTGCGTCCCGGGCGGCCCGGTGGGCGGTGTCGGCGACCTGCGCGAGCCCGTCCCCGGCCCGGACGGCCTCCCGGGCGGCGACCCGGGCGACGGTCAGCAGGGTCCCCTCGACGGGCTCCGCGACGGCCTGGTACGCGGAGTCGGCGGCCCGTTGCAGGGCGGCCCGCAGCTGGTCGGCGCCGCCGCCCTCGGCGAGCGTCTCGGCGGTCCCGCGCAGCCACTGGGCGAGGATCACCCCGGAGTTCCCGCGGGCGCCGACCAGCGCGCCGCGGGCCATCGCCCGGACCGTGTCGGCCAGCCCGGGGGCCGTCCCGACGGCGGGGTCGGCGAAGCGGCTCTCCACCTCGGCGGCGGCGGACTCGACGGTCAGATAGAGGTTGGTGCCGGTGTCGCCGTCCGGGACGGGGTAGACGTTGAGCGCGTCGATCTCCTCGCGGGCCTGGCCGAGCGCCCGCAGGGCGAGCTGGCACCAGGTGCGCACGGCCGGGGCGTCGAGCGTGTGCAGCACCAGGTCTCCTCCGGATGGGACGCCGCGGTGGCCCGAGGGGCGGCGGCGAGGGGTGATACCGGCAGGTTATCGGGGGGCGGGCGGGGCCGTCCGGGCCGACGACCGGAGCGATCACTCGGCCGGTCATGGTAGTTTCGTGGGACGGAAGCAAGCGTTGTATGCTCTTCCGGTTGCCTGGAACCGTCCAGGCTCACCCCCTCGTCCGGTCTGGTCCACGCGAGTGTTCTGGTGGTCGAGCGGGGTTTTCGAAAGTATCTGATCTGAAGTCTTGGAGTGACTCCTGTGGCTGCCAACTGCGACGTCTGCGGCAAGGGGCCGGGCTTCGGCAACAGCATCTCCCACTCTCACCGCCGTACCCCCCGTCGTTGGAACCCCAACATCCAGACGGTGCGCGCTGTGATTGGGCGGACGCCGAAGCGGCTCAACGTCTGCACCTCGTGCATCAAGGCCGGTAAGGTCTCGCGCTGACGCGCAGACCGGCAAGCCGGTCCTCCAGTGAGCCGGTTCATCCTCGGATGAACCGGCTTCACTGTTTCCGTGGCCGGCTCTGCCGTTTTCCGGACCCACCGACAGTGGGCGGACTCCCCCCAGGAGCCCGCCCACTGTCGTCTTCCGGGGTCCTCAGCGCCAGCGCCAGGCGTGGTCGACCGGGCCGATGCCGGCGCCCAGGGCGAAGCCCCCGGCGATCGCGCCGGTGATGTACTCCTTGGCCGAGGCCACCGCCCGCGGCAGCGGCTCGCCCTTGGCCAGTCCGGCCGCGATCGCGCTGGCCAGGGTGCAGCCGGTGCCGTGGGTGTGCCGGTTGTCGTAGCGGGGCGCCCGGAACCAGTGCACCTCGTCCGGTCCGCCGTACAGCAGGTCGGCGGCCTCGCCCGGCAGGTGGCCGCCCTTGACCAGCGCCCAGCGCGGCCCGAGGTCGACCAGTGCCCTGGCGGCGTCCAGCATCTGCGACTCGTCCTCGACGGTCAGCCCGGTGAGCTGGGTCACCTCGTGCAGGTTGGGGGTGGCCAGGGTGGCGACCGGCAGCAGCTTCTCGCGGACGGTGGCGACGGCCTCGGCGACCAGCAGCGCGTCCCCGTGCTTGGAGACCCCGACCGGGTCGACCACCACCGGGGCGTCCACCCCGGCCAGCAGCTCGGCGACGGTCTCGACGAGTTCGACCGAGGCGAGCATGCCGGTCTTCACGGCCTGCACCCCGATGTCGTCCACCACGCTGCGGAACTGCGCCCGGACGGCTTCCGCGGGCAGCTCCCAGTAGCCCTGGACGCCGAGCGAGTTCTGCGCGGTGACGGCGGTGATCACGCTCATGCCGTGGACGCCGAGGGCGAGCATCGCCTTGAGGTCGGCCTGGATTCCGGCGCCGCCGCCGGAGTCGGAGCCGGCGACGGTGAGCACCCGGGGAGGCGCGGGGCGGGCGGTGGCGTCGGAGGGGCCGTGCGAAGCGCTTCGGCCGGGGGCGGGGGTGGGAGACGGGAGGGCCATGGGCCCCAACCTACCGGCGCGCTCTCAGAGCACCGCCTCGGACTCCGCCCAGCGGTCCTTCGGCACCGTCTTCAGCCTGGTCACCGCGTCGCCGATCGGCAGCAGCTCGATGCCGGTGCGGCGCAGCGCGGTGAAGTGTCCGAACGCCCCCTGCTGGACGGCCTCCACCGCGTGCCAGCCGAACCGGGTGGCGAGCACCCGGTCCCGGGCGGTCGGGGTGCCGCCGCGCTGGACGTGGCCGAGGATGACCGGGCGGGCCTCCTTGCCGAGCAGGTTCTCCAGCTCGTGGGCGAGCCGGTTGCCGATCCCGCCGAAGGTCCGGTGGCCGTACTGGTCGACCTCGCCGTGGTCGAAGCGCATGGTGCCGGGCAGCGGGGAGGCGCCCTCGGCGACGGCGATGATGGCGAACTTCTTGCCGCGCGCGAAGCGGTCCTCGATTATCCGGGCCACCGCCTCGATGTCGAAGGGCTTCTCCGGGATCAGGATGCCGTGCGCACCGCCCGCCATGCCCGCGGTGAGGGTGATCCAGCCGGTGTGCCGGCCCATCAACTCGACGACCATGACGCGCTGGTGGGACTCGGCGGTGGTCTTCAGCCGGTCGATCGCCTCGGTCGCGACGTGCACGGCGGTGTCGAAGCCGAAGGTCACGTCGGTGGCGTCGATGTCGTTGTCGATGGTCTTCGGCACCCCGACCACGGGCAGTCCGGCGTCGCTGAACAGCTTGGCGGCGGTCAGCGTGCCCTCCCCACCGATCGCGATCAGCGCGTCGATGCCGATCTCCCGGGCCAGCGTCTTGGCGTTCTCGACCGCCCAGGCGATCCGGTCCCGCCGCACCCGGGCCGAGCCCAGGATGGTGCCGCCGAGGGTGAGCAGGCCGGTGACGTCGTCGTGCGAGACCGTCCTGGTGCGGCCCTCGATCAGTCCGAGGAAGCCGTCCAGGATGCCGACGATCTCGTGCCCGTGGACGTCGGTGCCCCGGTGCACCACCGAGCGGATCACCGCGTTGAGGCCGGGGCAGTCGCCGCCGCTGGTCAGTACACCGATGCGCATGTCTGGTGTGCTCCCGCTCGCAGTGGGTCGGGCCACCCGCGCCGGGCGGGTGGGCTGGGGTGTCGCAAGCCTACGCACAACGCACCCTCGACACCCGTTCCCAGCGCACCGGAGCGTCACGCGCCGCCCGCCGTACGGGGATCGGCGCGGACCGCCCGCCGGGGCCCCGCCTCCCGGGTCCCCGGCGGGGCCGACGCGATCCGGGGGCGGGCCCTACTCGGCGAAGTGGTCCCAGCCGCCCACCCGGTCCCAGGGGGCGCCGTCCACCGTGACCCGGCCGCTGCGGCTGCCCGTCGGGCGGCCGGTCACCTCGCCCACCACCCGCCAGCGGGCCGGGAGTTGGACCCCGCGCGGGAAGGTGGCCACGATCGCGTGGTCCTCGCCGCCGGAGAGCACCCAGACCAACGGGTCCACGCCGACCGCCTGGCCGATGTCGGCCATCTGCGCCGGGACGTCGAAGTCGGCGGCCTTCAGGTCGATGTCCACCTCGCTGGCCCGGGCCACGTGGCCGAGGTCGGCGACCAGCCCGTCGCTCACGTCGATCATCGAGGTCGCGCCCAGCTCGGCCGCCGCCGGGCCCGCGTGGTACGGCGGTTCGGGCCGGCGGTGCGCCTCGACGAAGGCCCGCGGGGAGCGGAAGCCGCGCTGGAGCACGGTCAGGCCGGCGGCCGACCAGCCGAGCCAGCCGGTCACCGCGACCACGTCGCCGACCTGCGCACCGGAGCGGGTCACCGCCGCACGCCCTTGGAGGTCCCCGAGTGCCGTGATGGCCAGCATGACGGTGTCGCCGCGCACCACGTCACCGCCGACCACCGTCGCCCCGGCCACCTGGCACTCGTCGCGCAGCCCGTCCATCAACTCGGTGGCCCAGGTGGTCGGCAGGTCCGCGGGAGTGACCAGACCGAGCAGTATGGCGGTCGGCACCGCCCCCATCGCGGCCACGTCGGCGAGGTTCTGGGCGGCGGCCTTGCGGCCCACGTCG
This sequence comes from Kitasatospora sp. NPDC058048, assembly GCF_042885555.1. NCBI lineage: Bacteria > Bacillati > Actinomycetota > Actinomycetes > Kitasatosporales > Streptomycetaceae > Kitasatospora > Kitasatospora sp. NPDC058048. Next base: position 18,682 of record NZ_JBHVRT010000031.1, on the reverse strand, counting down.
TAGGCGGTGGACCAGTCCCGGCGGAAGTGCCGGTTCTCGATCAGGACGTCCGTGGTCGCCACCACCCGGCCGTCCGGAGCCCGTACCACCGCGGCGTCGTCACCCGGGCCGAGGTCGACCGCGTCGGTGAGCGGTACCCGGGCGGTCAGCTCCCTGATGAGGCCGAACTCGCCGAGCTCGCCCACGGTCCCCTGCATCTGCCGTCCTCTCGCGTTTCCATCCGTCTTCGGCCCCCGTCGCGCTCCCCCGCGCGCAGCGTACGCCCTTCCGGGGCCTCGGGGTCTCCCCTCCCCGGCCCGCTGCGAGGTAGCGTGGTGATCAGACTGCCGGTGAGCCCACCCACCCATGCGCCTGACCGGGCGATCACGGCGGCGATCCCCCCTCAACCGGCCGCCGGGAGGTCCCCGTGGTACAGGCATACATCCTGATCCAGACCGAGGTTGGCAAGGCCACCGCCGTGGCCCGGACCATCGCCGAGGTCCCCGGCGTACTCACCGCCGAGGACGTCACCGGCCCCTACGACGTGATCGTCAAGGCCGAGGCCGAGACGGTGGACGAACTGGGCCGGCTGGTGGTGGCCCGGGTCCAGAAGGTCGAGGGCATCACCCGCACCCTCACGTGCCCGGTGGTGCACCTGTAGGCCCGTGCACCGGTGCGCCCGGGCCCGGTGGCCCGGCGCACCGGCACGTCCGGCCACCCGGGCCCCGGTTACCATCGGCGGGTGGCCAGAGAACTCCGCGTCCCCGAGGCGCTGACCGCCCTGCCGGCCCCGGTCCGCTGGCTGGCCCTGCCCGTCGCCCTGACCTGCACCGTCGTGGCGCTGGTCGGCAGCTGGGGGCCGGCCGACCCGAAGGTCGAGGTCCCGCAGCCGGGCGGCCGTGCGGCCGGGTACTGCCGGTCGCTGGCCGCCGCGCTGCCGGCCGACCTGCTCGGGCACGCCCGCAACGACCCGTCGCCCGCCTCCCCGTACGTGGCCGCCTGGGGCGATTCCCCCCGGACGGTGCTGCGCTGCGGCATCGACCGGCCGGAGGAGCTGGACGGCGACCACGCCGCGGACTGGTCCCCGAGCGTCGACGGAGTCACCTGGTGGTCGCAGAAGCTCGCCGACGGCGGCTACCGCTTCGTGACGACCATGCGCGCCGCCTACGTCGAGGTGACCGTCCCGGCCGGGGCCGCGCAGAACCCCTTCGACCCGGCGGCCGCCCTGACCGGCGCGGTCAAGGCCAACGTCCCGGGCTGAGCCCGGCGGCGGGAGCCGCGCCCCGGGAGGGGACGCACCGAGGGCGGGCCGGGAGCTCCCCGGCCCGCCCTCCGCGGCAGGACCCGCTAGCGCAGCCCGGTCGAGCGGCGCAGCGCCGTCCCGAGCAGCCGGTCGATCAGCTCCGGGTACGCGACCCCACTGGCCTCCCACATCTTCGGGTAGGCCGAGATCGGGGTGAAGCCGGGCATGGTGTTGATCTCGTTGATCATCCAGGTGCCGTCCTCCAGCAGGAAGAAGTCCACCCGGGCCAGGCCCTCGCAGCCGAGCGCCTCGAAGGCCTCGACCGCCTGGCGCCGGATCTCGGCGAGCTCCTCGGCGGTCAGGTCCGCCGGGATCTTCACGTCCGAGGAGTCGATGTACTTGGCCTCGAAGTCGTAGAAGTCGAAGCCCTCGCCGACCAGGATCTCGCCGGCCACGCTGGCCCGCGGGCCGTCCTCGAACTCCAGCACGCCGCACTCGATCTCGCGGCCGGTCACGCCGGCCTCGATGATGAGCTTGGGGTCGTGCCGACGGGCCTCCTCGATCGCGGCGTCGAGGTCGGCCAGGTCCTTCACCTTGGTGATGCCGATGCTGGAGCCGGCCCGGCAGGGCTTCACGAACAGCGGCAGACCCAGCTCGGCGGCCCGCTCGCGCACCGCCGCGCGGCCCGCCTCGGACTCCCAGTCGCGCGGCCGCACGATGGTGTAGCGGCCGACGTTCAGACCGTGCGAGGCCAGGATCCGCTTGGCGAACTCCTTGTCCATGCCGGCCGCGCTCGCCAGCACGCCGTTGCCGACGTACGGGACGCCGGAGAGCTCCAGCAGGCCCTGGAGCGTGCCGTCCTCGCCCCACGGACCGTGCAGCAGCGGGAACACCACGTCGACCTCGCCGAGGGCCTTGGGGGCGCTGCCCGGCTCGGTCAGGACCACCTCGCGGCTGCCCGGGGCGACCGGCAGCGCGACCTGGCCGTCGACGCCCTCGGCGACGTGCGCCACGTCCGGCAGCCGCCCGTCGGTGATGGCCATCCGGGCCGGCTCGTCGCTGGTCAGCGCCCAGCGGCCCTCGTGCGTGATGCCGATCGGCAGCACGTCGTACTTGTCGCGGTCGATCGCCCTGAGCACACTGCCCGCGGTGGAGACCGAGATCGCGTGCTCGGAGCTGCGCCCGCCGAAGACCAGCGCGACGCGCGGCTTCCGGTCGGGCCGGTTCGGGGAGGACTGTTCGATGCTCATATCGGGTTTGAGACTACCGTGCGAGCCCCTGCCGGAAGGCAGGCGCCACCGCGGAGTCGGCGGTCCCGCGGGGCCGGGCGGGCGCCGCGGCCCCGGGGCCGCGGCCCGCCGGACTCAGCGCCGCTCGGCCTTCGCCGAACGCGACATCAGGGTCTGCAGCGCCTCCTGGGTCGGCCGCCCGTTGTGCACCACGTCCACCACGGCCTCGACGATCGGCATGTCGACCCCGTTGCGCCGGGCCAGATCCAGGACCGACTCGCAGGACTTGACGCCCTCGGCGGTCTGCCGGGTGGCCGCGATGGTCTCCGCGAGCGACATGCCCCGGCCCAGGTTCATGCCGAAGGTGTTGTTGCGCGACAGCGGCGAGGAGCAGGTGGCCACCAGGTCGCCCATCCCGGCGAGTCCGGCGAAGGTGTGCGGGTCCGCGCCCAGCACCTCGCCGAGCCGGGTGGTCTCGGCCAGCCCGCGGGTGATCAGGGTCGCCTTGGTGTTGTCCCCGAGCCCCATGCCGGCCGCCATGCCGACCGCCAGGCCGATCACGTTCTTGACCGCGCCGCCGAGTTCGCAGCCCACCACGTCGGTGTTGGTGTACGGCCGGAAGTACGGCGTGTGGCAGGCCGCCTGGAGCCGCTTGGCGACCGCCTCGTCGGAGCAGGCGACCACGCTGGCCGCGGGCTGCCGGTTGGCGATCTCCTTGGCCAGGTTGGGCCCGCTGACCACCGCGACGCGCTCCGGGCCGACCCCGGTGACCTCGTCGATCACCTCGCTCATCCGCTTGGCGGTGCCGAGTTCGATGCCCTTCATCAGGCTCACCAGCACGGTCTGCGGCTCGATCAGCGGCGTCCAGGCGGCCAGGTTGTCGCGCAGCGTCTGCGAGGGCACCACGAGCACCGCGAAGTCGGCGCCGGCCAGCGCCTCGGCGGCGTCGGTGGTCGCCCGCACAGTGTCGGGCAGCCGGACGCCCGGGAGGTAGTCCGGGTTCTCGTGGGTGGAGTTGACGGCGTCCACCAGCTCCTGGCGGCGGGCCCACAGCACGACCTCGCAGCCCGCGTCGGCGAGCACCAGCGCGAACGCGGTGCCCCAGGAGCCGGTCCCCATCACGGCGCAACGGATCACTTGCCGGCCTCCTCGGTGCCCTTGCCCCGCTCGCCCTTGGCGCGCCGGCGCTCGGCCAGCGCCGCCGCGGCCCGATCCCGGGCGGCCCTGCGCATGTCGTAGCGCTCGGCGGGCGGTTCCTCGCCGCGGACCTCCGCCAGCACGGCGGTGATCGCGGTCATGATGTCCTCGGTCGCGTCGGCGAGCACCTGGGCGGTGAGCTCCTGCCCCCGGTACTTGCTCAGGTCCACCGCGGGCCCGGCCGCGACGGTGACCCGGTGCCGCGGGAACAGGTTGAACCTGCCCTTCCCGAGACCGGGCCGGCCGTACGGCGGGATGATCTCGTGGGCGCCCCAGTGCGCGACCGGGATGACCGGCGCACCGGTCATCAGCGCGACCCGGGCGACACCGCTCTTGCCGGTCATCGGCCACAGGTCCGGGTCCCGGGTGAGCGTGCCCTCCGGGTAGAACTGCACGCACTGGCCGCTGTTGACCGCGTCGATCGCGGCCCGGAACGCCTGCGCGGCGTCGGTGGACTCGCGGAACACCGGAATCTGACCGGTCTTGCGCAGCATGAATCCGATGAAGGGGATCGAGAACAGCGAGGACTTGCCGAGAATGCGCGGCGGACGTCCGCTGTTGTACTGCCAGTGCGCGTAGATCACCGGATCGATGATCGAATTGTGGTTCACCGCGGCGATGAAGCCGCCGTTCTTCGGAATGTGCTCCCAGCCCCGCCAGTCGGGCTTCACCAGGGCGGTCGTCACCGGCTTCACCAGCACGGCCGCGAAGCGGTACCAGATGCCGTAGTCGGCGTTGCCGAACTTGGCGTACGAGCGGCGGGCCACCCCAGCTCCTTCTCATCCGATGCGGCACGGATTACCGCGGTCATGGTGTCCCGGTGCCGCGCACCGATTCCACCGGTGCCCGGGCCACGGGCGCGGAACAGTGTCGCCCGCCCGATCACCGGCTGTCGAGCAACCGCGCCAACCCGCCCGGCGGGCGTGATCAAACGCACGTCCGCACAGCTCGGACGGCCTGGCGAGGGCTCCGGGACCGGCGCCAGAATGACGCCGATGACCCAGGACACCGTACGCCCCAGCGGGGCCGTCGCGCCCCCCGCACCCACCGCCGGCTGGTCGCTGGTGCTTCCGCTCAAGCCGCTCACCATGGCGAAGAGCAGACTGGCCCCGTACGCCGGACCGCACCGGGCCGACCTGGCCCTGTCCTTCGCCCTGGACACCGTCACCGCCGCCCTGGCCACCCCCGGGGTCGGCCGGGTCCTGGTGGTCACCCGCGACGCCGCGGCCGGCGCCCGGCTGACCGCGCTCGGCGCCCTGGTGGTCGCCGACGAGCCCGACGGAGGCCTCAACCGGGCCCTGGCGCACGGCGCCGAGAGCGCTTGGGCGCTGGCCCCGCGGGCCCCGCTGGCGGTGCTCTCGGCGGACCTCCCGGCGCTGCGTCCGGCCGAACTGGCCCGGGTGCTGGGCGCGGTGCCGGCCAACGGCCGGGCCTTCCTGCCGGACACCCCCGGCCTCGGCACCACGCTGCTCGCCTGCGCCCCCGGCCGTCCGCTCTCCCCCGCCTTCGGGGACGGCTCACGGGCCCGGCACGCGGCCGGCGGGGCGCTCGAACTGCGCCTCGCGGACGTGGAGTCGGTGCGCCGGGACGTGGACACCGGGACGGACCTCGGCGAGGCCGCGGCGCTCGGCCTCGGCCCGCACACCAGCGCGCTGTTCGCCCGGCTGAGCCTTTCCTGAGCCCTCCCGGCCGCCGCCCGGGCACCGCCCGGAGCAGCCCCGGCGCGTCCCGGCCCGGGCGTCGACCTGCTCCCGGGCCGGGGCCAGCCCGCTCGCTATGCTGCTCGCATGCAGGCCACCTCGTTCACCTTCGACCCCGCCACCCGGGCCGGCTCCGTGCTGCTCGACGACGGGACCCCGGTGCCGTTCGACGCGGCCGCCTTCGACGCCGGCGGCCTGCGGCTGCTGCGCCCCGGCCAGCGGGTGCGGATCCGCACCGAGGGCACCGGCGAGGCCCGCCGGGTGGTCTTCGTGACGCTCCAGACCTTCCCGGACCCCGCCGAGGGCTGACGGCCCCGTCCGGCGCCGCCGGGCCCGGCCGGACCGGCCCGCGGACCGTCCCGTCGCACCGCCCGGAACTCCCTGTGCCGCCGCACGCCGTCGATTCCTGACTAAGCGCCCGGAAATCGAAAGAGCCGCGGCGACCCGTCTCCGTGAATTCACGGAAGGGGGTGCCGCGGCTCTGAGCCGAAGGCCGTCCTGGGACGGTCGCGCGGGACTTACTTGGCAGAGGTCTTGCGCGCGGTGGTCTTGCGGGTGGCGGTCTTCTTCGCCGGCGCCGTCTTCTTGGCCGTGGCGGTCGCCTTCTTGGCGGTGGCCGTGGTCTTCTTGGCGGCGGCCGTGGTGGTCGCCTTCTTCGCCGCGGCCGTCTTCTTGGTCGCGGCGGCCTTGGTCGCGGTCGCCGTGGTCTTCTTGGCGGCGGTGGTCTTCGCGGCCGTGGTCTTGGCGGCGGTGGCCTTGACGGCCGTGGTCTTCGCGGCGGTCTTCTTGGCGGTCGCCGTGGTCTTCTTGGCGGCGGCCGTGGTGGTCGCCTTCTTGGCGGCGGCCGTGGTGGCCGTCTTCTTGGCGGCGGCCTTCTTGGCGGCCGGGGCGGCGGCGGCAGCAGCGGCGGCACGCTTGGTGGCGGCACGCTTGGCGGCCGGGGTGGCGGCCACGCCGCTCTTGCCCGGGGTGAGGGAGCCCTTGGGGGCCTTCTTCACCGAGGGGCCTTCCTTCGGCAGCTTCTTGCTGCCGCTGACCAGGTCCTTGAAGCCCTGACCCGGACGGAAGCGCGGGACCGAGGTCTTCTTGACCTTGACCCGCTCGCCGGTCTGCGGGTTGCGGGCGAAGCGCGCGGAGCGCTCCACCTTCTCGAAGGTGCCGAACCCGGTGACCGAGACCCGGTCACCGGCCACAACGGCACGGACCATGGTGTCGAGCACTGCGTCGACGGCCTCTGCGGCAGCCTTGCGACCGCCCAGCTGCTCGGCCACCGCTTCGACAAGCTGAGCCTTGTTCACGTCTTCCCCTTCGGAAACGGGCGCCGGATGATTCCATCCGTTCTTTTCGCACGTTAGGTATGTATCTGCGGACTTTCAATTACCAAACGCGCGAATCACCCTAGTGTCGCAATGGATTTGCGCGTCGGCGACCTCAGTCGAGCGGCGGGGGCCGCTCGTCGAGGTCATGTACAAAGCGACTCAACCGCCTTGCCGCCTCCGGAAGATCGCGCTTGGCGGCCTCGGTGACGATGAGGAGTTGACGGGTGAGAGCGGTCTTTGCATCGGCAGACACGTTCAGCGCATGCACGCGGGCGTGAGCTTGCTTCAACCGCTCGGCCACAAGCGCGTAGAGCGCTGCGACTTCCTGGTCGTCCGGCCCCTCAGCTGGTGCGGAGGTGACGTCCGGCCGATCGTCAATTCGGCGTTCGGATGGCCGGCCCATGGAGTCCTCAGCCGCGGGTTCGCCGCCCGCGTACGGAGGTTCATGGTGCCGGTGCATGTACTGATTGTGCCATCTACCCGCAGTTGTACTTGCGCGGGCCCCTCTTCCGCAAAGCCAAATGGGCAATCCGGGGCGGGCCGCGGCGCTAACTCGTGCTCCGGAACGACGGATGGCCCGGCCCCCCCGAGGGGGGCACGGGCCATCCGGTGGATCGTCAGAATGCTTGTTCTGAGGGGAACTCAGGCGACCGGCAGAGTACGGGGCTTGAAGGCCGGACGGGTCTCCTCGAAGGCCGCGATGTCGGCCTCGTTCCGCAGGGTGATGCTGATGTCGTCCAGGCCGTTGAGCAGACGCCACCGGACGTTGTCGTCCAGTTCGAAGGCCGCGACGACGCCCTCGGCACGCACTTCGCGCGCCTCCAGGTCAACGGTGATCTCGGCCGAAGGGTCACTCTCCGTGAGCGCCCAGAGCCGTTCCACGGTCTCCTGCGGCAGGACGACCGTCAGCAGGCCGTTCTTCAGGGAGTTGCCCCGGAAGATGTCGGCGAAGCGCGACGAGACGACCGCGTGGAAGCCGTAGTTCTGGAGCGCCCAGACGGCGTGCTCCCGGGAGGAGCCGGTGCCGAACTCGGGGCCGGCCACCAGGACCGTGGCGCCCTGCCGCTCGGGCCGGTTGAGGATGAACGACTCGTCCTTGCGCCAGGCCTCGAACAGGCCGCCCTCGAAACCGGATCGGGTGACCTTCTTGAGCCAGTGGGCCGGAATGATCTGGTCGGTGTCCACGTTGCTGCGGCGCAGCGGCACGGCCCGGCCGGTGTGGGTGGTGAACTTCTCCATGGCTCAGGCCTCCACGGCAGCGACGTCGGCGGACAGGTCGGAGGGGGCGGCGAGACGGCCCAGGACGGCGGTCGCGGCGGCGACCTGCGGGGAGACCAGGTGGGTACGGCCGCCCTTGCCCTGCCGGCCCTCGAAGTTGCGGTTCGAGGTGGAGGCGCAGCGCTCCCCCGGGGCGAGCTGGTCGGGGTTCATGCCCAGGCACATCGAGCAGCCCGCGTGGCGCCACTCGGCACCGGCAGCGGTGAACACCTTGTCCAGGCCCTCCTCGACGGCCTGGAGGGCGACCCGGACGGAGCCGGGAACCACCAGCATCCGGACGCCGTCGGCGACCCGGCGGCCCTCCACGACGGCCGCGGCGGCCCGCAGGTCCTCGATCCGGCCGTTGGTGCAGGAGCCGACGAAGACGGCGTCGACCTTCACCTCGCGCAGCGGGGTGCCGGCCTCCAGGCCCATGTACGCCAGGGCGTTCTCGGCGGCCAGGCGCTCCTGCGGGTCGGCGAAGGACGCCGGGTCCGGCACCTCGGCGCCCAGCGGGGCGCCCTGGCCCGGGTTGGTGCCCCAGGTGACGAACGGGGTCAGCTCGCTCGCGTCGATGAAGATCTCGTGGTCGAAGACCGCGTCCTCGTCGGTGCCCAGGGTCCTCCAGTACGCGACGGCGGCGTCCCAGTCCTCGCCCTGCGGGGCGTGCGGGCGGCCCTGGAGGTACGCGAAGGTGGTCTCGTCCGGGGCGATCATGCCCGCCCGGGCGCCGGCCTCGATCGACATGTTGCAGACGGTCATCCGGGCCTCCATGGACAGGCTCCGGATCGCCGAACCGCGGTACTCCAGGACGTAGCCCTGGCCGCCGCCGGTGCCGATCTTCGTGATGACGGCCAGGATCAGGTCCTTGGCGGTGACGCCCTCGGGCAGTTCGCCCTCGACGGTGATCGCCATCGTCCGGAACGGCGCCAGCGGCAGGGTCTGGGTGGCCAGCACGTGCTCGACCTGGCTGGTGCCGATGCCGAACGCCAGCGCGCCGAAAGCGCCGTGGGTCGAGGTGTGGGAGTCACCGCAGACCACGGTCATGCCGGGCTGGGTCAGGCCGAGCTGCGGGCCGACGACGTGCACGACGCCCTGCTCGACGTCGCCGAGCGAGTGGATCCGGACACCGAACTCGGCGGCGTTCCGGCGCAGGGTCTCCAGCTGCACCCTGGAGACCGGGTCGGCGATCGGCTTGTCGATGTCCAGGGTGGGGGTGTTGTGGTCCTCGGTGGCGATCGTCAGATCGGTGCGGCGGACCGTGCGGCCGGCCAGTCGCAGCCCGTCGAAGGCCTGCGGGCTGGTGACCTCGTGGAGCAGGTGCAGGTCGATGAAGAGGAGGTCGGGTTCGCCCTCCGCGCGCCGCACGACGTGGTCGTCCCAGACCTTCTCTGCGAGTGTCCGTCCCATCGGATTCCCTCCAGCCGGCCGCGTTGCCGGCCTTCTCGGTGTCGTCGAGGTCAAAGCGTGTGCGCCGCCCTGAGACTCCCGGGCCGCTCCCGTCCAGAGTGGCGCTTTTCGCCGGAGATTGAACTTGTGTCTCGCGGAGTGAGACCGCAGTCTTAGCGCATGGACAGCGCTCCGCCCCCGTCCGCCGCCGGGCGGCAGGGCCCGCGGAAAGCCGGAAGGGCGCCGTGGAAAGCCGGAAGGGCCCCGCTCGGAACGGAGCGGGGCCCTTCGGGGCATTTCCGGGGAAAGCAAAAAGACCCCGGGGACCGGGGTCTTTCCAATTTCTGGCTGGGGTACCAGGACTCGAACCTAGACTAAATGAACCAGAATCACTCGTGCTGCCAATTACACCATACCCCAACACAAAGCAAGGGCCGATGGGCTGGCCCACCGGCTTCCTGCTCTGAAGTACCCCCGACCGGATTCGAACCGGCGCTACTGCCGTGAGAGGGCAGCGTGCTAGGCCGCTACACAACGGGGGCTTCCTGGCGATCCCTTGCGGGATCAGTACCCCCGACCGGATTCGAACCGGCGCTACTGCCGTGAGAGGGCAGCGTGCTAGGCCGCTACACAACGGGGGCTTTCCAGGTGATCCCTTGCGGGATCAGTACCCCCGACCGGATTCGAACCGGCGCTACTGCCGTGAGAGGGCAGCGTGCTAGGCCGCTACACAACGGGGGCTTGATCTTCTTTTGTGGTGCTGTACTCACGTACTGCGCTGGGGTACCAGGACTCGAACCTAGACTAAATGAACCAGAATCACTCGTGCTGCCAATTACACCATACCCCACCAGAGTTGAACCCTCGCGGGCCCTTCTCAGGCGTTGCGCCTCTCGGTCGGTCCCTTCCGAGGGGCTTTCGTTCCCTCGTCCGTTCCCTCCCGGGCGGCGCAGAAAGAACATTACCCGACGTCGGCCCCGGGTCCAAAATCGATAACCCCAGGCAGCGGCCGGGAGGCCTGCGGGCGGCCTCCGGGTACGCCGCGGGCCCGGCACGAAGCCGGGCCCGCGGCCTGCTCGGAACCCCGCTCAGGCGGCCGGCAGGGCGTCCAGGGCGGCCCGCAGCCGACGCAGCGTCTCCGGGCGTCCCAGCAGCTCCATGGACTCGAACAGCGGCGGGGAGACCCGGCGGCCGGTGACGGCCACCCGCAGCGGCGTGAAGGCGAACTTGGGCTTGATGCCCAGCCCCTCCACCAGCGCCTCGCGCAGCGCGGCCTGGATCGGCTCCGGGGTGAAGTCCGCGAGCTCCTCCAGCGCCTTGATGCTGGCCTCCAGCACCGGGCGGGAGTCCGCGGTGAGCACCTTGGCGGCGTCGTCCGGGTCGAGGGCGAACTTCTCCGGCGCCACGAACAGGAAGCCGGCCATGTTCACGATCTCGCTCAGCACGACCATCCGCTCCTGGGTGAGCGGCGCCACCTTGGCGAGCAGGTCCAGCTGCTCGGCGGTGGGCTCGGCCGGCAGCAGCTCGGCGCCCTGGAGGAAGGGCACCAGGCGGCCGACGAAGTCCTCCGGGGCCAGCCGGCGGACGTGCTCGGCGTTGATCGCCTCGCACTTCTTCAGGTCGAAGCGGGCCGGGTTGGCGTTCACCTTGGTGACGTCGAAGGCGGCGACCATCTCGTCCATGTCGAACAGGTCGCGGTCCTCGGCCAGCGACCAGCCCAGCAGGGACAGGTAGTTGAGCAGGCCCTCGCGGATGAAGCCGCGCTCGCGGTACATGTTGAGCGAGGACTGCGGGTCGCGCTTGGAGAGCTTCTTGTTGCCCTCGCCCATCACGTACGGCAGGTGGCCGAAGCGCGGGGTGGTGCCGTTGCCGACGCCGATCTCGGCGAGCGCGGCGTACAGCGCGATCTGCCGCGGGGTGGAGGACAGCAGGTCCTCGCCGCGCAGCACGTGGGTGATGCCCATCAGGGCGTCGTCCACCGGGTTGACCAGGGTGTACAGCGGGGCGCCGTTGGCCCGGACGATGCCGTAGTCCGGCACGTTCTCCGGCTCGAAGGTGAGCGTGCCGCGGACCAGGTCGTCGAAGCTGAGGGTCTTGTCCGGCATCCGGAAGCGCAGGATCGGCTCGCGCTTCTCCAGCTTGTAGACCGCCACCTGCTCGTCCGTCAGGTCGCGGCAGTGCCCGTCGTAGCCGGAGGGCTTGCCGGCCGCGCGGGCGGCCTCGCGGCGGGCGTCCAGCTCCTCGGTGGAGCAGTAGCAGTAGTAGGCGTGGCCGGCCTCGTGCAGGCGGCGGGCGACATCGGCGTAGATGTCCATCCGCTGCGACTGGCGGTACGGCGCGTCCGGGCCGCCGACCTCCGGGCCCTCGTCCCAGTCGAGGCCGAGCCAGCGCATCGCGTCGAGCAGCTGGTTGTACGACTCCTCGGAGTCGCGGGCGGAGTCGGTGTCCTCGATCCGGAAGACCAGCGTGCCGCCGTTGTGGCGGGCGTAGGCCCAGTTGAAGAGGGCCGTGCGGACCATCCCCACGTGGGGGTTGCCGGTCGGGGAGGGACAGAAGCGAACCCGGACGGCCGGGTCAGTGTTAGCCACGCTTGATCACCTTGTTGGTGAGAGTGCCGATGCCTTCGATGGAGACGGCGACCTCGTCGCCGACGTTGAGCGGGCCCACCCCTGCGGGCGTGCCGGTGAGGATGACGTCGCCGGGCAGCAGCGTCATGGCCTCGGAGATGTGGACGATCAGCTCGGCGACCGAGCGGACCATCAGGGAGGTGCGGCCGGTCTGGCGGAGCTCGCCGTTGACCGTGCAGGTGATCGCGAGGTCGCTCGGGTCGAGGTCGGTCTCGATCCACGGGCCCAGCGGGCAGGCCGTGTCGAAGCCCTTGGCCCGGGCCCACTGGCCCTCGCGCTGCTGGACGTCCCGGGCGGTGACGTCGTTGGCGCAGGTGTAGCCGAGGATCACCTCGGGCACCCGGTCCAACGGCACCTCACGGCACATCCGGCCGATCACCACGGCCAGTTCGGCCTCGTGGTGGACGTCCGAGGAGAACGGCGGGTACGCGATGCTCTCGGTCGGACCGATCACCGAGGTGGACGGCTTGAAGAAGGTGAGCGGGGCGTCCGGGACCTCGTTGCCCAGCTCCGCCGCGTGCGCCGCGTAGTTGCGGCCGACCGCCACGATCTTGTTCGGGAGCATCGGGCTGAGCAGCCGGACGTCCTGGAAGCGGTAGCTCTCACCGGTGGGCTGGGGCTGGCCGAACGGGTGGCCGGCCAGCGCGTGGACGACCAGCGAGTCGGGCCGGGAAGGGTCGCCCTCCACCACGCCGAAGGAGACGCTGCCGGCGGCAGGGCTCCCTTCCCGGACGGAAAACCTGGCAATGCGCACGGCTGGGATACCCCTCGCTTCGTCGGCCGCCCGGGGCGCGCCCGGGCGCTGGTGGGCGCCCCGCCCGCAGTGGGCGCGGCCCCGTCAATCGGCCTCCAGGCTATCGCGTGGGGGCCCGGCCGACCGCTTTGCCCCTGTTCAGGAGGGTCGGGGCCGAATGCCCCGCGAGGCCCGCGGGCGGCTCGCCGTCGCGGTCCGCGGCGGCGCCGCACAACGGCGAGGGCGCCGCCGCCACCGGGGTGACGACGGCGCCCTCGTCGCGGCGCTGCGGCGGTCAGTCCTGCGGGACGACGACCGGGGCGACCATCAGCCGGGTGCGGCGCGGGTTGGCGGTGGCGGCCGGCAGTTCGGAGCCGTAGGTCACGACGTCCTCGGGCTTGCGGGCGCCCGGGATCTTGCTGAAGTCCTCGACCGAGGCCAGCGTCGTCCGGCGGGGGTTCGCCGTGGGGCGGCAGGACAGCGTGGACTTGGTGGCGTTCTTCGCCTGGGACATCGAGAGCACCTCGTGGTCATGGCCGGGTCGATCGCGGCGATCGGCACCGGCCTGATGGATTCCGATTGATTCGGAGGGGTTCTGGGCAGGCTGATCGGGGCCGTGCTCCGGAGACAGCCAGGTTACGAGATCTCATTCCACAGAGGCCGTGACCAAAGCTACACATTAGACTGTGATTTTGCTCACAAAATGCCGAGCAAAGTGCAGATATCCGACATATCGCCGCACCGGGATTTTCCGGCATTTCGCCGATAAGGGGCATTCCGGAAGGTCTGTGACTCTTCCCGACCCCGGGTCCGCTTGGCATGTATCCGGCGAGTGTCCGAAAAAGGCGGTATTCCGGTCCTGTTACCGCACAGTCCGTAAGAAGACGCAAGCGGTCGGTAGCGCCGGACGCCCGGTACGTGCGGCCCTTGTTGGGATTCCCCGGCTGTGCTGGAATGCGACGGACCGTGGGTAGGGAGTGGTCCACCCCGGTGCCCGCTCTCCCGGACCGGCCGGGGTGCGGATGGAAACTCGACACCGTCCAGGCCGTGGCGACGCGGCGGGACGCCCGGTCCAGAGGTTGCGACGCCAGTGCAGGGACGTTTCAAAAGGGGTAGCGGCGCCGCGGGTAACCCGGAGTCGCGTGAGCCTGTGGCAGCCCCTCAACAGGCGGCGGCCCCCGGCGGCCCGGCAGAGCCGGTGACACCCGAGGCCATCGGCCACCCGGAGGAGGAGGGCCAGGAGCGGAAGTCCGCCCGGGACAAACTCCGCACCTCCCTGACCCGGCGCCGCGCCACCGGTCTGAACCGGCTCGCGATGCGCAACTGGCGCATCCGCACCCGTCTGATCGCGCTGCTCGCCCTCCCCGTGCTGGTCTCGCTGGTCCTCGGTGGCCTGCGCATCCAGAGCTCGATGGAGAACTCGCAGCAACTCGCCCAGATGGCCAACCTCTCCGACCTGGCCAAGAAGGCGACCAACCTCGCGGACGCGCTCCAGACCGAGCGCGACATCAGCGCCGGCCCGATCACCCACGACCCGGCCGCGCCGCTGGACGACGACATCGTCGCGGCCCGCAAGTCCACCGACGACCTGAGCCGCACCTTCACCGCCTCCTCCGACAAGTTCGAGAACCTCGAACTGTCCGGCGGAAAGGCGCTGTTGCTCCAGATCCGCAAGGACCTGAACTCGATCGCGGACACCCGCAGCCTGCCGTACCAGAACAACCAGAACATCCAGTCGACGATCACCGCCTACGACGTGATCATCCGCGACCTGCTGTCCATCACCCAGGACATCGCGCTCGCGTCGAACAACAAGGACCTGGTCGTCTCCACCCGCGCGCTCCAGCAGTTCTCGCTGGCGAAGAACGCGACCTCGCAGCAGCGGGCCCTGATCAGCGCCGCGCTCGCCAACCCGAAGACCCCCGACCTCAGCCCCAGCGACGAGTCCTTCGGTATCCGCCTGCGCAGCTCGTACGACAACGCGATCGCGAGCTTCAACAACATCTACACCGCGCACGACCTGGACAACCTGCGCAGCCAGCTGAGCTACAACTCGGTGGTCGCCGACGCCGACCGCTACGCCTCCACGATCCTCACCCAGAGCGGCATCCGCCAGACCGAGGCGGTCAGCTACAAGGACTGGTTCGAGAAGGCCAGCTCCAAGATCACCGCCGAGCGCCGGATCGAGTCCAAGCTCATCGAGAACCTGGACGGCAAGGCCCAGGACCTCCAGTCCCAGGCCGACGCCGACGCCCTGATCATCGGTGTCGCGGTCGCCCTGGTGCTGCTCGTCGCCCTCGGTGGCGCCGGTCTGATCGCCCGCTCGATGGTGCGCTCGCTGACCCGCCTCCAGGCGGCGGCCGAGGACGTCGCCGAGCGCCGTCTGCCCGAGCTGGTCAAGACCCTCTCCGAGGCCGACCCGCACGACGTCGACACCACGGTCGAGCCGGTCGCCGTCGACTCCACCGACGAGATCGGCCACGTGGCCCACGCGTTCGACATGGTGCACAGCGAGGCCGTCCGCCTCGCCGCCGAGCAGGCCCTCCTGCGAGGCAACATCAACGCGATGTTCACCAACCTCTCGCGCCGCAGCCAGGGCCTCATCCAGCGCCAGCTGTCGCTCATCTCCGAGCTGGAGAGCCGCGAGGCCGACCCGGACCAGCTGGCCAACCTCTTCAAGCTGGACCACCTCGCGACCCGCATGCGCCGCAACGGCGAGAACCTCCTCGTCCTCGCCGGCGAGGACCCGGGCCGCCGCTGGACCCGTCCCGTCCCGCTGGTCGACGTGCTCCGCGCCGCCGCCTCCGAGGTGGAGCAGTACGAGCGCATCGAACTCGCCGCCGTACCGTCGGCCGAGGTCGCCGGCCGCGTCGTCAACGACCTCGTCCACCTGCTCGCCGAGCTGCTGGAGAACGCCACCTCGTTCTCCAGCCCGCAGACCCGCGTCCGGGTCACCGGCCACGCGCTGCCGGACGGCCGCGTGCTGGTCGAGATCCACGACACCGGCATCGGCCTGAGCCCCGACGACCTCGCCGAGATCAACGAGCGCCTCGCCAACCCGCCGACGGTGGACGTCTCGGTCTCCCGCCGCATGGGCCTCTTCGTGGTCGGCCGCCTGTCCCTGCGACACGGCATCCGCATCCAGCTGCGCCCCAGCGACTCCGGCGGCACCACCGCGCTGGTCATGCTCCCCGTGGACGTCACCAATTCGGGTGACCGCCGCGGCGCCGGCCGGGCCGGTTCCGGCCAGGGCAAGCAGCAGCGCGGGGTCACCCCGACGCCGCGCCAGCAGCGCCAGGTGCCGCCCGCCCGCCAGGGCGGTCCCGCCGCGCTCGGCCAGGGCCCGGCCGCGGGTGCCCCGCAGGGCGGTCGCCCGCAGCTCGGCCAGGGCGGTCCTGCCGCTCCGGCCGCTCCCGCTCCGCAGGGCGGCCCGCAGGCCGGCCCGGGTGCGCCCGCCGGCGGTCTGCCGACCCGCCAGGTCGGCAAGTCGCTGCGGGAGAACCCGGCCCCGCAGGGCGGCGCTCAGCAGGGCCAGGGCCAGGGCCAGGGCCGACGGCCCGCCCAGCCGCAGCAGAAGCAGCAGGCCCCGCAGCAGCCGCAGCAGCCGCAGCAGCCGCAGGCGCCGCAGCAGCAGACTCCGCAGCAGGCCCAGCAGGGCGGTCTGCCGCAGCGCGCCCCGGGCCGCCAGGGCCCGCCGCAGAGCGGCCCGAACGGCCTGCCGCGCCGCGGCGGCCGTCCGCAGCAGCCCGGTGGTCAGCCCCAGCCTGGTCAGCAGCAGGCCGGTCAGCAGCAGGCCGGCCGGCCCGGCCAGGAACGGCAGCGTCCCGGCGGCGAGTTCGACGGCGGTCCGGGTGCCCGGACCGGCGAGCAGCCCCAGCACGGCCGCCCCGGCGGTCCCGGCACGCCGCAGCAGGGTGCCCGTCCGGGCAACCGTCCGCAGGACGGCCTGCCGCAGCGCCGTCCGGCCCCGCAGGGCCCCGGTGCCCCCGGCCGGCCCGCCGGCCAGGGCCCGCGCGGTCCGCAGCGCCCCGGCCCGGACGCGCCGCAGCGCGACCGTCAGCCGCAGCTGCCGCCGCAGGCCCAGCAGCAGCCCCAGCAGCTGCCGTCGGCCGAGCCGGCGCCGGTGGAGAGCACCCAGCAGTTCGCCCGCCCGCGCTTCGAGGCCAGCCAGATCGACCCGCGCGACCCGCTGGGCCTCGGCCTGGTCGAGCCGGTGCTGCCGAACGTGCCGAACCCGCCGCGTCCGGAGCCGGTGCGCCAGGAGCAGGCGCCGCAGCAGCCGCAGCCGCTGCCGTACCAGGAGCCGATGGCGCTGCCGACCGGTCCGTCCGAGGCCGGTCAGCGGCCCGGCGGCGAGCAGCCGTGGGCCCCGCAGGCCGACGGGCAGCAGGCGCGGCAGCGGTCGTACCAGCCGCGCCGCCCCGGTACCTCCTCGCCGGAGTTCCAGCCGCAGGCCCAGGAGCAGCAGGCTCCGCAGCAGGCACCCCGGCAGCAGGCGCCCCAGCCGGCTCCGCAGCAGCAGGCCCCGCAGCAGCAGAACCAGCAGCAGCCTCCGCAGCCGCAGGGCCAGCAGCCCGGCACCGGCGACGCGCCGTGGCGTCCGTCCGCGAACGACGAGCGCTGGCGCCGCGCCGAGCAGGTCCGCGAGCCCTCGACCAGCGGTGTCACGATGTCGGGCCTGCCCCGGCGGACCCCGCAGGCCAACCTGGTCTCCGGCACCGCCGAGGCCTCGCCGCTGACCGGTCCGCAGGTCTCCCGGGCCCCCGAGGAGGTCCGCGGCCGGCTGACCAACCTGCGCCGCGGCATCCAGCAGGGCCGCCGCGTCGGGGCCGAGCAGGCCGCCAACCAGTCGGGCTTCCAGCATGGTGCCCAGCAGCCCGGATTCGATAGTTTCGGTGGCCGGAGCGACGGCAACGGCGCAGATCACCAGGAGCGTTGAGTTGAACCAGATGAGCCAGGCCGCACAGAACCTGAACTGGCTGATCACCAATTTCGTGGACAACACCCCCGGGGTGTCCCACACCGTGGTGGTCTCCGCGGACGGCCTCCTGCTGTGCATGTCCGAGGGCTTCCCCAGGGACCGGGCCGACCAGTTGGCGGCGGTCGCCTCCGGTCTCACCTCGCTGACCAACGGTGCGAGCCGGATCTTCGAGGGCGGCGAGGTCAACCAGACCGTGGTCGAGATGGAGCGGGGGTTCCTGTTCCTGATGGCCGTCAGCGACGGCTCGGCGCTGGCCGTCCTGGCCGCCCCGGACTCCGACATCGGCCTCGTCGGCTACGAGATGGCCCTGCTCGTCGACCGGGCCGGCGCCGTCCTCACCCCCGCACTCCGCGCGGAACTCCAGGGCAGTCTCCTGCACTGACCCGGGGCTCCCGCGCGGATCCGACCACCCCGTCCCACCTGCCCTCGCCGGGTCCGACCCGACCGGACCCGGCGAACCACCCTCAGCTACCCTCAGGCAGCTGATCTCGCCTCAGCTGGCACCGCCCCAGCTGGAACCGGCTGCTCAAGGCTGCAGCACTAGGAGGACCCATGACCCCGCCTTCGACACCCGCCGGCTCGTACGGCAACGGGTACGGCAGCGGCTACGGCGGGCAGCAGTCCGACGGCTACGAGCAGCAGCCGCTGGTCCGCCCGTACGCGATGACCGGCGGCCGGACCCGCCCGCGGTACCAGCTCGCCATCGAGGCCCTGATCTCCACCACCGGCTCGGCCGACCGGGCCAGCGGACTGCTGCCCGAGCACGCCCGGATCGTCAGCCTCTGCCGCGAGGTCAAGTCCATCGCGGAGATCTCCGCACTGGCCGGCGTGCCGCTCGGTGTCGCCCGCATCCTCGTGGCCGACCTTGCCGAGGCCGGTCTCGTCGCCATCCACCAGCCCGCCGCCGCGGGCGAGTCGGGCGGAACGCCCGATGTCACGCTGCTCGAAAGGGTCCTCAGTGGACTTCGCAAGCTCTAACGCGGCCGCCCCCACCCGCGCCACCACCTCCGCGAAGATCGTCGTCGCGG
>NZ_JBHVRT010000030.1:0-127354 GCF_042885555.1 Kitasatospora sp. NPDC058048 | reverse complement strand
CTTCGTCGGCATCGCCATCGAACTCCTCGTCTTCACCCCCGTCGAACGCCGCGTCCTGCGCAACCGCGGCCTCCTCACCACGAGCAAGTGAGGCAGCACCGAGGTCCTCGACCGGACGGACGGGCCACCGTCCTCCGGCCACCCGGCCAAGGGTCCTCCCCCGGCAATCGCCGAGCGGGCCCGGCGGAGATTCCGCCGGGCCCGCTCTGTCGTTTGCTCGTCAGTTCTCCTCGGTGCCCTCAGAGTTCGTCGAGCGGCTCGTCGAGGACGCCCTGGCGGGCGATGATGTAGCCGAGGTGGCCGCGGCTGCGGCTGCCGAGGAGTTCGCTGGCCTTCTGGATGTGGCTGGAGACCGTCCGGGTGCTCATGCCGAGGCGGGAGGCGATGGCCTCGTCGGTGTAGCCGTTGACCATCAGGCGCAGGACGTTCTGCCGGGTGCGGGCGGTCAGCAGCCGGGGGCGGTGGTGGCCCTGCTGGTAGGTGACGGGTTCGGCGCGCTCCCACATCAGCTCGAAGATCTTGAGCAGGTACTCGACCAGCGGCGGGAGCTGGATGAGCATCGCCGCGGCGGCGCGGTCGGCGCCGGCCGGGATGAAGGCGGTGGAGCGGTCGCAGATGATCACCCGGTCGAAGACCTCGTTCAGGGTGCGCACTTGGGCGCCCTGGGCGGTGACCTGCTCGATGTAGGCCAGCGTCGGGCCGTGCGAGCGCACGGTGTGCTGGTAGAGGGTGCGCTGGCGTACGCCGCGGCCGGCCAGCGCGAGGTCGCGCGGGAGCGCGTCGGCCAGTTGCTCGGTGGCACGGCCGCCGCCCGGCTGGGCGGTGAGCAGTTCCTCGGAGCAGCCGGCGACGGCCTTCTCCAGCGCGGGGCTGATCTCGTCGCCCGCCAGCAGCCGGATCGGCAACTTGGCCCGCCGCATGACGTCCTTGTAGGCGTGCTCGGCGGCGTGGAAGGAGGTGTGCAGTTCGGCGAGCCGTTCCTGGTGGGCCAGTACGGCGAGTTCGAGCGGCCGGGTCAACCCGGTGACGGCGATGTCGGGCGGGACGGGGGCCAGCCGCTGGCCGGAGCCGGGCAGCGGGCGCAGCAGACCCATCGCGAGCAGGCACTCGGGGGCCTCGCCGGTGGCCTCACCCTCGACCAGTGCCGTGCGGTAGAACTCGATGCCCCGGTCGCAGAGCTGGGGTGTTCCCCTTTCCATGCTCTTGTCCTGGGTTGGGCACATCTGGGCATCCTTCCGGCTTCGGCATTGCGGTTTCACGAATGCCCGAACCGGCTTCCACCAGGCATCAGAACCGGCAAGATGAGAAGTGACTGCCGTTCGGAAGCCGCCCCCCGGGCTCCGACAGCCGTGAGTGTACGCCCAAAGGGCGCGGAAATCATCAGCTGACGGTAGTCGGGCGTGCACGCAAGCGGGGGAGCCGTCGGGCACGAGCACGACCGAACCCGGCAGCGGTGACCGGGGGATTGCCGGCCCATCGCACCTGACGTCCCGTCGGGGCGTCCGGGGCGGGCGGTCGGTGAATGGAACGGCCTACAGACGGAAGGCACCCCCAGTTGCGAGCTGATTCCGATCCGGCGACACCGCCTGCCGCCCTCGCCGGCCTGGTGGACCAGCGCCTGGTGCGACAGTTGGCGGAGGCCGCCGCCGCACAGGTCGGTTCCGGCGCCGTCCGGCTGCTGGGCGACGGCGGGATTCTCCAGGCCTTCGCCAAGCAGTTGATCGAGGGCGCCCTGGAGCTCGAACTCCAGGAGCATCTGCGCGGGTCCGGCACCGGCGCGGGCACCAACGGCCGCAACGGCGCCCGGGCCAGACGGCTGCTCACCGAGATCGGTCCGGTCGAGGTGCGGGTGCCCCGGGACCGCGAGGGCAGTTTCGCCCCCAAGTCCGTCCTCCCCCGGGCCCGGCGGCTGCCCGGGCTCGACCGGCTGGTGATCTCGCTGACCGCGCGCGGCCTCAGTTCGGGCGAACTGGTGGCGCACCTGGCCGAGGTGTACGGCGTGGAGCTCAGCCGGGAGACCGTCTCGGCCATCACCGACCAGGTGCTCGACGAGCTCGCCGAACGGCGCGGGCGGCGGCTCGACCCGGTCTACCCGGTGGTCTTCGTGGACTCGGTGCGCAGCGGCCGCTCGGGCGGTCCGCTGGTGCACCTGGCGCTCGGGATCTCGGTCGAGGGCCGGCGCGAGGTGCTGGGCCTGTGGCCGGCCGCGGACGGGGAGCAGTGGCCCCAGGTGCTGGCCGGGCTGGCCGGGCGCGGGGTGCGGGAGGTCTGGGTGCTGGTCGGCGGCACCGGCGCGGTGCTGGCCGAGGCGGCGGCCGAGCAGTGGCCCCGCACCGTGGTGCACGGTTCGGTGGCCCACCTGCTGCACGGGGCGCTGCGGCACGCGCCCGGCGAGGACTGGAGTGCGCTCTCCCGGGCGCTGCGCGAGACCTGTACGGCGCCGACCGAGGCGGCCGCGCTGGAGCGGCTGTCGCTGGCCGAGCGGGAGTGGGGGCCGAGCCATCGCGAGGTGTTCCGGGCGTGGCGGGCGGCCTGGCCGCTGCTGGCGCCCGGGTTCCGTTTCGGGCCCGAGGCGCGGCGGCTGCTGACGGGCGGGGGCGCGCTGGAGCGGTTGCACGCCCGGCTGCGCCGGATCGAGCAGTCCGCGGGCCGGGTGCAGGACGAACGGGCCGCGCTCAAGCGCGCGTACCTGGCGACGCTCGCCCTGGAGTCGCCGGCCGGGACGGGCCGGCCGTGGGTCGAGGACTGGCCGGCCGTCCGGGAGGAACTGCGCCGGGGCTCGCTGCGGCGCGCCGGGGTGCCCGCCTCCGCGCTGCGATGTCCCCCGCGCCATCGGAGTTCCCACCACTGATCTGACAGTGCCGGGTGTGATTTGGATCATGTCTGTCTGTTTTTGACACGATCTGCCCGGGCTTCCGGTTCCCGCATTGCGTGTTCACGATCACAGTCAGAGCTTCCACGCACGTTTGGGCCTTCGGCAGGATGCGGTTCAGAGCGAAGAGGGCAGACCGCCCTCCTCAGGAAGAGGAATTCGCGATGCCAAGCCTTGCCGTCCGCGTCCACAAGATGCTCGGGACACTCGCCCTTCTGCTGGCCGCCGTGGTGGGCCTCCAGCTCCACGCCCAGCCGCACCTGCCCGCCGTCTCCATCGCCGCCGTCGCCGGCCCCAGCGAGGACTCCGGCTGGGGTGCGTGAGCCGCGGCTCCGTTCGACCGCCCCGCTCCTCACGCTCCCGCACCACCGCGCACAGCTCCGCACCGTTCCGCACAGTTCCGAACAGCTCCAGACAGCTCCGAACAGAGAGGAACCGACGATGGCGAACCCGTTCGAGGATGCCGAGGCCAGCTACCTCGTCCTGGTGAACGACGAGGGCCAGCACTCGCTGTGGCCGGCCTTCAGCCCGGTGCCCGCCGGCTGGCAGCAGGCGTTCGGTGCCGCCGGACGGCAGGACTGCCTCGACTACGTCGAGCAGAACTGGCAGGATCTGCGGCCGAAGAGCCTGATCGCGCACCTGTCCGAGAACTGATCGCGGCCTCCGCGCACCGACCGTCGGACGGCTGAACGACCACACGGCCTCCGCACGGGGATCCCGCGCCGAGCAGCCGCTCCCCGGCCGCACCGCCCCGGCGACGAGCGCAGAGCACAGAGCACACCGCCCGCTCACCCGGCGCGGTACCGCGCCCGAGCCGCCGCCCGTCCGGCCGCTCCCCCCGGCCGTCGGCCCACCGCCCCGCCGGAACCCGCCGACACCGCTCCGCCCCACCACCGCAGCACCCCACCGCCGCGCGGCGCACCCTCACGCCGCCGGCGCTGTCCCGTGTCCGACGTCTACGCGCGTGCACCGAAACGGCCCCGGCACACTCCCACCCTCCGCACCGCCGCGCCGCACGGCCGTCGCACCAAGCACACCCCAGCACCGCGAGACGACCGCAACATCGCTCCGCCGACCCCCGGGCCGACCGCCCCGGGGTCAACCCAGCTCGCCGCTCCCGCCACCGCGGGGGCCAGCCGCACAAGGGAGAGAGTCACATGTCCGGGGTCCAGCAGACGCACAGATCCGAGCAGCGGCCGGAAGCGGCCGAGGTCCTGTGCCGACTGTTCGCGGAGGTGCTCGGCCAGGAGTCGGTCGACCCCGCGGCGGGCTTCTACGACCTGGGCGGCGACCGGCCCGCCGCCGAGCGGCTGCTGGCCCGGGTGCACGCCGAGTTCGGCGTCCGCCTGGCGCTG
Source organism: Kitasatospora sp. NPDC058048 (assembly GCF_042885555.1). NCBI lineage: Bacteria > Bacillati > Actinomycetota > Actinomycetes > Kitasatosporales > Streptomycetaceae > Kitasatospora > Kitasatospora sp. NPDC058048. The sequence goes on along the minus strand of NZ_JBHVRT010000030.1, from coordinate 123,127 downwards.
CCCGTCCTGGCGGACGCCCCCACCCCCACCGCGCTGGCCGCCAGGCTGGCCGAAGGGGCACCCGCCCGCCCGACCCTCACCGAGCTGGTCGACGCCCAGGTCGCCCGCACCCCGGACGCCCCCGCCCTGTACGCCGAGGGCATCACCCTCACCTACGCCGAACTGGACGCCCGCGCCAACCGGCTGGCCCGGGTGCTGGCCGCCCGCGGCCTGGGCACCGAGGACGTCGTCGCGCTGGCCCTGCCGAAGTCCCCCGAGGCGGTCGCCGCGATCCTCGCCGTCGCCAAGACCGGCGCCGCCTGGCTGCCCGCCGACCCGGCCTACCCGGCCGAGCGGCTGCGCCACATGCTGACCGACTCCCGCGCCGCCCTGGTGCTCACCACCGCCGGGGCCGCCGGGCAGCTGCCCGCGACCGACGCCCCCCGGCTGCTGCTCGACTCGGCCGAGCACCGGGCCGACCTCGACGCCCGGCCCGGCACGCCGTTCACCGCCGCCGAGCGGGTCCGGCCGGTGAGCGCCCTGAACACCGCGTACGTCATCTACACCTCCGGCTCCACCGGCGTGCCCAAGGGCGTGGCCGTCACCCACACCGGGCTGCCCAGCATGATCGGCACCCAGGTCGCCGCCACCGGGGTCGGCCCCGGCAGCCGGGTGCTCCAGGCCTCCTCGCTCAGCTTCGACGTCTCGGTCTCCGACCTGTCCGTGGCGCTCACCACCGGCGCCGCCCTGGTGCTGCCGCGCGAGCAGAGCCAGCTGGTCGGCGAGCCGCTGGCCGCCCTGATCGACCAGTACGGCGTCACCCACGCCGACATCGCCACCGCGATGATCTCCACCCTGCCCGACCTCCCGATGCCCTCGCTGCGCACCCTGATCGGCGGCGGCGAGGCGGTCTCCCGCGAGCTGGCCGCCCGCTGCGGCCGCGGCCGGCTGATGCTCAACAGCTACGGACCGACCGAGGCCACCGTCATCGTCAGCATGAGCGAGCCGCTGACCGGCGACGAGCTGCCCCCGATCGGCCGGCCCTGCCAGGACGTGCGCATCCACGTGCTGGACGAGCAGCTGCGCCGGGTCGAGCCGGGCACCGTGGGCGAGCTGTACCTCGCCGGCCCGCACCTGGCCCGCGGCTACCTGAACCGCCCCGGCCTGACCGCCGAGCGCTTCGTGGCCGACCCGTACGGCGGGCCCGGCGAGCGGATGTACCGCACCGGCGACCTCGGCAGCTACCGCCCGGACGGCCAGCTGGACTTCCTCGGCCGGGCCGACGACCAGGTGAAGATCCGCGGCTTCCGGGTGGAGCTCGGCGAGATCGAGCAGACCCTCTCCGCCCACCCCGAGGTCCGCCAGGCCGTGGTGCTGGTCCGCGAGGACCGCCCGGGCGAGCGCCGCCTGGTCGGCTACACCGTCGGCGCCGCCGACCCGGCCGAGCTGCGCGCGTACTGCGCCGAGCGGCTGCCCGACCACATGGTGCCCACCGTCGTGGTGCTCGACCGGCTGCCGCTCACGCCCAACGGCAAGGTCGACAAGCGCGCCCTGCCCGCGCCGGTGTTCGGCGCCGGCGAGGAGGAGGGCCGCGCCCCCGCCGGGGAGCTGGAGCACACCCTGGTCCGGCTGTTCGGCGAGGTGCTGGGACTGCCCCGGGTGGGCGTCACCGACTCCTTCTTCGAGCTCGGCGGCGACTCCATCGTGGCCATCCAGCTGGTCTCCCGGGCCCGGCACGCGGGCCTCCAGCTCACCCCGCGCGAGGTGTTCCTCGCCCCGACCGTCGAGGCGCTGGCGCGGATCGCCCGTCCGCTGGAGGGCCCGGTCGTCGTCGAGCCCGCCGGCGCCGGCCTCGGCGAGGTGCCGCCGACGCCCATCGTGCACTGGCTGGCCGCCCAGCACGGCGCGGTCGAGAGCTTCTACCAGTCCACCGTGCTCACCCTGCCCACCGGCACCCCGCAGGAGCACCTGACCGCCGCCGTCCAGGCCCTGCTCGACCACCACGACCTGTTCCGCGCCCGCACCTCCCCGCTCGCCGAGCGCCCCTGGACGCTGCACGTGCCCGAGGCCGGCGCCGTCCCCGCCGACGCCGTGCTGCGCCGGGTCGAGGGCCCGGCCACCACCGAGGCGCTGCGCGCCGAGACCGGGGCCGCCCGCGAGCGCCTGTCCCCCGAGGACGGGCGGATGGTCCAGGCCGTGCGCTTCGACGCCGGTCCGCAGGCGCCCTCGCAGCTGCTGCTGGTGATCCACCACCTGGTGGTGGACGGCGTCACCTGGCGCATCGTCGAGGAGGACCTGCTCGGCGCGCTCGCCGCGCTCCGCGAGGGCCGCGCCGTCGAGCTCGCGCCGGTGCCCACCTCCTTCCGCCGCTGGGCCCAGCGGCTCACCGCCGAGGCGAACACCGACCGCCGGGCCGCCGAACTCCCGCTCTGGCAGGCCGCGTTGGCCACCCCGGACCCGCTGCTCGGCGACCGCCCGCTGGACCCGGCCACGGACACCTACGCCACCGAGGGCCTGCTGCGGCTCGTGCTGCCCGCCGAGACCACCCGGGCGCTGCTCACCAAGGTCACCGCCGCCTACCACGCCCAGGTCAACGACGTGCTGCTGACCGGGCTGGCGCTGGCCCTCGGCCACTGGCGCGGCCGGGAGACCACCGGGCCCGACGGCGCCGTGCTGGTCACCGTGGAGGGCCACGGCCGCGAGGAGATCGTCGACGGCGTCGACCTGCACCGCACCGCCGGCTGGTTCACCTCCGTCTACCCCGTCCGGCTCGCCCCCGGGGCGCTGGACTGGTCCGAGGTCACCGCGGCCGGCCCCGGGCTCGGCCGGGCCCTCGGCCGGGTGAAGGAGCAGCTGCGCGCCGTGCCGGACAACGGCATCGGCTTCGGCCTGCTGCGCCACCTCAACCCGGACACCGCCGCCGTCCTGGCCGGCTGCGCCGACCCGCAGATCGAGTTCAACTACCTGGGCCGCTTCGCGCCCGAGGGCGTCACCGCCGAGGACGTGCTCGCCGGCACCGAGGCGATGTCCGAGGGCGCCGCGACCGGCCTCGCGCTCGGCCGGGTGCTCGGCCTGGACGCCACCACCGTGGACACCCCGCAGGGCCCGCTGCTGGTCGCCCAGTGGTCCTACGCCACCGGGCTGCTCTCCGAGGAGCGGGTGCGCGCCTTCGCCGAGGCCTGGTTCGCCGCGCTGGGCGCGCTCGCCGAGCACGCCGACCGGCCGGACGCGGGCGGGCACACCCCCTCCGACTTCCCGCTGGTCGCCGTCACCCAGAGCGAGGTCGACGAGCTCGCCGCCCACCACGCCCCCGCCCGCCTGGTCGACGTCTGGCCCACCTCGCCGCTCCAGCAGGGCATGGCCTTCCACTCGGCGTACGACGCCGACGGCGCGGACGTCTACACCTCGGTCGTGACCTTCGAGCTCACCGGCCCGGTGGACGCCGACCGCCTGCGCACCGCCGCCGAGGCGCTGCTGACCCGCCAGCCGAACCTCAAGGCCGCGTTCCACCAGCGGCACGACGGCCCGCCCGTGCAGGTCGTCCCGGACGGCGTCGAGCTGCCCTTCACCGTCGTCGACCTGAGCGCCCACGCCGACCCGGCGGCGGAGGCCGCCCGGATCGCCGCCGCCGAGTACGGTCGCCGCTTCGACCTCGACCGCCCCCCGCTGCTGCGCTACACCCTGATCCGGCTCGCGCCCGGGCGCCATCAGCTGATCGCCTCCGCCCACCACATCCTGCTGGACGGCTGGTCCACCCCGCTGTTCGCCGAGGAGCTGTGGGCCCTGTACTTCGAGCAGCCGCTCGCCCCGGCCGCCCCGTACCGCGAGTACCTGCGCTGGATCACCCGGCGCGACGGCGCGGCCGCCCGCGCCGCCTGGGCGCAGGCCCTGGCCGGCGCCGACGAGCCCACCCTGCTCGCCCCCGGCCGCTCCGCCGCCACCCCGCAGCTGCCGCTGCGCCTGCACACCGGGCTCACCCCGGAGACCACCGAGGCCCTCGCCCGCACCGCCCGCCGTTACGGCGTCACCCTCAACACCCTGGTCCAGGCGGCCTGGGGCGTGCTGCTGGCCCGGCTCACCGGGCGCGAGGACGTGCTGTTCGGCACCACCGTCTCCGGCCGGCCGCACGACCTGCCGGGCGTGGAGCGGATGATGGGCCTGCTCATCAACACCGTGCCGGTGCGGGTGCGCCTGGACCAGGCGGAGAGCTGGGGCCAGCTGCTGCTGCGTCTCCAGCACGAGCAGTCCGCCCTGCTGGACCACCAGCACCTCAGCCTCACCGAGATCCAGCAACTCGCGGGCATGGGAAGCCTGTTCGACACCGTCACGGTGTACGGCAACTACCCGGACCCGTCCGCCCTGGACGACGCCGACCCGAGCGGCGCCACCCGCGTCCACCTGGTCGAGGACGTCGACAGTGCCCACTACCCGCTGGCGCTCGCCCTCACCCCCGGCGACGGCCTGCAGCTGCGGCTGGACCACCAGCCGGACGCCTTCACCTCCGACGAGGCCCGCGCCCTGCTGGACCGCTTCCTCGCCCTGCTCGACCGGATCGTCGCCGACCCGGCCGAACTCGTCGGCACCGTCGAGGCGTTGACCGCGGCCGAGCGCGCCGAGCTGATCACCGAGTGGAGCGGCACCAGCACCCCGCTGCCGGAGGGCTCGCTGCCCGAGCTGTTCGAGGCGCGGGTCGCCGCGACCCCGGACGCGATCGCGCTCACCGCCGAGGACGCCGAGCTGACCTACGCCCAGCTCAACGCCCGGGCCAACGGCCTGGCGCTGCGGCTGGTCGAGGCCGGGGTCGTCCGGGAGACGCCGGTCGCGCTGATGATCGACCGCTCGGCCGCCCAGGTGGTGGCGATCCTGGCGGTGCTCAAGGCCGGCGGCCTCTACGTACCGCTGGACGACGCCCAGCCGACGGACCGGCTGCGGACCGTCCTCGCGGACGCCGGGGCCGGGCTGGTGCTGGCCGACGCCGCGCACCGCGAGCACCCCGCGCTGGCCGGGCTGACGGTGCTCGACCCGCACGCCGGGGAGCACCCCGAGAACCTCGGACTGCCGCAGCACGCCGACCAGTTGGTGTACGTGATGCACACCTCCGGCTCGACCGGCGTGCCCAAGGGCATCGCCATCACCCACCGCGCGGTGGTGGACCTCGCGCTCGGCGGGCAGTTCACCGGTGGCGGCCACGAGCGGCTGCCGGTGCACGCCCCCTCCGCCTTCGACGCCTCCACCTACGAGATCTGGACCCCGCTGCTCTCCGGCGGCCAGCTGGTGATCGCCCCGGCCGGCCGGCTCGGCATCGCCGAGCTGGCGGCGGTGATCGGCCACGAGCGGACCACCTCCGCCTGGATCAGCGTCGGCCTGTTCAACGTGCTGGCCGCCGAGGCCCCGGAGACCTTCACCGGGCTGCACGAGGTGTGGACGGGCGGGGACATCGCCTCGCCGGTCGCCATGCGGCGGGTCCTGGACACCTGCCCCGGGCTGCGGCTGGTCAACGTCTACGGGCCGACCGAGACGACCACCTTCGCGACGCACTTCCCGATGACCTCGGCCGCCGAGGTGCCCGCCGTCGTGCCGATCGGCCGGCCGCTGCCCAACAACCGGCTGTACGTGCTGGACGCCGGGCTGCGCCCGGTGCCGGTCGGCGTGCCCGGCGAGCTGTACATCGGCGGCACCGGTATGGCCCGCGGCTACGTCGGGCGCCCCGGCCTGACCTCCGAGCGCTTCACGGCCTGCCCGTTCGGCGAGCCCGGCAGCCGGATGTACCGCACCGGCGACGTGGTGCGCTGGACCCCCGCCGGCGAACTGGAGTTCGTCGGTCGAGCGGACGACCAGGTCAAGCTGCGCGGCTTCCGGATCGAACTCGGCGAGGTGGAGGCCGCGTTCACCGCCCACCCGGCCGTCGGCCAGGTCTGCGTGGCGGTCCGCCAGGACCAGCCGGGCGACAAGCGCCTGGTCGCCTACGTCACCGGCGAGGTGCGGGCCGACGAGCTGCGCGACTTCGTCACCGAGCGGCTGCCCGGCTACATGCTGCCCGCCGCGATCGTCGTCCTCGACGAGCTGCCGGTGAACCCCAACGGCAAGGTGGACCGCAAGGCCCTGCCCGCGCCCGACTACAACGGCGCCGACGGCGGGCGCGAGCCGCGCAACGCCACCGAGCAGGCCCTGTGCGGGCTGTTCGCCGAGGTCCTCGGGCTGGCCCGGATCAGCATCGACGACAACTTCTTCGACCGCGGCGGCCACTCGCTGCTCGCCACCAAGCTGGTCAGCCGCATCCGCGCCGGCCTCGGCGCCGAACTGCCGATCCGCACGCTCTTCGACAACCCGACGGTGGCCCTGCTGGCCGCCGCGCTGCCCGACTCCGCGACGGCCCGTCCGGCCCTGCGGCCGGCCGAGCGCCCCGAGCGCGTGCCGCTCTCCTCGGCCCAGCAACGCCTGTGGTTCATCGAGCAGTTCGAGGGCCCGAGCGCGCTCTACAACACCCCCGTCGCGGTCCGGCTCACCGGCGCCGTCGACCTGCCCGCCCTGGAGCGGGCGGTCCGGGACGTGGTGCGGCGGCACGAGGTCATGCGCACCGTCCTCCCGACCGTCGACGGCCACCCGCACCAGCTCGTCACCGAGGCCGCCGAACTCGCCCTGCGGCACGTCACGGTGGCCGACGAGGCGGAGCTGCGGGCCGCGCTGTCCGCGGCCGGCGAGGAGGTCTTCGACCTCGCCCGCGACCTGCCGGTGCGCGCCACCCTGCTGTCACTGCCGCACTACGAGCACGTCCTGCTGGTGCTGATGCACCACATCGCCAGTGACGGCTGGTCGGTCGGCCCGCTCTTCCGCGACCTCGCCGAGGCGTACGAGGCCCGGCTGGCCGGCACCGAGCCGCAGTGGGAGCCGCTGCCGGTGCAGTACGCCGACTACACCCTCTGGCAGCGCGAACTGCTCGGCACCGACGAGCGGCCCAGCGCCCTGCTGACCGAGCAACTCGCCTACTGGCAGCGGGCCCTGGCCGACGCCCCGGAGGAGCTGGCGCTCCCCTACGACCGTCCGCGCCCGGCCGTGCCGGGGCACCGCGGAGGCCTGGTGGAGGTCGCCGTCGACGCCGAACTGCACGGCGCGCTCGGCGAGTTGGCGGCGTCCCAGCACGCCAGCCTGTTCATGGCGCTGCAGGCCGTGGTCGCCGTCCTCTACACCCGTCTCGGCGCGGGCACCGACCTGCCGATCGGCACCGTGGTGGCCGGGCGCACCGACGAGGCGCTCGACGACCTGGTCGGGTTCTTCGTCAACACCCTGCTGCTGCGCACCGACACCTCCGGCGACCCGAGCTTCCGGGAACTGCTGGACCGGGTCCGCCGCACCGACCTGGACGCCTACGACCACCAGGACATCCCCTTCGAGCGGCTGGTCGAACAGCTCAACCCCACCCGCACCCCCGCCCGCCACCCGCTCTTCCAGACCCTGGTGGCACTGGAGGGCCGGGTCCCGGTGCCGGACGCCTTCGGCGACCTGGGCTGCGCGGAGCACCCCTTCGAGCTGGACGTGGCCAAGTTCGACCTGTCCTTCCGCTTCACCGAGCAGGGCCCGCAGGCGGGCCTGACGGTGGCGGTCGAGTACGCCGTCGACCTCTTCGACCACGCCACCGTGGCCGCCCTCGGCGAGCGGCTGCTGCGCGTCCTGCGCGCCGCCGTGGCCGCCCCGGACGCGCCGATCGGCGGCATCGAGATCCTCGACCCGGCCGAGCGCGAGCAGCTGCTCACCGGCTGGAACGACACCGCCGCGCCCGTCCCGGACGCGACCCTGCCGGAACTGTTCGAGGCCCGGGCCGCCGCCACCCCCGACGCGCCGGCCGTGGTCTCGCAGGACGGCACCCTCAGCTACGCCGAGCTGGACTCCCGGGCCGAGCACCTGGCGGCCCACCTGGCCGACGCCGGGGTCGGCGCCGAGACGCCGGTGGTCCTGCTGATGGACCGCTCCGCCGACCTGCTGACGGCGATCCTCGCGGTGGCCAAGGCGGGCGGCACCTACGTCCCGCTGGACGACCGCCACCCGGCCGAGCGGCTGCGCGGGATCACCGCCGAGACGGCCGCGGCCCTCGTCCTGGTCGACCCGGCCCACCGCGACCACCCGCTGGCCGCCGACGCCCCCTGCCCCGTCCTGCCGCTCACCGCGGGCTGGTTCGACGGTCCGCGCGAGCGGCGCGCCCACCGGGCCGCGCCCCACCCGGAGCAGCTCGCGTACGTGATGTTCACCTCGGGCTCCACCGGGGAGCCCAAGGGCATCGCGATCAGCCACCGGGACGTGGTGCAGCTCGCCACCGACCCGTGCTGGCGGCACGACGAGGGCCTGCGGGTGCTGTTCCACGCGCCGCACGCCTTCGACGCCTCGACCTACGAGATCTGGGTGCCGCTGCTCTCCGGCGGCCAGGTGGTCGTCGCGCCGCAGGGCGACCTGGACGCGGCCGCCATCCGGGAGCTGGTCCGGGTCCACGCGCTCACCCACGTGCACGTCACCGCCGGTCTCTTCCGGGTCATCGCGGAGGAGGACCCGGACATCTTCGCCGGCGTGCGCGAGGTGCTGACCGGCGGGGACGTGGTCTCCGCCCCGGCCGTGCGCCGGGTGCTGGAGGCAGTCCCGGGCATCGCGGTGCGGGCCCTGTACGGACCGACCGAGACCACCCTGTGCGCCACCCAGTACCCGATGCCCGACGCCGCCGCGGTGCCGAGCACGGTGCCGATCGGGCGTCCGCTGGCCAACACCCGGCTGTACGTGCTGGACGCCGGTCTGCAGCCGGTTCCGGCCGGCGTGGCGGGCGAGCTGTACATCGCCGGGGCCGGCCTGGCCCGCGGCTACGTCGGCCGTCCGGCGCTCAGCGCCGAGCGTTTCGTCGCCTGTCCCTTCGACGGGCCGGGCAGCCGGATGTACCGCACGGGCGACCTCGCCCGGTGGACCGCAGAGGGCGTCCTGGAGTTCCTCGGCCGGGCCGACGACCAGGTCAAGATCCGCGGCTTCCGGATCGAACTCGGCGAGGTGGAGGCCGCGTTCACCGCCCACGAGGGCGTCGGCCAGGCGCTCGCGGTGGTCCGCGAGGACCAGCCGGGCGACAAGCGCCTGGTGGTGTACGCCACCGGCAAGGCCACCGACGGCGAACTGCGCGCCTTCGTCGCGGACCGCCTCGCCGGCTACATGCTCCCGGCCGCCGTGGTCGTCCTGGACAGCCTGCCGGTGACGGCCAACGGCAAGGTCGACCGCCGGGCCCTGCCCGCGCCCGAGTACGCCGGGGCGGCCGAGGGCCGCGCCCCGCGCACCGAGCGCGAGCGGGAGCTCTGCGCCCTGTTCGCCGAGGTGCTGGGCGTGCCGGCGGTCAGCATCGACGACCGGTTCTTCGACCTCGGCGGCCACTCCCTGCTCGCCACCCGGCTGGTCAGCCGCATCCGCGCCACCCTCGGCGCGGAGCTGCCGATCCGCACGCTGTTCGACGCACCCACGGTGGCCGCCCTCGCCGCCGTCCTGCCCGGCGGCGAAGCGGCGCCGGCACCGAAGAAGGCCCGCCCGGCCCTGCGGCCGATGCGCCGCCCCGGAACCCAGGCCTGACCGGCGGCGGGACGCGGGTCCGCCCACCGGTCCCACCGGTGGCGCGGCCCGCCCCCGCCGCACGACCGCTCCGCCCTACCGGACGGAGCAGCCCCACCAGCCACAACCGCCGTACGTCGCCAGTCGGAGGCAGACCTTGATCCCGTTGTCGTTCGCCCAGCAGCGGCTCTGGTTCATCGAACAGTTCGAGGGACCGAGCGCCCTCTACAACACTCCGTTCGCCCTCCGGCTGACCGGCGGGCTCGACGCCGCCGCCCTCGAAGGGGCGCTCGGCGACGTGGTGGACCGGCACGAGGTGCTGCGCACCGTCTTCCCCACCACCGACGGCCAGCCCCACCAGCACATCCTCGCCGAGGGGCGCCCGCCGCTGCACCGAGTGCCGGTCGCCGACGAGGCCGAGCTGCACGCGCTGATGCACGAGGCCGCCGGGCAGGTCTTCGACCTCGCGGCCGACCTGCCCGTCCGGGCCTGGCTGTACGCCCTGCCCGCGCCGGACGAGCACGTCCTGCTGCTGCTGACGCACCACATCGCCAGCGACGGCTGGTCGGTCGGCCCGCTCTTCCGCGACCTCGCCGAGGCGTACCGGGCCCGGCTGGCCGGCACCGGGCCGCAGTGGGAGCCGCTGCCGGTGCAGTACGCCGACTACACCCTCTGGCAGCGCGAGCTGCTCGGCGAGGAGGACGACCCGGAGAGCGTCGTCTCCCTGCAACTCGCCCACTGGCAGCAGGAGTTGTCCGGCCTGCCGGAGGAGCTGGCACTCCCGTACGACCGTCCGCGCCCGGGCCGGCCGAGCCGCCGCGGCGGCGCCGCCGACTTCGAGCTCGACGCCGAACTGCACGGCGCGCTCACCGAGTTGGCCTCGGGCCGGCACGCCAGCCTGTTCATGGCACTGCAGGCCGCGGTCGCCACCCTCTACACCCGCCTCGGCGCCGGCACCGACCTGCCGCTCGGCACCCCCGTCGCCGGCCGCACCGACGAGGCCCTCGACGACCTGGTCGGCTTCTTCGTCAACACCCTGCTGCTGCGCACCGACACCAGCGGCGACCCGAGCTTCCACGAGCTGCTCGACCGGGTCCGGCGCGCCAACCTCGACGCCTACGACCACCAGGACATCCCCTTCGAGCGCCTGGTCGAACACCTCAACCCCACCCGCACCCCCGCCCGCCACCCGCTCTTCCAGACCGTCGTCACCCTGAACGCGGAGCGGGCCGGCGACCTCGCCTTCGGCGCCGCGACGGGCACCCCGGTCGAGGTCGGCGAGGCGCAGGCCCAGTTCGACCTCAACTTCAACTTCGTCGAGCGGCTCGCCCCCGACGGCACCTGCCTGGGCGTGCGCGCCGCCGTCGACTACGCCGCCGACCTCTTCGACCACGCCACCGCCGTCGCCCTCGCCGAACGGCTGGTGCGCGTGCTGCGCGCCGCCGCGGCCGCCCCGGACGCGCCGATCGGCGGCATCGAGATCCTCGACCCGGCCGAGCGCGAGCAACTGCTCACCGGCTGGAACGGGCCGGCCGTACCGGTCGACGAGCGGAGCCTGCCCCGGCTGTTCGAGGCCCGGGCCGCCGCCACCCCCGACGCCCTCGCCCTGGTCTGCGGCACCGAACGGCTCGACTACGCCGAGCTGAACGACCGCGCCAACCGGCTCGCCGCCCTGCTGCTGGAGCGCGGCCTGACCACCGAACAGCCCGTCGCGGTCCTGATGGAGCGCTCCGCCGGACTGCTCACCGCCGTCCTCGCCATCGCCAAGGCCGGCGGCACCTACGTCCCGCTGGACGACCGCTACCCGCTGGACCGCCTCCAGCACATCCTCGCCGACACCCGTACCGGCCTGCTGCTCGTCGACCCCGCCCACCAGGGCCACCCGGTGCTCGCCACCGAGGGCTTCGCCACCGTCGAGGTCACCGCGGCGCTGCTCGCCGAGGCCCCCGCGGCGGGCAACCCGGACGTGCCGGTCCTGCCCGGCCAGCTGGTCTACGTGATGTACACCTCGGGCTCGACCGGGGTGCCCAAGGGCGTCGCCGTCACCCACCGCAACGTGGTGGACCTGCTGGGCAACCCGCACTTCCGGGCCGGGCACCACGAGCGCGTACTGCTGCACTCGCCCACCGCCTTCGACGCCTCCACCACCGAGATCTGGGCGCCGCTGGTCACCGGCGGGGCGATCGTCCTCGCCGACCCCGGCGAGCTGGACATCCGCCGCCTCGCCGAGACCATCACCACCCACGAGGTGACCCTGGTCCAGGCCCCGTCCGGCCTGCTGCGGCTGATGGCCGACGAGAACCCGGCCGCCTTCCGCAACGTCCGGCAGGTGTGGACCGGCGGCGACGTCGTCCCGCCGGAGTCCGTGCGCCGGCTCCACCGGGTCTGCCCGGACACCGACGTGGTCGCGGTGTACGCGCCCACCGAGACCACCGCCATCAAGACCACCTTCACCATGAGCCCGGGCGGGCCCGTCCCCGCCGTGGTCCCGATCGGCCGCCCGCTGAACAACACCCGGCCGTACGTGCTGGACACCGCGCTGCGGCCGGTGCCGGCCGGCGTGGCGGGCGAGCTGTACCTCGCCGGGGCCGGCCTGGCCCGCGGCTACGTCGGGCGCCCCGGCCTGACCTCCGAGCGCTTCACGGCCTGCCCGTTCGGCGAGCCCGGCAGCCGGATGTACCGCACCGGCGACCTGGTCCGCTGGACCGCCGACGGCGTGCTGGAGTTCCTCGGCCGGGCCGACGACCAGGTCAAGATCCGCGGCTTCCGGATCGAACTCGGCGAGGTGGAGGGCGCGTTCACCGCCCTCCCAGCCGTCGGCCAGGCCTTCGCCGTGGTCCGCGAGGACCAGCCGGGCGACAAGCGCCTGGTGGTGTACGCCACCGGCGAGGGCGATCCCGCCGAGCTGCGCGCCGCCGTCGCCGACAGCCTGCCCAGCTACATGCTCCCGGCCGCCGTGGTCGTCCTCGACGCCCTCCCGGTGACCGCCAACGGCAAGGTCGACCGCCGCGCCCTGCCCGCCCCCGACTGGACCGGGGCCGGCGAGGGCCGCGCCCCGCGCACCGACACCGAGCGGGCGCTGTGCGAACTGTTCACCGACGTCCTCGGGCTGGACCGGATCGGGATCGACGACAGCTTCTTCGACCTGGGCGGCCACTCGCTGCTCGCCACCAAGCTGGTCAGCCGGGTCCGTACCGCGCTCGGCGCCGAACTGCCCGTCCGGGCCCTGTTCGACGCCCCCAGCGTGGCCGCGCTGGCCGCCGTCCTGCCCGCCCCGGGCGCCGCCCGCCCGGCCCTGCGGCCGGTCGAGCGGCCCGAGCGCGTCCCGCTCTCCCCGGCGCAGCGACGCCTCTGGTTCATCGACCAGTTCGAGGGCCCGAGCGCGCTCTACAACACCCCGTGCGCGGTCCGGCTGACCGGCCCGGTCGACGCCGACGCGCTCCGCACGGCCCTGGCGGACGTGCTCGACCGCCACGAGGTGCTGCGCACCGTCTACCCGACCACCGACGGGCAGCCGCACCAGCTGCTCCTGGAGGCCCCCGAGCTCCCCCTGCACACCGTGCCGGTGGACGGCGAGGAGGAGCTCGCGCGGGCGCTGGCCGAGGCCGGCTCGCAGGTCTTCGACCTCGCCCGCGACCTGCCGGTGCGCGCCACCCTGCTCTCGCTGCCCGGCGAGGAGCACGTCCTGCTGGTGCTGATGCACCACATCGCCACCGACGGCTGGTCCGTGGTCCCGCTGCTGCGCGACCTCGCCGAGGCGTACGGGGCCCGCCTCGCCGGCGCCGCCCCCGACTGGCGGCCGCTCGCGGTCCAGTACGCCGACTACACCCTGTGGCAGCACGAGCTGCTCGGCACCGACGAGCGGCCCAGCGCCCTGCTGAGCGAGCAACTCGCCCACTGGCAGCGCACATTGGCCGACCTCCCGGAGGAGCTGACGCTCCCCTTCGACCGCCACCGCCCCGCCGCCCCCAGCCGCCGGGGCGCCGCGGTGGAACTCCGGACGGACGCCGCACTGCACGCCTCGCTGGCCGCGTTGGCGCAGCGGAGCCGGGCCAGCGTGTTCATGGTGATGCAGGCCGCGCTGGCCACCACCCTGAGCCGGATCGGCGCGGGCACCGACCTGCCGATCGGCACCGTGGTGGCCGGGCGCACCGACGAGGCGCTGGAGGACCTGGTCGGGTTCTTCGTCAACACCCTGGTGCTGCGCACCGACACCTCCGGCGACCCGAGCTTCCGGGAGCTGGTGGAGCGCGTCCGGGTCGCCACCCTGGACGCCTTCGAGCACCAGGACGTGCCCTTCGAGCGGCTGGTCGAGCTGCTCAACCCGGTGCGCTCGACCGCCCGCCACCCGCTGTGCCAGGTGATGCTGACCTCCGGCGGCGAGGCCGGGGGGATCAGCCTCGGCGGCCTGCCCGGCCGGGTCGAGCAACTGGACTCCGACCTCGCCAAGTTCGACCTGACCTTCGCGTTCAGCGAGAGCTTCGACGCGGACGGCGCGCCCGCCGGGCTGGGCCTGACGGTGGAGTACGCCGTCGACCTGTTCGACCGGTCCACCGCCGAGGCGACGGCCGCCCGCTTCGAGCGCGTCCTGCGCGCGGTGCTGGCCGACCCGGACCGGTCCGTGGGCCGGGTCGACGTGCTGGCGCCCGAGGAGCGCGAGCAGCTGCTCACCGGCTGGAACGACACCCGGGAGGACCTCCCGCCCGGCACCTTCCCGGCGCTCTTCGAGGCGCAGGCCGCCGCCCGCCCGGACGCCGTCGCGCTCTCCTTCGGCACCGAGCAGGTCACGTACGGCGAACTCAACGAGCGCGCCAACCGCTTCGCCCGGCTGCTGATCGAGCACGGCGCGGGCCCCGAGCGGTTCGTCGCGATCGCCCTGGAACGCTCGATCGAGCTGATCGTCGCCCAGCTCGCCGTGCTCAAGGCCGGCGCGGTCTTCCAGCCGCTGGACCCGCGCTACCCGGCCGACCGGATCGCCTACATGCTGGACGACGCCCGGCCCACGCTGGTCCTCACCAGCAAGGCGCTGGCCGACGGCCTGCTCGCCGACAGCACCGTCCCGCGGCTGCTGATCGAGGACCTGGACGCCTCCGGCCACCCGGCGCACGACCTCACCGGTACCGCGATCACCCCGCACTCGGCCGCGTACGTCATCTACACCTCGGGCTCCACCGGCCGCCCCAAGGGCGTGGTGGTCACCCACACCGGCCTCGCCGCCATGGTGGAGGGCCAGCGCCGGGGCCTGGCCGTCACCCCCGACAGCCGGGTGCTGCTGTTCGCCTCGCCGTCCTTCGACGCGGCCGTCTGGGAGCTGGGCATGGCCCTGCTCACCGGCGCCCGGGCCGTCCTCGGCGACGCCGACCAACTGCTGCCCGGCCCCTCGCTGACCGACCTGATCGCCGAACAGGGCGTCACCCACCTGACCCTGCCGCCGACCGCGCTCGCCGTGCTGGCCCCGGACGCGCTGCCGCAGGGCGGCACCCTGGTGGTCGCCGGCGAGGCCTGCCCGCCCGACCTGGTCGAGCACTGGTCGGCCCGGCTGCGGATGGTCAACGCCTACGGCCCGACCGAGTCGACCGTCTGCGCCAGCATGAGCAGCCCGCTCAGCGGCCGGACCGCCCCGCCGATGGGCCGGCCCGTGCCGGACACCCGGCTCTACGTCCTGGACGCGGCGCTCCAGCCCGTCCCGGCCGGGGTCGAGGGCGAGCTGTACATCGCGGGCGCCGGCCTGGCCCGCGGCTACCTCAACCGGCCGGGCCAGAGCGCCGAGCGCTTCGTCGCCGACCCGTACGGCACCCCCGGCAGCCGGATGTACCGCTCGGGCGACCTGGTCCGCCGCCAGGCCGACGGCACCCTGGAGTACCTGGGCCGCACCGACCACCAGGTCAAGATCCGCGGCTTCCGGATCGAGCCCGGCGAGATCGAGGCCGTGCTCGCCCGGCACCCCTCCCTCGCCCAGGCGTTCGTGCTGGTCCGGGAGGACCGCCCGGGCGACCGCCGGCTGGTCGGCTACGCCGTCGCCCGCCCCGGGCAGACGGTCGACCAGGCCGCCCTGCGGGCCCACGTCGGCGCGACCCTGCCGGACTACATGGTGCCCTCGGCGATCGTCGCCCTGGACGCCCTGCCGCTGACCGCCAACGGCAAGGTCGACCGCAAGGCCCTGCCGGCCCCCGACACCGCCTGGCTCGGCTCCGGGCGGGCGCCCGCGACGCCCCGGGAGGAACTGCTCTGCGGCCTGTTCGCCGATCTGCTCGGACTGGAGAAGGTCGGCGTGGACGACAACTTCTTCGAGCTGGGCGGGCACTCGCTGCTGGCCAGCCGGCTGGTCGCGGGCCTGCGCGAACTGGTCGGCGAGGGCGACGAGATCGGCGTCCGCACGCTGTTCGAGGCGCCGACCGTCGCCAGGCTGGCCGAGCGGCTCGCCCAGGGCCCGGCCGCCGAGAGCTTCCCCGTCCTGCTGCCGATCCGCACCCGCGGCTCGCGCCCGCCGCTGTTCTGCGTCCACCCGGCCGCCGGCATCAGCTGGGTCTACACCGGCCTGCTGCGCCACCTCGACGCCGAGCAGCCGATCTACGGACTCCAGGCCCCCGGCCTGGCCGACCCGACCGCGCACCCGGCCTCGGTCGAGGAGCTGGCCCGCACCTACCTGGCGCAGATCCGCTCCGTGCGCCCCGAGGGCCCGTACGCCCTGCTCGGCTGGTCCTTCGGCGGGGCCGTCGCCCACGCGATCGCCGCGCTGCTGCGCGAACAGGGCGAGGAGGTCCGGCTGCTGGCCCTGCTGGACGCCTACCCGGGCACCGGCGAGCCGGGGCCCGAGCAGTGGCGGGACGACCCGGCGCAGCTCGCGGTGATCCTCGACTCGCTCGGCCACCCGGCCGGGGAGATCACCGCCTGGCCCGCGGACGAGGACGGCTACGCCGCGCTCGTCCGGGGCGGCGAGGGCCCGCTCGCCGGCCTCAGCGGCGCCGGGGTGGCCCGGGTGGTCTCGGTCTTCCAGTCCAACGCCGAGCTGTCCCACGAACTCCCGCTGCCCGGCTACGACGGCGACGCGGTGTTCTTCACCGCCGCCAAGGACCGGCCGGCCGACGCCCCCGACCCGGAGAGCTGGCGCCCGCACCTGGGCGGTCGGCTCGACGTCCACGAGGTGCCGAGCACCCACGGCGCGATGACGGGCTCCGAGGCGCTCGCCGTCATCGGCCCGGTGCTCGCCGCCCACCTGACTCCCTGACCCGCCCGCACCACCGACTCGACACCCCTACCGACCGCAGGCGACCGACCTGCGCAACCACGCGGGCCGCACCCGGCCCGCCCACCGAGAAACGGACACCACCATGACCACTGCGGCCATCCCCGACACCTGGCGTGGCATCACCCCGTCGCCGATCACCTCGACCGACGCCTACAACGGCTTCATCGCCGCCAACGTGATCTTCGCGCTGGACCGGATCGGCCTGCTGGAGACGATCGGGCGCGGCGAGCCGCTCTCGGCCGCCGAGGCCACCGCCCGGGCCGGCGACACCGCCCGCACCGAGGCCGTGCTGCGCGCCGCCGCCGACTACGGCTACCTCAAGGCCGACGGCGACGCCTACCTGCCCACCGAGGCGGGCCTGGAGATCGCCGCCGCGCGCGGCTACTTCACCTGGGCCGTCGGCGGCTACCACGACGTGTTCGGCCGCGCCGGCCACCTGAGCGCCGGCACCCACCGCTACGACCAGGACGTCTTCCGC
The DNA here is from genome assembly GCF_042885555.1 of Kitasatospora sp. NPDC058048. Taxonomy (NCBI): domain Bacteria; kingdom Bacillati; phylum Actinomycetota; class Actinomycetes; order Kitasatosporales; family Streptomycetaceae; genus Kitasatospora; species Kitasatospora sp. NPDC058048. Next base: position 105,857 of record NZ_JBHVRT010000030.1, on the reverse strand, counting down.
GACGAGGCGATGGTCGCCCTCGGCTCCGCCCAGTGCGACCAGTCGCTGTTCGCCGCGCAGCTGACCGACGTGCTCAGCGGCATCGACTTCCGCACCATCGCCGACCTGGGCTCCGGCACCTCCGCCCGGGTGCGCCGCGTGGTCTCGCAGCGCGAGGGCACCCGGGGCCTGGGCATCGACATCAGCCGCCCGGCCACCGACATCGCCCGCCGCGACATCATCGAGGCCGGCATGCAGGACCGGGTCACCGCCGTCCGCGCGGACGTCCTGGGCCTGCTCGGCACCCAGATCGACAACGACGCCGAGGCCGCCGAGGTGGCCGAGGTCGACACCGTGATCAGCTTCTTCCTGCTGCACGACCTGCTGGCCGACCCGGCCACCCGCTCCTCGATCTTCACCCGGATGCGGGAGGCCTTCCCGAAGGCCCGCACCTTCGTCCTCGGCGACACCATGCTGCGCGACCCGGGCACCTCCGACGGCGCCCAGCCGGTCTTCTCGGTCGGCTTCGAGCTGGCGCACGCGATGATGGGCGTCCCGCTGCACACCAAGGCCACCTACGAGACCCTCTTCACCGACGCCGGCCTGCGGATCGACCGCGTCGAGGCGCTGGCCACCCCGCACTCCTGGCTCTACGTCCTCCAGGCCGACTGATGGCCGCCCCGTCGACCGCCAGACACCTGCTGGCACAGAACGAGCACCCGTACCCGCCGCTGCCGTCGGTGCTGGCCGCGCTGGCCGAGGCCAGCGCCGACCTGCACCGCTACCCGGACTTCCGGCCGGAGCGGATCGCCGGGATCGTCGCCGACTGGCAGGGCGTCCCGGCCGGCCAGGTCGTGGTCGGCCACGGCTCGGCGGGCGTGGCGCTGGACCTCTTCCACACGGTGGTCGAGCCCGGCGACAACGTGGTGCACTCGGATCCCTGCTTCGACGCGTACCCGCTGTTCTGCGAGATCGCCCGGGCCGAGGCCCGGCCGGTCCCGCTCGGCCCCGACGCCCGGCACGACCTGGCGGCGATGGCCGAGCGGATGGACGAGCGCACCCGGATCGTCGTGCTGTGCAACCCGCACAACCCGACCGGCACGGTCTACTCCTGGGCCGAGCTGACGGAGTTCTTCCGCCGGGTGCCGTCCACCGCGCTGATCCTGCTCGACGAGGCCTACGTCGACTTCGCCCGGGACTGGCAGGCCCCGGACGTGCCGGCCCGGATCGCCGAGTGGCCGAACCTGGTGGTGCTGCGCACCCTGTCCAAGTCCCACGGCATCGCCGCGCTGCGGATCGGCTACGCGCTGGCGGAGGAGTCGGTGGCCCGGCGGGTGCGGGACCACCAGGTGCCGTACGCGGTGAACCGGCTCCAGGAGGCGGGCCTGCTCGCGGCCGTCGCCGCCGAGGACGAGATGGCGCGCCGGATCGCCGAGATCGCCGCGGAGCGGGAGCGCACCGAGGCCGAACTGCTGCGGCTCGGCTGGACGGTGGCGCCCAGCGTCACCAACTTCCTGTGGGTCGACGCCCCCGGCGACCAGCTCCCGCTGCGCGCGGAGCTGGAGCGCCTGGGCGTCGCCGTCCGGTACTACCCCGGCCGGGGCATCCGGGTCGCCATCGGCGAGAAGGACGCCAACGACGCGGTGATCGAGGGTTTCGCCGCCGTCGCACCGCTCGCCCCGACCCACCCCGTCGCACCCTGACCGCCCGGCGCCCTGAGCACCCCGCGTGCGTCAGGGCGCACCCCCGGCCCCCGGGGCGCCGGCGGGCGCCCCGGCACCGGCGCACCACCGCACGGCCCTGTTCCACCGCGCCACCGCACAGCCCCGCACCACCCCGTTCCACCGCACACCCCCGCACACCCCGAAGCGCCGTCGGCGCAGCGAAGGAACCGCCATGCACCCGCTGTTGGCCCGCCCGGAGTTCCGGCGCTACCTCGCCGGGCAGACCCTGTCCGTTCTCGGTGACAGCGCCCTCTCCATCGCCCTCGGCATCTGGGCCAAGGTGCTGACCGGCAGCAACTCCGCCGCCGGTCTGGTGCTGTTCTGCTTCTCCGCGCCCCTGCTGCTGCTGCCGCTCGGCGGCCTGCTCGCCGACCGGGTCCGGCGCAAGCCGCTGCTGGTCGGGGTCAACCTGGCGGTGGCGGTGTCGCTGCTGCCGCTGCTGCTGGTCGACGGCCGGGACACGGTCTGGATCATCTACTGCACCGCCACGGTCTGCGGTCTGGCCGGGGCCGTCCTGGCCCCGGCGCAGAGCGCGCTGCTGCGCAGCATCCTGACGGAGCGTCAGGACTTCGGCGCGGCGGCCGGACTGACCCAGAGCGCCCGGGCCGGCACCACCCTGGTGGCACCGCTGCTCGGCTCCGGGCTCTACGGCTGGTTCGGCGGGCACGTGGTGGCCGTGGCCGACCTCGCCGTGCTGCTGCTGGCGGCACTGAGCTTCCTCACCCTGCGGGTGGCGGAGGTCAAGCCGGAGCCCTCGGGCCTGCGTTGGCGCACCGAGGTGCTGGCAGGCTTCGTCCACCTGCGCGGTTCGGTCGGGCTGCGACCGCTGGTGGTGGCCACCGCCGGCGCCGGCTTCGTGCTGAGCCTGCTCCAGCCGGTGCTGTTCGCGCTGACCCAGCACGGGCTGCACCGCTCGCCGCAGTTCCTCGGCGTCCTGGAGACCACCGAGGCGGTCGGCGCGCTGGTCGGCTCGGTGGTAGGCGGTCTGCTGATCGGCCGGCTCGGACCGCGCCGGACGGTCATGGCGGGATCGGCGGTGTTCGGCCTCGGCATCGTCCTGCTGCTGGCCCCGTCGCTGTACGTGGTGTCGGCCGGCCTGGTGATCGCGGGCGCGGGCATCCCGGCCGCCCTGGTCGGGCTCGCCACCGCCGCCCAGGCGTCCACCCCGCCGCAGCTGATGGGGCGCGCCCAGGCGGCCGTCAACCTCTCGCTCACCGCGCCGCAGGCGCTGGCCGTGGGCGTCGGCTCCGGTCTGGTGGCCGCCCTGGACTTCCGGGTGGTGCTGGGCGTGATGGTGGTCGGCGCGCTGCTCGCGGCCGCCCATCTGATCGGCAAGCCGGAGGCCCCGACGGAGCCGCCGGAGCCCGAGGGCGCGTCCGAGGGCGACGGCCCGGCCGAGCCGGAGGACGCCAAGGACCTCCAGCCCACCTGACCGGCCCCGGCCGGCCCACCGGCCCGCCCGCCCGGACTCCGCACCACGTGAACGTCGCACCACCCGAACTCCCGCACCAGCCGAACGTCCGCACCGCCCGAACTCCCGCACCACCGCCGCGCGCACCCGCACCGCCGGGCACGTCCGCCCGCCCGATCGCCCCTCAGCACCCTCCCGTTCCTCCTCACGAGAGAGCTCCTCAGATGACCGACCGTTCCTCGCCCGCCGTCACCCCGATCCCCGTCGAGCTGGACCACGTCGAGTTCTACGTGGCCGACCTGGGCGCCGAGACCGCCAAGCTGACCACGGAGTACGGTTTCGAGCTGCTCGTCCCGCCGACCGAGCGCGGCGACAGCGCCGAGCGCTGCCTGTCCGCGCTGGTCGGCCAGTCCGGCATCCGGCTGCTGATCACCCAGCCGCTGGCCGCCGGCCACCCCGCCACCGACTACCTGGAGCGCCACGGCGACGGCGTGGGCGCCCTCGGCCTGCGGGTGCCGGACGCCACCGACGCGTTCCGCACGCTGACCGCCCGCGGCGCCGCCGCCCTGCGCGAGCCGCAGGCCGCGGACGGCTGCGTCACCGCGGTGGTCGACGCCTTCGGCGACGTGGTGCACACCCTGGTCGAGCGCGGCCCCGAGGTCCCCGCCGGCCGCATCCCCGGCCTGCCGGACCCGGCCGCGCCGACCGGCGAGGGCGAGGTCGGCCTGCACTCCGTCGACCACTTCGCGGTCCTCATCCCGTTCGGCGAGCTGCGCAAGACCGAGCACCGCTACCGCGAGGTCTTCGGCTTCCGGACGATCTTCGAGGAGCGGGTCGAGGTCGGCACGCTCGGCATGGACTCGGCCGTCGTGCAGAGCGCCGACCGCAGCGTCACCCTCACCCTGATCGAGCCGCTCACCGCGGACGCGGGCGGCCAGATCGCCTCCTTCCTGACCGGCCACGGCGGCGCCGGCGTCCAGCACGTCGCCTTCGCCGCCGAGGACGCGGTGCACTCCGTCGCCACCATGGCCGAGCGCGGCGTGCCGTTCCTGCGCACCCCGCAGACCTACTACGACGCGCTGCCCGACCGCCTGACGCCGCTGCGGCACTCCTTCGAGCAGCTGCGCGAGCTGAACCTGCTGGTCGACCAGGACCACGACGGCCAGCTGTTCCAGATCTTCACCCGCTCCCAGCACCCGCGGAACACCTACTTCTTCGAGGTGATCGAGCGCATCCGGGCCCGCAACTTCGGCAGCAACAACATCCGCGCCCTCTACGAGGCCGTGGAGCTGCAGCGCAACGCCGGCGAAGTGGCCGGATGAGCGCGTCCGTCCGAAGCGTTCCACCGGCCGGCCCGGCCGCCGGGCGCCCGGTGCTGTCCGTCGCCGAGTACGCCGACCGGGCCCGGGCCGCGCTCGCGCCCGAGGTCTGGGAGTGGCTGGAGGGCGGCGCGGAACGCGAACTGACCCTCGCCGCCAACCGGGCCGCCTTCGACCGGGTGGGCCTGGTGCCCCGGGTGCTGACCGACGTCAGCACCCGGGACACCGCCGCCACCCTGGTGCGCAGCCGGGCGGCCCTGCCGGTGGCGGTGGCGCCCGTCGCCTACCACCGGCTGTTCCACCCGGAGGGCGAGCTGGCCTCGGCCCGCGCCTGCGCGGCCGCGGGCGTGCCGTTCACCGTCGGCACGCTCAGCAGCGTCGGCTTCGAGGAGCTGGCGGGGACCGGCGCCACGCTCTGGTTCCAGCTGTACTGGCTGCGCGACCGCGGCCGGCTGCTCGACCTGGTCAGGGCCGCCGAGGAGGCCGGCAGCGAGGCCCTGGTGGTCACCGCCGACGTCCCGTACATGGGCCGCCGGCTGCGCGACGCCAGGAACGCCTTCGCGCTGCCCGCCGACGTCCGCGCGGCGCTGCTGGAGGGCGGCGCGGCCGGTCGGGCGCACGAGTCCACCGCCGCCGTCTCGGCGGTGGCCGCGCACACCGCCGAACTGCTCTCCCCCGGCGTCACCTGGGCCGACCTCGAATGGCTGCGCGGGGAGACCGAACTGCCGCTGGTGGTCAAGGGCGTGCTCGACCCGGCCGACGCGCGGCGGGCCGCCGGGATCGGCGCCGCGGCCGTGGTGGTCTCCAACCACGGCGGCCGCCAGCTCGACCGGGCCGTGCCCGCGGTGACGGTCCTGCCGGCCGTCGCCGAGGCGCTGGCCGGCGAGGACTGCCAGGTGCTGATGGACAGCGGGGTGCGCGGCGGCTCGGACGTGCTCACCGCGCTGGCCCTCGGCGCCTCCGGGGTCCTGCTCGGGCGCCCGCTGATCTGGGGCCTGGCGGCCGGCGGCGAGGCGGGCTGCACCGAGGTCCTCGACCTGCTCGCCGCCGAGCTGCGGCACGCGCTCGGCCTCGCGGGCTGCGCCGACCTGCGGGCCGCCGCCGAACTGCGCACCACCACCCTGCCCGGCACCACCTGGAGCACCCCGTGACCACCATCGCCGCACCGCACGACCTGCTGCTGGCGGGCCTGCACACCTCCCTCGCCGACCCGGCGATGACCTCGATGAACCTGCTCAACGAGATCTCCATCCGCTACCCGGAGGCGGTCTCCTTCGCGGCCGGGCGCCCGGCCGAGCAGTTCTTCGAGCTGGACGCCGTCCACCGCCACCTGGACCGCTACCTCGACCACCTGCGCACCGAGCGCGGGCTGAGCGAGGAGGCGGCCCGCCGCCAGGTGCTCCAGTACGGGCGGACCAAGGGGATCATCCACGACCTGATCGCCACCCACCTCGCGACGGACGAGGGCATCGAGGTGCCCGCCGAGTCGATCGTGGTGACGGTGGGCTGCCAGGAGGCGATGTTCCTGGTGCTGCGGGCGCTGCGCCGCGGCCCCGAGGACGTGGTGCTGGCCGTCTCCCCCACCTACGTGGGCCTGACCGGCGCGGCGCTGCTCGCCGACCTGCCGGTGCGGGCGGTGGCCGACGGCCCGGACGGCGTGGACCTCGCCGACCTGCGCCGGCGGCTGGCCGCCGCCCGCGCCGAGGGCCTGCGCCCGCGGGCGCTGTACCTGGTGCCGGACGTGGCCAACCCGAGCGGGGCCAGCCTGCCGCTGGAGCTGCGCCGGGAGCTGCTGGCGCTGGCCGCCGAGGAGGACTTCCTGCTGCTGGAGGACAACCCGTACTGCGTCTTCGCCGGTGACGAGCGGCTGCCCTCGCTCAAGGCGCTGGACACCGAGCGGCGGGTGGTCCACCTCGGCTCCTTCGCCAAGACGGCCCTGCCCGGCGCCCGGGTCGGCTACGTGGTGGCGGACCAGCTGGTGGCGGACGGGCGGGGAGGCACCGAGCTGTTCGCCGACCTGCTCGGCATGATCAAGAGCATGACCACGGTGAACACCTCGCCGATCGCCCAGGCCGTGATCGGCGGCGCGCTGCTGGAGCACGGCCACAGCCTGCGGGCCGCCAACACCGAGGTGGCCGCGCTCTACCGGCGCAACCTCTCGCTGGTGCTGGAGGGCCTGGCCGAGCGCTTCCCGCCCGGCAGCGGGGTGACCTGGAACGAGCCGCGCGGCGGGTTCTTCCTGGTGCTCACGGTGCCGTGCGTGGTCGACGACGCGCTGCTGGAACGCTCGGCCTCGGAGCACGGGGTGATCTGGACCCCGATGTCGCACTTCTATCCGGGCGCGGGCGGGGAGCACCAGCTGCGGCTCTCCGTCAGCCAGGTCGACCCGGCCACCCTGGACCGGGGACTGGACGGGCTGGCCGCGCTGCTCGCCGCGCAGTCCTGACCCACCCGGAGGGGCGCCCCGCCCGGGGCGCCCCTCCGGCGCGTCCGGACCCGGGCCCGAGGGCGCGCGTAACGACCGTCCCGATGTCTGATCCATCGTCAACTTCCGGACGAATGAGCCCCACCGAGGCCATCCCAATGGCCCGACCCTGCTGCACGACCTCGGAGTTTCGGCTGTCGACCGGTCAGTTCCGGCCGGAACCCGACGGGTTGACCACATCGTTATTGAAAGACCTCTCGACGCCTGGGTATGGTCACGAACTGTCGTGATCAAGTCAGCCATGAGGGGACGATCATGGACGAACCGAGGCAGCGCCCGGACACCGTGCGATCCGCACAGGGCGGCGGCCGGGGGTGGTCGCTCGCCCCGGTCGCGATGCTGCGCCACGCGGGCTACCCGCTCTCGCTGCTGGACCGCGTCGTCGACCGACCGACCGCCCGGGCCGCCGACACCGTCCTCGCCCTGCGGGACAAAGCCGTCGAACTGGGGCGGGAGTTGAAGGCCGCCCTGCGCGCGGAACAGGCCGGCACCCGGGGCGACCTCGCCTCCGGCGTCGGCATGCTCCGCCCCTTCCCGCCCGCCGACCTCGCCCGGCTCGAAGCCGAACTCGGCCCCGCCGCCCTGGACTCGGCCAAGCGCTACCAGGACGCGGTGCAGGCCCTGGACGGCCACTGGAAGGCCTTCGAACAGCAGCATGGCGCCGCCCTCGCCCGGGCCCGCCGGACCGTCGTGGACCTGTTCCGCGAGCCCTCCCTCCAGCAGGTCCTGCTGCTGTCCAACGACGCCCGCTTCGAGGAGTTCACCGCCTGGATCGCCGCCGGCGGCACCGGGTCGGACGGACACGTCAAGCGGATGACCGACCTGCTCGCCATGTACCTCCAGCGGGTCACCACCAAGAACGAGACCCACTCGCACTTCGGCCCCCTCGCCGTCGCCCGGGCGGCCCCCGAGGGCACCGCCGCCACCGGCATCACCTGGTCCACCGGCCCGCTGCGCCGGATCGCCCTGCTCAGCCACTGGGCGGGCGAGGCGATGGCCGAGGTCTTCAGCGCCCGGCCGGAGGCCTTCGAGACGGTGCGCCCCCGCCGGCGCCCGCTCGCCTTCGCCGAGGGCCCCCTGGTCCGGCTGTACGCGTTCGAGTCCACCACCGGCATGCCGGACGGCTGGCGCTTCGTCGCCGTGAAGTCCGACACCTTCGACACCCACCGCTCCTGGCTCTGGGAGCACTGCGACGGGGAGCGCACGGTCGCGCGGCTGCGCGCCGCCTGGGCCGAACGCCCGGACCGCCCGGCCGACCTCGACTTCGACCACGTGCTCGCCGAACTCGTCGACCAGGACTGGCTGATCGGACGCTGGGAGATCCCGATCGGGTCCACCGACGTGCTGCGCTCGCTCGCCGGTCACCTCGCCGACGACTCCCCCGACCTCGCCGTGGTGCGCCGCTTCGAGGACGGGCTGCGCCGCTTCGCCGAGGGCCCGACGGCGCGGCGCGCGGCCCTGCTCGGCGAGCTCAAGGAGGCCTTCGAGGAGGTCACCGGATCGGCGGCCAACCGCTCCGAGGGCCGGCACTACGCCGACCGGAGCATCCTCTACGAGGAGGCGTACAGCCCGGTCGAGGACGTCGTCCTCGGCCCGGACGTCACCGGGCTGATCGGCCGCGAGCTGTCCGCGGTCTACGACCTGACCCTGCTCGTCCCCCGGCTGCGGATCCGCCGCGAACTGGAGGTCCTGCGGCACTGGACGGCACGGCGCTTCGGCCTCGGCACGCCCGTACCGCTGCCGGACTTCTACGCCGCCTTCTTCGCCGACAAGCCGCGCCTCGCCGCGCGGTGCGAGGAGGTGGACCGGGAGATCGAGGCGCTCGACCGCGAGGTCGTCGCCCTGCTGCTGGACGGCGCCGAGGACGGCCGGCCCGAGAGCGTCGTCGACCGGGCCCGGCTGGAGGAGCTCCTCGCCCGCCACCCGGACACCCCGCCCGCGCTGTGCAACCCGGACGTGATGCTCGCCGCGCCGGACGCCGCCGCGATCGCCCGCGGCGACTTCCTCGCCGTGGTCGGCGACTGCCACGCCGTGCGCGAGGCGCTCACCCACTCCAGCTTCGCCCCGATGCTCCAGGCCGAGGCGCCGGAACTGCTGGACGAGATCCACACCCGGTACCGGGAACTGCTCGACGAGGACGAGGTGCTGGTCGACCTCTCCCGCTCGCACCCCGACAAGACCGGCGCCCAACTCACCTACCCCTGCCCGGACCTGGAGGTGTACGGGCTCTCCCCGAAGGCCCGCGGCGACGTCCTGCGGCCCGACCGGCTGTACCTGGTGGCCACCGCCGACCGGATGGAGCTGCGCGCCCACGGCCTGGCGGGCCGGCTGAAGCTGCTCGCCCCGCTGGCCGGCGGCCCCAGCATCCGCCAGGACCCGCTCTCCCCGTTCGCCTTCCCCCGGCACTTCGGCGGGGTCGGCATCCGCGACCGGGACCGCGACCACGTGCCCCGCATCCGCTGCGGCCGGATCGTGCTGCACCGGGAGCGCTGGCGCATCCCCGCCGAGGCGCTGCGCGGCTGGAGCCCCGGCGTCCACCGGTCCAAGGGCGACGCCCCCGGGTTCGCCGCCGCCCGCAGGCTCCGCCGCGACCTCGGCCTGCCGCGCCACGGCTTCCTGAAGATCCCCGGCGAGCCGAAACCGGTCTACGTCGACTGGGAGTCCCCCCTCATCGTCCGGCAGGTCCTCCGGCTCGCCCGGAGGACGGCCGTCCCCCTGGAGTTCAGCGAAATGCTCCCCGCCCCGGAGCACCTCTGGCTCGACATCGACGGAGAACGTCACACCAGCGAGCTGCGTTGTGCGGTCTTCTCGCGCCGGTCCCACTGAGTGCTCCACGTCGAGGACCCCACGCCCTCACCGACCGAAGGCACCGCTCATGACCAAGAGCTGCATCGTCCAGTTGCCCTTCCCCTCCAGCCACGACCCCGACCCGAACCTGTCGCGCTACTACGACGACTACGACCGGCGCTTCCGGGCCCTGCTGCCCGAGTACTTCATCCCGACCGACGGCCTGTGGGAGATGCCGCTGTGGGTCGCCCACCTGACCGCCCTGCTGAACACCGCGGGGCTCGACTCCGTCTTCCGCGACCTGTCCAGGACCCCGGCCGAGCCGGAGGACTGCGCCGAACCGCTGCTGGACGCGACCGCCCCCGGTGACCTGGTCCTGATGTCCCCGCTCGCCCAGAACCTCCGCCTCGCCCTGGAGGTGGCCAAGCGGCTGGAGCACGCCGGCCGGCGCGTCGTCCTCGGCGGGAACATGGCCCCGCTCGCCCCGGACGGCGCCGTGCACGCCGTGCACCGCGGCCAGCTCGACGCCGGCTTCGTGCGCCGCCTCGTCGAACTCGCCTCCGGCTCCGGCGGCAGCCTGGAGAAGCCCCTGCTGCCCGGCCTGGTCTCCGACCGGATCACCTGGGCGCCGGACTACCGCCACCTCGGCGGCTACCACGGCCGGGTCCCGCTGCTGCGGCTCAACGCCAGCCACGGCTGCCTGTACCAGTGCTCGTTCTGCGGCGACGCCTGGAGCAAGCAGCTCACCCTGGTCGCCAAGGACGCGCTCGCCCAGGAGGTGGACGAGCTGACCACCCGGTTCCCCGACACCCGGCTCTTCTACATCGGCGACAAGACCTTCGGCCAGTCCCGCGAGGCCGTCGGCAACCTGCTGGATGTCTTCCGCGACCGCCCCGGCTACCGCTTCATCGTGCAGACCCACGTGATGCAGGTGAAGGAGTGGATCGTCGAGGCCATGCTCGAACTCGGCGTCGTCGCCGTGGAGCTCGGCTTCGAGTCGGCCGACTCGCAGATGCTGAAGCGGCTCAACAAGCTCTCCCGCGGCCTGGACGACTACACTTCGAAGATCCGTCAACTCAGCGATGCCGGGCTGAAGATCGTCCTCAACATGATGGGCGGCCTCGACGAGGAGACGGAGGCCGCGCACGGCCAGACCGTCGCCTGGATGCGGGAGAACGAATCGGCGCTGTGGCTCTTCAACCTGTACAACTTCGTGCCGTACCCGCTCACCCCGGACTTCCCCAGGCTGCGCGAGCGCATCTTCAACTGGGACTTCGCCGACTGGCGGGAGGACGCCCCGGTCGTCTACCGGCCCCGGCACCTGTCCCCCGAGGCCAGCTGGGACCTGTTCCAGGAGAAGATCGCCGCCGCGCACGACGTCATCCGAACCCCGCTGCCCGCCGCCGCGCCCACCCCGCCCGCCGCGCCCACCGCACCCACGGCGCCCGGCGTGCCCGCCGCGTCCGCCGTGCAGGAGGACTGACATGACCGAGCTCCCCGACTTCGAAGCGCTCCGGAACAGCGTCAAGCCCGAGGACTTCGAGCAGGACCCGCTGCCGGGCTGGGCCGGCGTCGGCACCCTGTTCGGCGCCCCCACCACCACCGCCGACCAGGTGGACGTCGGCGAGACGGGCTGGGTGGCGTCCGGTGTGCCCTACGACGCCACCGCCAGCTCCCGCCCGGGCGCCGCGGAAGGGCCGCGGGCGATCCGCCAGGCCAGCCTGGTCTTCTCCAGCTACCTCACCAGCCTCGGCCAGTGGCGGATGCTGGACACCCGCACCGGGCAGACCTTCCGCTACCACGCGCCCAGCGTCGCGGACGCCGGAGACCTGCACATCTACCCGACCGACACGGTGAAGACCTTCCAGGCCGTCGCCGCCGAGAGCCGCCGCCTGAGCTGCAACGCCCCGCGCCTGATCTTCCTCAACGGCGACCACTCCTGCACCTTCCCCACCTTCGCCGGCTTCCGCGCCGGACGGCTCGACCGCGGCGCCGGCCGGGTGGGGTTCATCAACATCGACCACCACTTCGACTTCGGCAACTGGAGCACCCTGCACGGTCCGCTGTACCACGGCTCCAACTCCCGCCGGATCAGCGAGATCCCGGGGATGCGCCCGGAGGACATCGCCTTCGTCGGCGTCGGGGACGTCACCAAGTACGACCAGTTCCGCGGCCTGCTCGACAGCGGCTTCCACGTCGTACCCGGCTCCTCCATCACCCGGGACGGCGCCGCCGCGGCCCTGCGCCCGGTGATCGAGGACCTCGGCTCGCGCTGCGACACCGTCTACGTCTCCCTCGACATCGACGTGCTCGACAGTGCCGCGGCGACCGGCACCGGGCACGTCACCATGGGCGGCATCGGCATCGGCGACCTCCTCGACGTCTACGAGGAGCTGCGGGCGCTGCCCGTCGGCGCCGTCGACATCGCCGAGATCGCGCCCCGCTACGACCCGTCCGGCGGCACCGCGCAGATCGCCGCCCGACTGCTCTTCGAGTTCCTGTTCCGCACCGACGTGGCCCCGGCCGAACTCGCGCCCTGGGCCCCCGGCACCCCCTCCGCACCCCAGGAGCACCGGTGAGATTCACCTCCCACGAAGCGCGGTTCGACTGCACCCCGCTGCTCTCCGACGCCCCCGCCGAGCGCGAGCGGGCGCTGGACGCCCTCGCCGCCGAGGCCGTCGAGGTCATCCACCGGACCGGCTGGGCGGTCTTCCGGATCGGCCGGCTGCGGCTCGGGGTCGAGGACAGCCGGCGGCTGTCCACCTCCATCGTCGAACGCGTCCGCACCACGCTGATCGCCCGCGGCGCCCCCGCGCGGATGCGGCTGGAGGTCGACCGGGCGCAGCAGACCCACGTGCCCGAGGGCTTCACCACCCGGACCCTGCTGCCCCACCACGACGGCCAGCACTGCTCGTACCTGACGCCCAGTCTCCAGGACGACCCCGGCTGGGACCCGGCCCGGCGCACCTACGGCGACTCCGGGTACACCACCACCCCCGCGCACAAGATGTACCAGGGCATCTTCCTGCCCGAGGTCGGCGAGGGGCTGAGCGTCACCACGTACTACGACTGGCTCGGCGTGATCGACGACGTGCTGGAGCGGCGCGGCATCGACCGGGGGCCGGACCCCGCGGCCACCGCGGCGCGCTGGCTCGGCGGCAACCTGGCCCGCGGCCTGGAGCGCCAGCCGGAGCACGGCTGCGCCTACCCCTCGCTGGGCGCCATGCTCGGACTGGAGGAGCCGCTCTGGCACGGCCTGTCCTTCCACCACGGCGAGGCCGTGCTGACCAAGGAGGAACGTCGGCGCTTCCCCGCCGCCGTGCCGCTGGCCCACGGCTGTCCGTGCGGCGAGTGCCGGGGCGAGGCGGCCCGGCTCTTCTGCCACCAGGTGCTCATGGCCACCGGCCTGACCTGGGCGCGGTTCCGCCGCCGCTGGGAGGTGCTCGCCCCGGGCGAGCACTGCGACCTGCTGCTCGGCCACAACCTGACCATGCTGCACGGCGGCCTGGCCGGCGGCGCGGGGCGGATCATCGAACCGCTCTGCCTCGTCGTGGACGACCCGTCCGGCCCCGAGTACGAGCGCTGGCTGGCCGCCTCCTGGCGGCGCACCCTGCCCGGAGCCCGCTGATGCGGGGGGCCTGCTGATGCCGATCCAGCCGATGCGGGGGGCCTGCTGATGCGGGGCGCGCCCGCCACCCTGGCCACCCCGGTCGACCTGCACCTGCACACCCGGCACTCGGACGGCGACGAGGCGCCGGCCGAACTGGCCCGGCGGTGCGTCGAGGCCGGCCTGCGGGTGGCCGCCGTGACGGACCACAACACCCTCGCGGGCGTCGCCGCCTTCGAGCGGGCCGCGGGCGGGCGCCTCACCGTGGTACCGGCCTGCGAGATCACCACCAGCTGGCGCGGCGAGGAGACCCACTGCCTGGCCTACTTCGTCGACCCCGGCGACGAACCGTTCCGGCAGCGGATCGGGCGCGTCCACGACGCCGAACTGGCCTGGTGGCGCACCTGGACCGACCGGGCGCAGGCCCTCGGGGTGCCGCTCGCCCGGGCCGACGTCGAGCGGCGCCTCGGCGGCGACCGGGTCGCCTACGTCAACGACTACCTGGCCCTGCTGCTGGAGGCCGCCGAGGGCGACCCCCGGTTCGCCCCGTACCGCGAGGGCGACGACCGCTTCGCCCGCCTCGTCGCCGACTGGTGCCGGCCCGGCCGGCCGCTGCACGTCGAACACCCGGTCAACCCCGACCTGGTGGAGGTGCTGTCCTGGATCGAGCAGGCGGGCGGGGTCGCCGTCCTCGCCCACCCCGGCCCGCTCACCGCCGGCCTGGACACCCCGCAGTGCGCGGCGCTGCTGGAGCCGCTGCGCGCGGCCGGCCTGGCCGGGCTGGAGGTGTGGACCAGCTGGCACACCCCGGCCGACAGCGCCCGGCTCGCCGCGGCGGCCGGGCGGCTCGGCCTGGTCGCCACCGCCGGGTCCGACTACCACGGGGTGCGGGTCAAGCCCTGGGCGCCGAGCCCCGGCCTGCTGCCCGCGCTCCCCGCCGACCCGCTCGCCGTCCTGGACGCCCTGCACGACCGGCGTCCGCCCGTCCACTCGATTCCCAGGTGAGGCTGTGACCACCGTCAACGACCCCCGGACCAGCACCGCCGAGCCCGGTGCGCGCGTCGCCTGGCAGCTCGCGCCGGTCGTCGTGCTCCGCCAGGCCGGCTTCCCGATGGAGCTGCTCGCGCCCCTGGCGGACCCGGCCGCCGCCGAGGAGGCCCGCGAACTCGTCGCCCACGGGCAGCGGTTGAAGGCGCTGGCCGAGGAGTTCAAGGCCGCCCTGCGCCGGCACCCGGTGCCCGGCGCCGCCCGGCTCTCCTCCCCGGCCGGCTTCCTGCTGCCCGTCCCCGAGCCCGCGCTCGCCGCCGCGGCCGCCGCCGTACCCGCCGAGGCGGCCGCAACCCTGCGCGGCTACCAGGACGCCGCCCGGCACTTCGCCGAGGAGCAGACCCGCTTCGCCGCCCGGCACCAGGACCGCCTCGACCGGGCCGGGGCCGCCGTGGTCGAGGCCTTCGGCGACGAACGCCTGCGGCAGGTCCTGCTGCTCTCCAACGACTCCGCCTACCCCACCTTCGCCGCCTGGCTCGACGGCCACGACGGCACGACCGGCCGGCGCACCCGCAAGATGACCGACCTGCTCACCATGTACCTCCAACGGGTCACCACCAAGAACGAGACCCACTCGCACTTCGGCCCCTTCACCCCCGGCCGCCTCGGCACCGCCCCCGGCATCACCTGGACCGGCGAGCGGGAGCTGGAACGGCACGCGCTGTTCAGCCACTGGGCCGCCGAGAAGCTCGCCCAGAGCGCCGCCGCCGTCCCCGGCCTGCTCGACCACGCCCGGCCCCGGCGCCGCCCGCTGTCCTTCCTGCGCGACGGCCGGATCGACCTGTACGCCTTCACCACCCGCGACGGCCTGGACACCGACTGGGACTTCCAGCACCTCGGCGGGCGGCCGGTGGAACCGTACGAGGCCTGGCTGTGGCAGCACTGCGACGGCGAACGCACTCTGCGCGAACTGCGGCAGGCCTGGCAGGACGAGCTGCCCGGCCCCGGCCCCTTCGACACGGCACTCGCCGAACTCGCCGACCGCGAATGGGTGGTCGTCGAGTTCGAGATCCCGATCGGCGACCACCGGCCGCTGGCCGCCCTGCGCGAGCAACTGCTCGCCGCCCCCGCCGGACCGGCCGCCCCGCTGCTCGCCGCGATCGACGGCTTCGAGGCGGACCTGACCCGCTTCGCCAGGCTGCCGCTGCCCGAGCGCGCGGCCGCGCTCGCCGCCGGCAAGGCCCGGTTCGAGCAGCTGACCGGCGGCCCCGCCAACCGCAACAGCGGCCTGCACTACGCCGACCGCAGCATCCTGTTCGAGGAGGCCCGCGGCCGTCCCGCCGACCTGACCGTCGGCCCGGACCTCGCCCGCTTCATCACCGACGAGCTGTCCATCGTGTACGAGACCGTGCTGGCCGGCCCGCGCCTGCGGATGCGGCGCGAACTGGTCATCCTCACCCGGTGGGTGGCCGAGCGCTTCGGCCCCGGGGTGGAGATCCCGCTGGACGTGCTCTACGCCGAGTTCTTCCGCGACCGGGACGCCATCGCCCGCGAGTGCCTAGCCGTCGAGGCCGAACTCGCCGAACTGGACCGGGCGATCGGCGCCGCCCTGCTCGGCGGGGCCGCGACCGACCCGGACCGCTCCGAGGTCGTGGTGGACCGGGACCGGATGGCGGCCGTCCTCGCCGGCCGGCCCAGCAGCCCGCCGGCCGTCTGCGACCCGGACGTCCTGTTCGCCGCCGCCAGCCGGGAGGACCTGGCCGAGGGCCGGTTCACCGCCGTCATCGGCGACTGCCACGCGGTGCGGGAGGTCATCACCCACACCAGCTTCGGCCCGCTGATCCAGGAGCACACCCCCGAACTGCTCTCCGAGGTGTACCGCGGCTACCAGTCCCTGCTCGCGGACGACGAGGTCCTCGCCAACCTGTCCCGCGGCCACCCCGACAAGTCCTCCACCCAACTCGTCTACCCCTGCCACGACCTGGAGGTCTACGGCCGCTCCGCACAGACCCGCGACCGGGTCCTGCAGCCCTCCCAGCTGTACCTGGTGCTGCGCGGCGACCGGCTGGAACTGCGCGCCCGCGGCGTCGAGGGCCGGCTGCGGCTGATGGCGCCCCCGGCCGGCGGCCCGAGCATCCGGCAGGACCCGCTCTCCCCGTTCGCCTTCCCCCGCCACTTCGGCGGCGCCGGACTGAACGCCCCCCACCTCGCGCACATCCCGCGCATCCGCTGCGGCCGCGTCGTCCTGCAGCGCGAGACCTGGCGCATCCCCGCCGAGCGGCTGCGCGACACCACCGCCCTCGGCCGGCCGACCGGCCGGGACGACGCCGCCCGGTTCGTCGCCGCCTGCCGGCTGCGCGCCGAACACCGGCTGCCCCGGCACGTCTTCGTCAAGGTCCCCGGCGAACCGAAGCCGGTCTACGTCGACTGGGAGTCCCCCCTGCTGGTACGGCAGTTGGGCCGGCTGGCCGCCAGGGCCGAAGGCACCCTGGAGATCTCCGAGATGCTGCCCGCCCCCGACCAGCGCTGGCTGGAGGTGGACGGCCAGCGGTACACCAGCGAACTGCGCTGCGCCGTCTTCTCGGCGGGGGACGGCGCCGGCGCCTGGGACAGCGCGCCCGCCGGGCCGGAATCCCTCCCGGAGCCGCGCGGGTGAGCACCGACACCGCAGTCCGTCCCTCCTCCGGCTACCACCGGGTCATCGGCGCCGCGGCCTCCTCCGCGATCGGCGACGGCATGCGCTTCGCCGCGCTGCCGCTGCTGTCCACCGCGGTGCTGCACGACGCCTTCCAGGTGTCCGCCGTCACCGCCGCGACCACGCTGCCCTGGCTGCTGTTCGCCCTGCCCGCCGGGGCCTACGCCGACCGCTTCGAACGCCGCCTGCTGATGGTCCTCGCCGACCTGCTGCGCGCGGCGGTGCTGGTCCTCGCCGTCGTGCTGCTCGCCGCCGACCGGCTGACCTTCTGGCCCCTGCTCACCGCCGCCTTCCTGCTGGGCGTCGGCGAGGTGCTGTTCGACTGCGCGTCCTTCGCCCTGCTGCCGAGCGTCGTCCCCGAGGAACGCCTGGAGTCGGCGAACGGCCGGCTCTTCGCCGTCCAGACGATCGGCCGCGACCTGCTCGGACAGGTCGTCGGCGGCGTGCTGTTCACCGTGGGCCGGGCCGTTCCGCTGCTGATCGACGCGGTCTCCTTCCTGGTCTCCGCGGTGCTGCTGCGCGGCATCCGCGGACCCGCCCCTGGCCCCGCAGCCGACCCCGAATCCGGATCGCCTGCGGAGAAGTCCCGCCCCCGCCTGCTGGCGGACATCCGCGAGGGCGTCGCCTTCGTCCTGCGCGATCCGCTGCTGCGCGCCCTGACCGTCTCCGCCGGCGTCATCAACGCCGTCTACCTGGGCCAGATCGCCGTCTTCGTCATCCTGGTGCACGACGTGCTGGGCCTTCCGGACTCCGCGTACGGGGCGCTGCTGGCCGCCGGGGCGGTCGGCGGCGTGATCGGCAGCACGGTCGCGAGCCGGCTCTCCACGGCGATCGGCCGGGTCCCCGCGCTGGTCGGCGGCCTGGCAACGATGGGCCTCGCCGGCCTGGCGGTGGGGGCGACCGACCGGGTGTGGGTGGTGTCCGCCGCCTACTGCGCCACCGGCTTCGCCCTGATGGTCTGGAACGTCGTCGCCGTCTCGCTGCGCCAGACGATCATCCCGGACCGGATGCTCGGCCGGGCCACCGGCGTCTACCGGCTGTTCGCCTGGGGCACGATGCCCCTCGGCGCGCTGGTCTTCGGCCGGGTGAGCGCCTCCGCCGGGCCGCGCGCCGCCTTCGCCCTCGGCGGCGTGGTCACCCTGCTGACCTGCCTGCCGATCGCCTACGCCCTGCTGAAGGACAGCAGGGCGACCGACCGTCGCAAGACTCCCGAGGATGCGCAATGAGTGAGCGTTTCGCCGTACTGGACCGACTGGCCGAACAGTGGGGCCTGAGCGGCCTCGAACTCGTCGGCAAGGGACTGGAGTTCACCGTCTTCCGGGCCCTGGACCGGGACGGCGCGCCGGTCGCCGTACGACTCGCGCACCGGAGGTTCGACTCCAACGCCAACGATCCGTACGTGGACACCCGCGCCCTGCTCGTCCAGGAGCACGCCATCGCCCGGCACCTCGCCGAACACGGCCTGCCCGTCGCCCGGGCCCGGGAACTGGTCCTCGCCGACGACCCGAACTCCCCCGACGTGCTGCTCTCCGACTACGTCGACGACGACGGCTCCCCGCTCGACTCCCACGCCCTCGGGCAACTCCTCGCCCAACTGCACCAGGTGACGCCACCGAGGCTGCACCCCGTAGCCGCCGAGGGCGGCAGCACGCTCGACGTCCTCACCACCCGGATAGGCCGCCGCTGGGCCGAACTCGCCCGCCGCACCGACGACCTGCCCGAGCCCCCGGCCGCCGACCTCCTGGCCCGCCACCTCTCCTCCCTCACCGGGACCAGCCTGCTCCACCTCGACATCCGCAGCTCCAACATCCGCCGCCACCGGGGCCGCACCACCGCCCTCCTCGACTGGTCCAACGCCCTGCTCGGCACCCCCGCCCTGGAGTTCGGCCGCCTCGCCGAGTACGCCCGCTACCCGGAGAACGACCTCGACCTGGCCGCCCTGCGCGCCGGCTACGCCACCGTCGCCCCCGTCCCCGACGAGGACGACCCCTGCCTCCTCGCCTGCCGCCTGGACGCCGCCCTGATGCTCGCCCTGGTCTTCCTCTCCGAAGCCCCCGACCCCACCCGCGGCCCCACCGCCGCCACCCACGCCCGCGACCTGGCGCTGCGCCTCACCCACCCGTAACCGCCCGGGCCCTGACGCACTTGAAACGACGCAGTCTTACCACCGTGACTCACCTCAGCTCCTCAGATGTCGCCCTCACGTCACCGCGCCGTCGCAGACGTCCTCATGGGCCCTCCTGCCAAAACGCGGGTAGCCCCACCGAAGTTCTTCGGTGGGGCTACCCGCGGAAATCTCAGAAAACCCTTCCAGCCCCGCCGCGCCCGCAATAACGAGCGCGGCGGGCTACAGGAAGGCCGAGATCTCCACCAGAGCACCGTCATCCGAGACTGCGACTGCGATGTTTTCGCAACGCAAATACCGGACAGGCTCTCGATCGGAAAACACCAGACCGATCCGCTCTTCCGACTGAATAAATCCCAGCCCCTCAACCGAGGAAGCAATGGGACCGTCAAGCGTCACGCCGTCCGGATTCTCTTTCCAACCCCAAATGGATCGATCAAGAATCGGGGTTAGATTGTGATCCCCTCCATCAAGGGGGATCCTATTTCCCACTTCGACCCGCGGAGGGGCATCGATGACGACCAATTGGCCGAGCGCTCCGGAAACCGGGTCGATCTTCATCTCGACCTCGCCGCCGTTGATCCCAGAAACCCTGAGATACAAAGGCCGCCCCTGAATCCTAGGTTCCCAGGCAACCTTCATAGCGATCCAAGGATCGATCTCGAGATACGCACCTTCGCAGCCTGCTGCGCCAAGTACAGATATCACACAACTTACCAATCACTCCGTGTAAAGGGCATGAATCAGAGCGGGAAGTTGCCCAGGGTTGCGCGGTGCACTGAATTTCAGCTCCCAACCCCCCACAACCATCAGGGTCTCGTAGGGGAGTCCTCCCTTCCCCGCCTCACGCACCGCAGACTGCAGGCTCGCAAGCTGAGCCTGCGCAGCCATATCTATCTGAGCCTTTGTTGCACCACGCCCGGCCATCCCGGAGAGGTACTCCGCAATGTGCTCTGTTGCATTTCCATGCACCCACACCTGAACGTCACCCGCGGAGAACTCAAACGACCGGGGAAGCTGACTTCCGACATAATTTGGCTGAGTGGCCTTTATTTGATCCCAGACCGTTCCCGTTCCGCATCCACTGGAATTGTGGACCAGGACCGGGGTCGAGCCAGCCAGTACATAGTACGTGTGGAGGTCGTCGACGGTGAGGTTGTAGGCGGGCTGGAGGGTGTTCCAGTGCCGGACGCCGGCGATGCGCTGGGGCTGTCCGGTCGAGTTGCGCAGTTCGTCGCCCGCCTGGAGGTCAGCGGCGTCGACCCACTGCTGCCGACTCTCGGACCAGAAGGGGTGGTGATCCGTGCTGGTCACGGACTGCCCGGCACCCAGGGAGATGTCCGTGAAATCACGGTCATCCGGCGTGTAGATAGTGGCCGAGACCTTGCGGGGGCCGGTCACTCCGGTGGTGGGGTCGGTGGCGAGGACCTCGTCGCCGATCCGCACGGTCTCGATCACTCGAGTAGAGCCATCGAACATCAGAACGCGGGTGCCGGCCGGGAAGCTGTTCAGACCCGGGCACGACGAGGGGAGACGCCCGACGAGCTTCTTGATGAACTCGACGGCCTTCTCGCCCCAGGAGCCGAACTTCTTGGCCCACTGGGCGAACTTGGCCACCGCGGCGCCATCACCGATGAAGGGGATCGCGCCGATGCAAGAGGTGACTGCGTCGGTAGTGCGGCCCTCGACGGCGTAGTAGGCGCAGTTGACGAGGTCGGCGATGTCGGCGAGCCCGGGGGCAAAGACCCCGCCGGCGCCACCGATGATGTCGAGCGTGAAGTGGATGCTCTCAGAAATAATGTGGTAGAAGGCGTTGGCGTTGTCGTTGTCCGCCTTCTGCTTCTTGATCTCCTCCTCCATAGCCGCGATCGCATCCTGCTTCGCCTTCGCGGCTTGCTCCTCCAGCTCCTTCTGAGCTGCCACGCGATCTGCCTCGACCTGGGCGATCCGGGCCTTCTCCTCGGCCTCGTACTTGGCCTGGTAGTTCGCATGGGCATCGTCGGAGGCGGCCTGCGCGGCCGTCGCGTCCTTACCAGCCGCCTCTGCGGAAGCGCGGGCTTCGGCTGCGGAGTTGTTTGCGTCGCTTGCGGCCCACCGCGCCTCCCGTGCCGACCGCTCGGCCCGGTTGGCGGAGTAAACAGCGCTGGCGGCATCCCGGTTGGCGGAGGCCTTGGCTGCGCCGGCGGTCTTCGCGGCTGCCGCAGCCTTGGTGGCGTCGGCCTGGGCGGCGTCGGCGGCGGCCTGGGCCTTGGCGACGTGCTCGGCAGCGGTGTTGGCCGAAGCCTGAGCCGCGACCTCGTAGCCCTTGGCCTCGGTGGCGGCGTCGCGGGCGATGGCAGCAGCGGCCTGGGCCGTGGCCGCGTTCTTCTGGGCGGTCGCGGCGGCGGCAGTGGCTTCGGCGATCAGGCCCTTGACGTCCGCGACGTGGACAGCGGTGAGCCGGTCCTTCTGCTGGGCGGTGTACTGGCCTTCGGCCACGAAGGCGCGCAGGTCCTGAACGGGGCCTTCGAGGGCGATCTTCGCCGCGGCCTTGAGCTCGGGCTCGGTGGTCTGCGCGTCCTCAAGACGGGTGGCGGTGAGGCGATCGTCCGCGGCCTGGGCGTCCGACAGTCCCTTGCCGAGGAAGTCCCGTAGCGCGGCGGGGGTGTTGACCCGCAACGCGGCGTCGACGGCGGCCTTGACGGCCGGGCCGGCGTTGTCGCTGATGCGGGTGATCGTCAGCCGGTTGTCCGGCGCCGCAGCCTCGTCCTGACCGCTGGCCAGGAAGGCGCTGACCTGCGCGCCGCCGCCCTGAAGCGCCGTGTAGGCAGCGTCGCGGACCGCACCGTTTTCCGTGTTCGTGTAGACCGAGGTGGCGCGGGCGCGGGCGTCCTGCTCCCCAGCCTGCTGTCGGCCGGCCTTGAGGTAGGAGAAGACGGCCGCGTCCGAGCCCGTGAGAGCAGCTTCGGCTGCCGAGGCTCCCCACTCCCCGGAGATCTTGCGGGAGATCAGGGCGAGCTTGCGGCCGTCGGTGGCGACCTGGGCCGGGGTGGCGCCGGGCTGGTTGGCCAGCTGGGCAAGGCGCTCGGCCTCAGCCTTCGCCTTCTGGACCTCCTGGGCGGCCTGGTCGGTCTGCGCCTGCTTGTCGGCCTGGTCGGCCTTGGCCTTGCGGGCCTTCTCCACGGCCGCCGCGGTGCGGTTGGTCAGGTCCTCGGCCTCGGTGCGGCGGGCCAGGTCCTGGATCTCGTTGGCCTTGTCGACCGCGGTCTGGGCGTCCGCGGCGAAGCCGGAGGCGGCGTTCGCGTGGTCGGTGGACTCCTGCGCGGCGTTGCTGCTCTGACCGGCGTGGTCGGCGGCGGCACGGGCGGCCTGCGCCGCCGCGGCGGCGTGCTCGCCCGCGGACTTCAGGAGCGCCTTGGCGGCCTCGGCCTGCGTGGATGCCTCCCCGGCCAGCTGCTGCGAGGCGGCGGCGGCACGGCCGGCCTCGGCGGCCGCGCGGCGCGTCGCCGCCGCAGCCTGCTTGGCCTTCGCCGACTGGCCGCCGGCGCTGTCCGCGTAGGCACCGGCCTGCTCGGCCGAACCCGCCGCGGAATCCGCGTTGCCCTTGGCACTGAGCGCGGCACCCGCCGCGTCCTTGCTGCTCTTGGCGGCCTCGTTCGCCTTGACGAGCGTGGCGTTCGCGTCCGCGGCGATCTTGGACGCGGCGTCGGCGGCGTCCGCCGCCACCCGTGCCTCGTGCGCCTTGGTCGCGTCACCGGCCGCCGCGGCAGCCGCCGTCCGCGCGTTCGCCGCGGCGCGCTGGGCCCCTGCCGCCGCGGCGGCCGCGTTCGACGCCGCGTAGGCGGCCGCGCGTGCACCCGCGTTGGCCGCGCGGGCGGCCGCCATCGCCGTCTTCGCCGCGGCACCCGCGCGGTCGGCCGCACTGGCGGCGTCGTTCGCGGCGGCGGTGGCCTTGGCCGCGTCGTTGCCGGCCTGCTGGGTCTCGGACGCGGCCCGCGCGGCGGCCTCCATGGCCTTCTGCGCCTCGTGGACCGCCGTGTCCTTGGCCTCGATCGCCGCGGCCGTCTCCTGGGCCGCCTGGGCGCTCGCGTCCTTGGCCTGCTGCGCCAGCTGCGCGATGCTCGCGCGCTCCTGGTCACGGCTCTGCGCGATGTACCGGCCGACGGCGAGGAAGTCGCGCACGTCCTGGATCGTGCCGTTCAGCGCGAGACGCGCCGCGGCCTGGACGTTGGGGCCACCGGAGCTCAGGATCTGGACCAGCTTGACCCGGTCGTCGGCGTCCTTCGCCGGGAACTGGCCCTCGGTCAGGAACCGCTGCAGGTCGTCACTGGTGTTGCTGCGCAGTGCGGCGTCGCCCGCGGCCTGAAGATTCCGTCCGGCGCCCATCGCGGGGTCGGTGATCCGGGTGATCCACAGCCGCCGGTCCGCGTCGAGCGCCGCCTGCCAGCCGCTCTCCAGGAAGGCTCGTCGGTCCGCGGCCGTCCCCTCGATCGCCTTGTCGGCGGCCTCGCGAACCTTCGGCCCGCCCACGCTGGAGATCTGCGTGGCGGCGAGCAGGTCATCCGCACTCTGCGCCCCGGCGAGTTCGTTCTCAACGAACCGCTTCACGTCCTGGTCGGAGCCCGCGAGCGCGGCCTCCGCGAGTGCGTGGAGCCGGGGGCCGCCGTTGAGCCACGCCCGCACCGCACGCTCGCGATCGCTCGGCTGAACCTGCCCGGCGACCGGCCCGGTGGCGGCAGCGGCGCTCGGACCCGCCGCCCCCACCAGCCCCGCCGTGAGCGCGAGCGGCAACAGCCCCAGGGTGAGCCTGCCCAACAGCGGCGGCCCTCCCCTCCCTCGCCGTCGTGAGCGGGATATCGATTGGCGCACGGGAAACCTCCACTGTCGACGTCGGCCGTATCCCGGCCGGGGCGGAGCCACGATAAATGACGTCACATCAGAGCGTCCACGAATTCTGGGAGTTGCCGGGCAAAGCGAGCGCAATGAAACACCCGACGGCGAGCATAGCCAAGCAAATACAACCGCATCGCCAACAAGCACCCAATGACCTCGAAAGCGTGACATCTTGCCTGGCCAGTCCCCGAAAGCGGTTGTCCGGGCACCGGCCCGTCTGGTTCGATGGACCGGATTCCGCCTGCGGCTCCGACATCTGTGGCGCAGTCAATTCGTGTCATTCGCACCGACAATGACGTCGCGCCATGCTCGGTTGGTTCGCCCACCATTCAGGCCGGTCACCCGATTCCGCGGATCTGCCCATCAGGGCAACGCGAGATGAACGAAGAGGATTAGTCATGGCAAAGCGCATGTCCCGCTGGCTCGTTGGCGGCGCCGTCGCCGCGGCCGCCACGCTCGGCGTCACGGCGATCGCGTCCGCCGACGGCACCCCGGCGGACAACTCAGCCGCGCCGGTGGCCGTCGAGGACTTCATCCACCCCGGCCCCGCCCCGTACCCGAACGTGAAGCTGCTGCGCGGCGACGGCCACATCGTGCTGTCCGACTGCACCGTCGACGACCAGATCAGCGTGCTCAGCTGGGACCTGCCCAACGACAAGGGCAACCAGATCTGCTTCCGCGCCACCGGCACCACCGGCTACCTCGCCGTCGAGGTCCCCAACGTGTTCCGGATCCGCACCGACGACTACTCGGTCAACGCCAAGCTCACCAGCGAGGGCGTCTCCCAGAGCGTCGACATCGCCAAGGGCACCGCCGTCCCCGTCGGGATCGGCAGTGGCAGCGGCAACGGCAAGCCCACCACCCTGCTCGAACTGCGCGTCACCGGCTGACCCGCGCCGCCCCCGCTCCCCGCCCCCCTTCCCGATGGAGCCCCAGGTGACAGACAACCCCTCCCGCACCCGGAGGACCGCCCGCCGGTGGCTGGCCACCGCCGCGGTGACCGCCGCGGCCCTCGGCGGCGCCTCCGCGATCGCCGCCGCCGACACCACCCCCGCCGACAACTCCGCCGCACCGCCGGCCGTCGAGGACTTCTCCTACCCCGGCGCCGCCGCCATCACCAAGGTGAAGCTGCTGCGCGGCGACGGCCACATCATGCTCGCCGCCGACTGCTCGAAGTCCCAGATCCAGATCGGGACCCTGGCCCCGGGCAACCCGGACAACCAGATCTGCTTCACCGTCACCGGCACGACGGGATCTCTCTCCCTGCAGCTGCCCGACGTCTTCTTCGTGCAGACCAGCGGCGGCCGCGCGGTCCGCGCCGGCCTCACCGTCGGCACCTCCACCCAGACCGTCGACGTCCCCACGAACGGCTTCCAGGGAGTCGGCGTAGGCACCGGCGGCGACTCGGCCGCCCTCGTCGAGCTGACCGTCACCGGCTGACCACCACCACCCGCATCACCACCTCTCACGTTCGGGAGCCCACTCATGCCTCGCAACTCCTCGTCCCGCAACCTGCGGGCGGGCGCGCTGACCGCCGTCCTCGCCGCCGGAGCCCTGACGACCCTCGCCACGCCCCCGGCCGGCGCCGTGGTCGGCAACGCGGCCGCCGACGGGTCCTACGCCTTCACCGCGCGCCTGGCGATCGGCGACACCCTGCGCGCCTGCACCGGTGCGCTGGTCGACCGCAACTGGGTGCTGACCGCCGCGTCGTGCTTCTCCGACGACCCGGCGCAGCCGCAGGCCCTGGCGGCCGGCGCGCCGAAGTGGAAGACCGTCGCGACCGTCGGCCGCACCGACCTGACCACCACGGGCGGCAGGACCGCCGAGGTGTCCGAGCTGGTGCCGTACGCCGGCCGTGACCTCGTCATGGCCCGGCTGGCCACGCCCGTGGACGGCATCGCCCCGCTGGCGGTCTCCACCGCCGCGCCGACCGCCGGGCAGACGCTGCGCGTGCCCGCGTACGGCCGGACCAAGGACGAGTGGGCTCCGCTCAAGCTCCACACCGGCGCCTTCTCGCTCGACACGGTGAGCGCGACCGGCATCGGCACCACCGGTACGGGCGGCGCGGCGATCTGCAAGGGCGACACCGGCGCCCCCGTGATCCGCGAGACGGGCGGCAGGGCCGAGCTGGTCGCCGTCGCCTCCCGCTCCTGGCAGGGTGGCTGCCTGGGCGTGCCCGCCACCGAGACCCGCACCGGCGCCTACAACACCCGCGTCGACAACGTCGCCGGCTGGGTGCAGCAGACCCGGGCGAAGTCCCTGGGCTGGAAGACCCAGGCCCTGGTGCGCAGCGACGCCAACCTCTACTTCGCCAGCCGTCTCTACGACGGCACCTGGACCCCGTACGAGGACGTCCAGGCCACGGCCGGCAACATCGGCGGGGTGCGCGCCGTCGCCTCGGCCGGCATCAACGCCGACACCCACATCATCGCCCTGGGCGGCGACGGGCACCTCCACTACGCCATCCGCAACCTCGACGGCGGCTGGAAGCAGACCTTCGCCGACCTCAACGTCGCCCTCACGGACCTCAGCGGCATCACCCAGGTCTCCATCGCCTCCATCAGCGACAACCTGCACGTGGTCGTGGTCGCCAACGGCACCCTCTACCACTCCATCCGCAACGGCGCCGGCCAGTGGACCTCGTTCAACGTGGTCACCGACGTCACCGGCCCGCTCAACGGCATCACCGCCATCTCCGCCGCCGGAGCGTCCGGGGACGCCGGACCCGAACTGCACATCGCGGCCGTGGCCGGCGGAAAGGTCTACCACACCCTGCGCACCGGCTCCGGCAACTGGGGCACCTGGGGGGCGGTCTCCGAGGCCGCGGGCAGCACCGGCCCGGTGAGCGGCGTCGCCGTCTCCCGCCAGGGCAACGACCTCAACCTCGCCCTCATCGCGAGCGACGGCCAGTACCACACCATGCGCTACCTCAACCACACCTGGCAGCCCGTGACCTCCCTCGGCGGCGTCATCGGCAACGTCACGGGCACCAGCATCAGCGCCGCGCCCGTCGACACCGACGCCGTGTTCGCCATCGCCACCACGGACAACAAGGTCCTGCTCACCGCCCGCCACAACGACGGCACCTGGGCCGCCCCCGAGAACCTCGACCTCACCGCCATCCCGGGCAACCACACCGGCACCACGATCACCGGCACGCTCTGACCGACGCGCTCCGGCCGGCGTCCTCCGACCGGCGCGCCCTCCGCGCGCCGGTCCGTCGTGCGTCCTGGTGCGGGGTGGTGGTCCACTCCCGCGCCAGGGCGCGCGCGTCAGGAACTCCCGAGGGCCGGCCGTCCCCGACCGCACCGTCCGTCCCCGACCCGTCGCGTCCCTGCCCCGCCCCCGACCGCACCGTCGGTCCCCGCCCCCTCCCCGACCGCACCGACCGCCCCCGGAGGCGGCCCCACCCCTCCCAGCACGTGCCTCGACCACGGGAAAACGCCCTGCCGCAGCCCGTCGCCGCCCTGCCCTGTCATGCACAGGGGTCTGCAAGCGGCTTACAGGGCGTGCGTTATCGTCAGCCGTGAGCATTTTCCCCCGGCAACGACCAGGTTCCTCGGGCCGCCGCAAGTCCGCCAAGGGCGGCCGTCTCGCCGTCCTGGACGGCCTGCGCATCCTGGCCGCGCTGATGGTGGTCTTCCACCACTACATCGGCTACGGCGGCGGTACCAAGCCCGAGATCAGCGCCTGGGGCAAGCCGGCCGAGCAGGTGTTCCACCGCGCCTCCGCGCCCGCCGCGTACCTCTGGACGGGCATCTGCCTGTTCTTCGTGATCAGCGGCTTCGTGATCTGCATGAGCAGCTGGGGCCGTCCGGTGGGCGACTTCGTCCGCTCCCGGGTCATCCGGCTCTACCCCGCGTACTGGTTCGCCGTCCTGCTCACCACCGCGGTCGTGACGATGTGGCCGCTCGTGCGCCAGCCGCTCCCCTCGGAGCAGGTCCTCGCCAACCTCACCATGTTCCACGTGGGTCTGGGGATCCCGAACGTCGACGCCGTCTACTGGACGCTCTGGGCCGAGCTGCGTTTCTACCTGCTGTTCGCCATCGTGGTCTGGCAGGGCGTGACCTACCGGCGGATCGTGGCCTTCTGCTCGATCTGGACGGTCGCCGGCATCGTCTCGGCGAGCACCAAGTGGCCGGTCCTGGAGTTCTTCGCGATGTCGGACGTCTCCTCGTTCTTCGTCGCCGGCCTCGCGCTCTATTTGGTCCACCGGTACGGTCCCAACCTCATGCTCTTCGGCATCGTCGGGATCAGCTGGATCCTCTCGGTGCTCTACACCATCCAGCACCAGCACGACGTGAACACCGTCCTGGGCCGGCCCGAGCTGCCGACCTGGCCCGCCGTCCTGCTGACCACCCTCTCCTACCTCGTGATCACCGCGGTGGCCATGGGCTGGGGCTCCCGGATCCAGTGGCGCTGGCTCACCTTCGCCGGCGCCCTCACCTACCCCCTCTACCTCCTCCACGAGGCCATGGGCTGGACCGCCCTGCGCGCCCTCTACGACCACGGCACCAAGCCCTGGACGGCGGTCGCCATCGTCATCACCGGCATGCTCGTCGCCTCCTGGCTGGTCCACCGGCTCATCGAGAAGCCCCTGACGCCCCGCCTCAAGACGGGCATGACCAGGAGCATCGACCAGCTCCGCGCCGCCGAACCCCTCCCCCCGCAGCCCGCCCCACAGCCGGCCCCGGCCCCCGGCGTCCTGGAGACCGTCACCACCCCCTGGGCCACCGCCTTCACCCCCAGGGACACCCACCCGCCGCGGCAGCACACCCCCGACTCCTACTGACCCACCCCACCCCCGCGGCCCGACAGGGACCGGCGCCACCCGGCACCGGTCCCTGTCCGCATTTCCGCCGGCACCCAGGAGACCGACACCTCCCCGGTCACCGCCACCACCACCGCAGGCGTCACCGTCACGGCCTCGGACTCCTTCAACGCGGCGACACCGCCCTCGACCCTGCTGGTCGGCCTCGGCACACTGGCCCTGGTCTCCGCCCGTGCCACCCGCCGCTTCCCGAGGCCCCGCTCCGGCAGGCAGTAGACCGCACACCGACCGACGGAACCAGCCACGGGCAGCCCGGTGCCGGCCAAGGGGCCCTTGACCCCCAGCGGCAAGTCCGGAGACGGCGAGCAGGGCGCGGGGCTCGCAGATGGTGTCGGCCGACCGGCAGATGCTCTGGCCCGCGGGCATGGCGGGTGGTCCTGCCCCCGCCCTGGGCCAGGAGCACGGTCCTGCCCGGGGTCATCTCCCGGAGCCGACTCCCAGGTTCGGTCTCGTCCTGGGTGCGGACGAACTCCCCCACCTCTGAATGGTCCTCTTGACCAAGGCCGGAAATCACCGGAACGATCCATCCAGAGGGGTTCCTCCGTGTACGAGAACGCACCGCACAGCCGCGTCCAACGTTCCCGCCGGGGCGGCCGGCACCGGGCGGTGGCGGCCGTGACCGCCGTGGCCGCCGGTGTCGTGGTGGCCGGGGCGCTGGCACCGAGCGCGGCGTTCGCGGGCAGCAAGCCGGACGGCGTCCAGCAGAGCCTGAACGCGCTGGTGAAGGACGACGGCCTGCCCGCCGCGCTGGCCTCCGTGAAGGGCCGTGACGGCCGCACCCGCACGTACACCGCGGGCGTCGGCGACGTCGCCACCGGGGCCAAGCCCCCCGTCGACGGGCAGGTGCGGATCGGCAGCAACACCAAGACCTTCACCGCCGTCGTCGTCCTCCAGCTCGTCGCCGAGGGAAAGATCGGCCTCGACGAGCCCGTCGAGACCTACCTGCCGGGGCTGCTGCGCGGCGACGGCATCGACGGACGCAACATCACCGTCCACCAACTGCTCCAGCACACCAGCGGCCTGCCCGAGTACGTGGACAAGGACTCCATCCTCACCAGCCCGAACCGGTACTACGAACCGCGCGAGCTCCTCGACGCGGCCCTGGCCCGGAAAGCCCACTTCGCCCCAGGTACGCGCTGGGAGTACAGCAACACCAACTACCTGCTGGCCGGCCTGATCATCCAGAAGATCACCGGGCGGCCGCTCGGCGAGGAGGTCAACCGGCGCGTCGTCGACCGCATCGGTCTGCGCCACACCTACTTCCCGACCCCCGGCGACACCACCATCCACGAGGCCCACCCCAAGGGCTACAACCGGGAAGCCGACGGCTCGCTCCGCGACTACACGGAGCTGGACCCGTCCTGGGGTTGGGCGGCAGGCGCTGTCGTCTCCACCCCCGGCGACATCACCCGCTTCTACACCGCGCTCCTCGGCGGCCGGCTCCTACCCCCGGCGCAGCTCGCCCAGATGCGCACCACCGTCCCCGCCGACGAGGTGGCTCCCGGCGTCCGCTACGGGCTGGGCCTGGTGAGCCATCCGCTGTCGTGCGGCGGCGTGTACTGGGGCCACGGCGGGACCATCCCGGGCTACTACACCGCCGGGGGCGCCACCGACGACGGCCGCGCCGCCGGCATCGCGGTGACCGCGATCCCGGGCGACGAGGCCGAGCAGCACGTCAAGGCCACGGTGGACGCGGCCCTGTGCCGCTGACCCCGCGGACCCTCCCCGGTCCGGCCTGAGCATCCGCGATCCGCACGGGCACCACCAACGGGTTCCGCGCGCCCCGGCACGCCTCGGCGCGCGGAACCCGCCCAGCCCGGCAATTCCCCCTTCAGCAGAGGAGTTCCTCCGTGAACGAGCACACACCGCACAGCCGCGTCCAACGTTCCCGCCGGGGCGGCCGGCACCGGGCGGTGGCGGTCGTGACCGCCGTGGCCGCCGGTGTCGTGGCGGCCGGGGCGCTGGCACCGACCGCGGCATTCGCGGGCGGCAGGCCGGACAGCGTCCAGCAGAGCCTGAACGCGCTGGTGAAGGACGACGGCCTGCCCGCCGCACTGGCCTCCGTCAAGGACCGCGACGGCCGCACCCGCACCTACACCGCCGGCGTCGGCGACCTCGCCACCGGGGCCAAGCCCCCCGTCGACGGACAGGTACGCGCCGGCAGCAACACCAAGACCTTCACCGCCGTCGTCGTCCTCCAACTCGTCGCCGAAGGAAAGATCGGCCTCGACGAGCCCGTCGACACCTACCTCCCCGGCCTGCTGCGCGGCGACGGCATCGACGGACGCCACATCACCGTCCGCCAGCTGCTCCAGCACACCAGCGGCCTGCCCGACTACCTGGAAGCCCCGGCCCTCTCGGACGAAACCGCCCTGCAGTTCCGCTACTTCGAGCCCCGCGACCTCCTCGACGGCGCCCTCGCCCAGAAGGCCCGCTTCCCCTCGGGAACCAGCTGGGAGTACAGCAACACCAACTACCTGGTCGCCGGACTGATCATCCAGAAGGTCACCGGACGGCCCGTCGGCGAGGAGATCACCAAGCGCGTCATCGACCGCATCGGCCTGCGCCACACCTACTTCCCCACTCCCGGCGACACCACGATCCACGAGGCCCACCCCAAGGGCTACTTCCGCAGCTCGCCGGACGCGCCCCTGGTCGACTTCACCGACATGGACTCCTCGATCGCCTGGGCGGCCGGGGCGATCGTCTCCACCAACACCGACCTCAACTCGTTCTTCACCGCACTCCTCGGCGGCCGGCTCCTGCCCCCGGCGCAGCTCGCCCAGATGCGCACCACCGTCCCCGCCGAACTCCTGGGCCCGGGTGTCCGCTACGGTCTGGGCCTGCAGAGCAAGCCGCTCTCCTGCGGCGGCCTGGCCTGGGGCCACGGTGGCACCGCCCGCGGCTACCGCTCCCGCGGCGGCGTCACCGACGACGGCCGCGCCGCCAGCATCACGGTCACCACCGTCCCGTTCGAGGACGGCGCACAGCACATGGCGGCCGCCCTGGACGCAGCCCTCTGCCGCTGACCCACCCCTCGGGCCGGCTCCCGCGCGCGCGGGGCCGGGCACCGGACGGCCTCGCGGCTCGGGGCGGTTCGGGGCAACCGGCCCCGCTCCCCCGTGGACCCGGCACCCGGGCAGTTCCCGGGTGAGCCGCTCAGTCGCCTGGACCCCGTCGAGCACTGGCATCCGGATGTCCATCACCACGACGTCGGGTCGGTGCCGGTGCGCGAGGTCGACCGCCCGCTGCCCGTCGTCGGCCTCAGCGACCACGTCGAACGCCGGGTCGGGGACAGGATCAGGGCCAGGCCCCGCCGCACCAGCGGCTGGTCGTCCGCGATCAGTACCCTGATCCGCTCCGGGGTTTCCGTCATCCGGGCCGTTCCTCACCGTCGACCGGCGCCACCGGCAGGCTGGCCACCACCCGGAAGCCACCACCGTCCACACCGCCTGCCGCCAGGCTGCCGCCGTGCAGCGCGACGCGTTCGCGCATTCCGATCAGACCGTACCCGGTGCGGCCCGCCCTCGGTCCGGCCGCACCGCCCGCCGCCGCCAGGGCGCCCACCGGTCCTGAGCGAGGACCGGCAGGCCGCCAGGATCGACCTGTTCCTCACCGCGGACTCGCAGTCCCAGCAGGCCCGTGACCTGGTCTCCGGACCGATCCGCGCCGCCGTCGACCGCGACCTGCGGTTGGTCTTCCCCGTGGCGGCCGCACTCATCGGGGTGATCCTCCTCCTGCTGCTGCGCAGCCTGCTCGCACCAGTGGTCCTGATGCTCTCGGTCGGCCTCGGCTTCGCGGCCACCCCCGGCGCGGCAGCCCTGCTGTTCCAGCACGCGATGGGCAAGCCAGGCGTCGCCCTGCCCCTGGTCCTGTTCGTGGTCGCGCTCGGCACCGACTACAACATCCTGATCAGCGACCGGATCCGGGCGGAGACGGAACACCCCGGTCCGCCCCGGGCCGCTCCGGGGGCGGTTACGGTGCTGCCCATGCCCTCCCCCATGCTGGCCCCGGACCAGATCCTGCGCGCCGCCGCACTCGAAGCCGCTGGAACGGCGACGACGACGCCCTGGCCCGGGACGCGCCCGGCGAGCAGCCCCTCCCGGCGCTGATCGCCCAGTACGGCGCCCTCATCCTGGACAGCACTCTGCTGACCGCCACCGACATCCGCACCCTGCCAGAAACCGAACAGCAGGACACCATCGAGGAGTTCAACACAACCCTTGACGGCCACCCGACCGAACTGACCACCGCACCGCCCTGCCTGAAGGACCCGGGTCCACACACCCATCGGCAGCGCCGTGGCACTGTGGCGCGGCGCCCCGGAGAACACGGCTGGCCGGCACCGGATCGAATGGATCGTCAACGAGGACATCCTCCGGGACCGCAGCACGCGGCTGGCCGAGCTCTCCGAACCACGGGTACGCGAGGAGGCCGACCCGGTCGTCCCGCGAGGACGACTCCAACCCCGGGAGCTCCACCCAGTCGAACTGGATCTCCTCGCCCAGAGGCACCACCCAGTCCGAGAGAAGGGGAAGCTCATGGGACAGCGTGCGCAGCGTGGTCGGGTGTACCGGCGGTGTGGTTGTTCGGACGGGCACGGGAGGCAGTTGGGTCCGTGGTGTGTGCGGTTGTTGGAGGAGGCGGGTCACGGGTCGTGGACGTACTGCGTCGACCTGGCCCCCGAGGACGGGAAGCGAAAGACCCGCCGGCGCGGTGGGTTCGCCAGCCGAGCCGAGGCGGCCCGCGAGATGAGGGCGGTGCTGGACGGTGAGCTGCGCGGGGTGTACGAGGACCGGCGCGTCACGGTGGCGAGCTTCCTGCGACAGTGGCTGGAGGTGAAGAAGGAGGAGCTCGCGCCGAACACGTACGCCGGCTACGAGGCGTGCGTGGAGCGGGACCTGATCCCCGCCTTCGGCAACTACCGTCTCCCCGACCTGCGTCCCAAGCACATCGCGCGCTGGATCGCCGCCCAGCGCAAGGCCAAGCGCGGCAAGGTCACCCTCTACCGGATCGTCTCCACCCTGCGCAACGCCCTCAACCACGCGGTGCGGACCTGGGGGCTGCGCTACAACCCCGCCAAGCACTCCGTGCCGCCCAAGCCCCGCGCCGCCGAGCGCACCTGCTGGACCCCCGAGCAGGCAGCCACCTTCCTGCAGCACGGCGCCGAGCAGTACGCGGACCAGCTGACCGACCTGTTCGAGGTCATGCTCGGCACCGGCATGCGCCGCGGCGAGATCCTCGCCCTGCACTGGTCCGACGTCCACCTCATGGACCGCAAGCTCTACGTCCGCTGGACCCTGGCCGCCATCGACAACGGGAAGATCCACCTCCGCGAGCCCAAGACCGAAGCCAGTAGGGCCTGGATCAGCCTCTCCCCCAGAGTCATGGCTGCCCTCCATCGCCAGGCCGCGATCCAGATGAACGCCCACCCGGACGGCCGGCTGGACGGGCTGGTCTTCGCCCGCCCGGGCGGAACACCGCTGCGACCTCAGTGGGTCCTCGACCAGCTCCGCAAGCGCACCACCGAATTCGGACTTCCCCGCATCGGCCTTCACGACCTCCGCCACACCGCCGCAAGCATCATGATCGCCGAAAGCATCCCCATCGCCGTCGTCTCCAAGACCCTGCGCCACTCCACCATCGCCGTCACCATCAACCTCTACGGCCACCTCCTCAAAGACTCCGCCGACCAGGCCGTCCGGGCGCTCGCCTCCGCCCTCGACCGGGCCCAGGCACGCCAGCTCCGGGCTGTCCCCCGTGACGACGACGACCTGCCCCTCGCGGCGTAGCCGAGCTGGCGCCCACCAGATCTCGAGCAGGTCCGACAGGGCGGCCCACTGCCACACCAACCACAGAATGTGACCGCCTGCTGTCCGAAGGGATTCGGTGGCCCTTCGGTCAGCAGGCGGTTGTGACCGTCAGCAGCGGACAAAGCCTCAGTGAGAATCCCTCCACGCGGGTTTGCGATCCTCGGCCGCCCCGGAGGGCGACCGCCACCGGCGGGTGTGCCCGTGGGCGGACACCACCTGGGAGGTTGCGATCCTCGGCCGCCCCGGAGGGCGACCGCCACAGGAGGATCAGCGCGGTCGCTCCCGCGCCCGCGTTGTTGCGATCCTCGGCCGCCCCGGAGGGCGACCGCCACTGCCGACGGACGTCTTCGAGGCGTTCAAGCGGGAGCGGTTGCGATCCTCGGCCGTCCCGAAGGACGACCGCCACAGGGGCGTGGAACGGGCGGGGCTCCATGGCGGCGGAGTTGCGATCCTCGGCCGTCCCGAAGGGCGACCGCCACCCGCGGGCCCTTCGATGTTCTGGGTCATGTACGGATCGTTGCGATCCTCCGCCGCCACAAGGGGCAACCGCCACGGGCGCTCTTACCGCCGCGGCTGTTGCGCGCATACAGGTTGCGATCCTCGGCCGCCCAAGAGGGCGACCGCCACACGCCTACCTCACCTCCGGCTTCACCCTTGTGCGTGACTTTCGATCCTCGGCCACGCGAAAGGGCGACCGCCACCGGCACGCACGGCGAGCACGGGCCACACATAGGAAGGTTGCGATCCTCGGTCGTCCCAAGGGGGCGACCGCCACCTGTTCGTTGCCGCCGCCCCAAGGACCAGGAGACGCCATGGCGATACTCGGCCGAACCGGGGAGCAACCACCAGTGCGGAAGGTCGGAATTCAGGCGAACAATCTGGTCGGTGCTGCGATCCTCGGCTACCCCGGGGGGCAACCGCCACCTCCGGGGCGGACTGGCCACCCTTGAGGTGGGCGTAGTTACGATCCTCGGCCCCCGGGAGGACGACCGCCACATCGCCGAGGCGGTCAGCGAGTCGCAGTCCAGCGTGTTGCGATCCTCAGCCGCCCTGCGGAGGCAACCGCCATCGTGCTCATCGGCTGGCCTCCTTCTTCTGAAGCAGGGCGTTGCACCCTCGGTCGCCCCCTTCCGCCGGGGGACGACCGCCACCTATCTGCCGCCGGACGGCGTTTGGCTCAGTGATGCGTTGCGGTCCTCGGCCGCCCCGCAGGGGCGACCGCCTCGCCACAGTACACGGCTCGTCACGGCGTCGGAGGCGGAGTTGCGAGCCCCGGACGCTCCTTAAGGTGAGAGCCACCGGCACGCCGAAAATCCTTGCGATATCGGGGACTTGGTTCCGATCCTCGGTCGCCCCAAGAGGGGGCGATCGCCACTTCGTATGTTGAGTGAGAGACGGCAGAACGTCGGGTTGCGATCCTCGGCCGCCTTGAAGGGCGACGGCCACGGTCTCAGCCAGGCCCGGCGTGCCAGCGTAGCCGTGGTTGCGATCCTCGGCCGCCCGGGCGGGTGACCGCCACCAGGGCGGCGCGCCTGACTTCGCCTACATGCACGTGCAGTTGCGATCCTCGGCCGCCCCGGAGGGCGACCGCCACTGGCCAGCTGATCGGGGTGTACCAGGGAGACAGTCAGTTGCGATCCTCGGCCGTCCCGAAGGACGACCGCCACCTCCTCACGGATGACGTCGCCGTGCCAGTGTGCGAGTTGCGATCCTCGGCCGTCCCGAAGGACGACCGCCACCGGTTCTTGAACAGGTGGGCCTCGTCCACCTGGATGTTGCGATCCTCGGCCGTCCCGAAGGACGACCGTCACCTGGGCACAGGTCCGCTGGCCCCACCACTAGTGAGTGTTGCGATCCTCGGCCGTCCCGAAGGGCGACCGCCACCACCAGCCTCCACGGCCTGCGCATCGCCGGGAGCGTGTTGCGATCCTCAGCCACCCGAGAGAGCGACCGCCACGCCGCCCCCCCTCAGGCCGTACGAGGGCTACGGCTGGCGGTTGCGATCCTCGGCCCGTCGAAAGGGCGACCACCACTTGCCCCGTAGGCCGACCAGATCGGCGAGGTCCTGTTGCGATTCTCGGCCGCCGGGGGAAGGCGACCGCCACCCGGGGAAGCCGTCGTGTGCGGCTTCGATGGGTCGTGGTTGCGATCCTCTGTCGCCCCCGGGGAGACTGCCACAGCCGCACACCGACCGTGGCCGGCCGGGATCAGAGGTTGCGATCCTCGGCCGCCGCGAAGGGCGACCGCACTGCTCTCAACCTGGCGCAGCAACATGGGCTCGGACGTTGCGGTCCTCGGCGGCCCAAGAGGCCACTGGCCTGGCCGCGGCCCGAATGCGGTCCACTGTTGAGTTCTCAAGTTGCGGTGTTGCTGCCCAGGCTGTTCGGGTCTGGCTAGTCGACCAGTGCGGCCAAGGTGACTCCGTCCGGGACGTCTGCGTCGACGGTGACCTTGTAGTCGGAGTACGAGCGTGCCGCGGTGTGGCCGAGTGGGGTGACGTGCACGCGCTCCAGGAGCTTGTGGGCGGGGATTTGGCCGTAGGCGTCGGAGTGGCTGAAGACCCAGAGCCCGCGGAGGGCCATGGAGGCGCGGGCGGCGGCCCGGTCGTGTTCCAGCATCATCTTGAAGGCCTGCCAGAGGGCTTGGAGGTCATCTGTGGTGACGCCGGTCTTGGCGGCGAGCGGGGCGGAGAAGTGGCCGGCGCCTCGGTAGAGGCCGTAGGGGACGATGTTCTTGGTGCCCATTTCGGTCTGCTTGGTGGCCAGGTCCTCGACTCGGGTCGGGGTGACGCGGGTGATGGGGACTTCGATCGTGGTGACGGGGTCGATGGACCTGCTGAACGTGAGCTGCAGGGGGCCCTGGACGCGGCCGGCGGTTCGGTCGCGGTTCTTGCCGGTGGTCATGACGGCGCCCATCATGCGGACGTCGTAGAACGTCTGGCACATCCAGTCGCGGGCTTCGGACTCGTTGGCGGCGCCGCCGGTGTCGTAGGCGCGCTCGTGTTGGGCGTTGAGGGCGACTCCGGCTTCCACGTAGATGTCGTAGCCGGGGCGGCCGGCGTTCAGGAGAGCGATGGTGTTGCGGATCTTTCGCTTGAGGGCGACGTCGGTGACGTAGCCCTGCATCGTGATCGGGTCGGTGCGGGGGGCGCCGCCGTTGTCGGGGTCGCCGTTGGGGTTGCCGTCGACGATGTCGAAGAGGAACACGAAGTCGTGCTTGCGCGCGGGGTCGAGGTGGGTGGGGACGGTCATGGCGGGTTCTCGCTTTCTGCTGGGTGGGGTTGTCAGGCGGTTTCGGAGTCGGCCGGGGCGGATTCGATGAGGTCCGAGACGTCAAACAGCGCACCGGCCTCGATGTATTGGGCCTCGGCCGTTTCGGCTGCCTGTTCCTTGGCCGCCTTGTAGGCGAGTGCGGCGGTGATGTCGGCGGCTCGCTGGTGTTCGTAGCCGAGGACGAAGCGGCCCTGCTCGGGGATGGTGAGCAGCAGGGGGACGTCGTTGAGGTGTTGGTAGATGTCGCGCATGCGGGCTTCGAGGGCGTTGGCGGTGGGCTGGTTGCGGCGGCGGATGATGCGGAGGTGGTTTTCGGCGCCGGCGCGGAGGTTGGCGAGGACGGTGGCGGGGCTGCTCATGGCGGTGCCGAAGTATTTGTCGGTGATGGTGGTGTTGACGGTGCGTCCGGTGTCTTTGGCGGCGCGGCGTTGGACGGCGGCGAGGGTGGCGAAGAGGCGGCCGCACATGTAGGCGGGGTCGTCGGCGGTGAGGTCGAGGCCGGGCATGCCGTGCTCCTGGGTGTGGTGGCGGGTGAGGGCGAGGCGTAGGAGGGCGGTGCGGGGGCCGTCGATGCGGCGGTCGGCGCGGATGCGGGCGAGGAGCCGGGGGAGCATCCAGGCGGGGGGTGGTGTGCCGTGGAGGGCGCTGTGGAGGAGCGCTTCGTCGAGGCCATCGGGGATGGTCTTGGGGTGGTACTTCTTCTCGGCCTTGACCCATCGCGCGCAGGCGAGGGTGAGCCTCCAGAGCGGGTAGACCTGGTACTGGGGGCCGGCGCCCGGACCGGGGTGGTCCGCCGTGCTCTGGTGGGTGGTGTGGGGTGACCAGGGGTCGAGGTACTGGTGGTCGCGGAACCAGCGGCCGAGGCAGTCCTCGATGACGGGCAGGGGGACGTCGATCCAGTCGCGTACGACGACGCGTGAGGCGTTCGCGCCGAGGGTGGCGGAGTAGAACTTGTTGACGTCGGCGGAGTATTCGGTGGTCCCGGTGCCCGGTTTGAAGATCTTTCCGATGAGGTTGGCGACGTCTTCGGGTTGCGGGTCGTCCAGGGTGCCGAAGCCGTTGCGTTTGACGGGTTCGCGGGTCCACCAGACCGTCACCGCGGTGTCGGCGCGCCTGCGGTGTTTCGGGTCGGCGAGGAGTTCGCCAAGTGAGGTGGTGGCGGCCGTCCCGCACTTCTCGCACAGCGGAGTGGCGGCGAGACCGGCGGTGACGCCGGCGCGGCCTTGTGCGGCGGTGTTCACGCTGACGAGCTGGGTGCTCTTGGCCTGCTTGGCGGGGATGGCGCCCATGGCGATCGAGACCGGCACGGTGGCGAGCAGCGGGCGTTCGTGTCCGCAGACGAGGCACAGGCCCGTGTTGCCGGCTCCTTTGGAGTCGCTGACCTTGTCCGCCCAGAACTGGAGCGCGCTCGGGTGCTGGTGGGCCCATTGGCCGTCGACGCTGATGGCGACCAGGTCGCCGGCGGCCATGTCGGCCGGGGCCTTCGTGGTGGTGGCGAGGAAGCGGACGACGGCCTCGGCGGTGGGGTCGCCGGGGTTGGCGGCTGCCCACTGGCGGGCGAGGTCGGCGAAGGCCGTGCGGCATTTCGCCGCGCGGGCGGCGTCCTTGTCCTTGACCTCTCCGGTTTTGGGGTCGGCCTTCGGTACGCCGAAGACGTACTGGGCGTTGTCGGCGAGCAGGCAGGGTGCGATGGCGACCGTGCGGGTGGAGGTCGGCACGGCCAGGCGCAGCGCGGGCTGGCCCTTGGGCACTCGCAGGTCCTGGACCTGCGAGTGGTCGCCGTCGAGGAGTACGGCCCATTTGATCGTGGCCGGTTTCGTGTAGGACGGTTCCTGGTCGGCGACGCGTTCGGTGAGGCGTTGCAGCAGCATGGTCAGGCTCCGGTTCGCCAGGAGCCGGTGGGCATGTGGACCTCGTCGTCGCCCAGGGGGCGCCGCGGAACGTGGAGCACGCCGTTGTCCAGGCGGGCGCGGAACCAGTGGTAGGTCTCCTGGCCGCGGTCGCCGTACCTGATCGAGTGCAGCATCACGCCGAGTTCCTCGGTGCGTTCGATCGGGCTGGCCTTCGCATCGGTGGGGCTGCCGGGCCATGATCCGCGCGGGCCGAAGCCCGCAGAGAACTCGCGGCATCCGAGGAAGGGCTGGGAGAAGCACCCGCCGCGTTCGGTGCGGCGGCGCAGCTGCTCGCGGTATTTGGCGGCCGGTGCCTTGGCGTTGCGGGTCGGGACGATCTGGGTGTTCACGCGGTAGGCGACGTCGCGCAGCGCGACGGTGTTGCGCTGGTCGCGGTCGTGTTCGACGTCGTAGCGCTCCCTGTGGTCCGTGCGCAGGGCTTTGATGCGGGGTGCGGTGATGACGGACTTGACCTCGTTGCGTCGGATGTTGATCCAGTCGATCGGGGTGAGGACCTCGATCGACTGGATGACGTACGTCATCTCCGGTTTCCAGAAGATGGCGCTGAGTGCTCCGACGGCCGCGGAGGGCGTCATGACGGGGTAGCTGACCCGTTCGACTTTCAGTTCGGGTCGCGTGAAGCAGGCCAGTGGTCCCCACAGTTCGACGGTCACCGGCGGCTCCGGCCAGCGTGTCTGGGCATGGCTCGGCAAGGTAATCACCCTCTCCAGGGCAATGTGACGATGTGTCAGGCATGGACCGTAGCATCACTAACACACCCATGAAGCTGCTTCATGGGAGTGCTTGACAGCTTCGGCGGTGTCGTGTTTGCGACGACCTTGCCTGTTGCTGAATGTGTATCAGGGGTCACTGACAATGACGCCCCCGCCGGCGAGCCGACGGGGGCGCGAGCGCGCGGACAGACACCAACACGCCTATGTTTCGATCCTCGCCACCCCCTCGTGGTAGGGCGGCGCCACGCTGGGGAGCCTACCCAACCCGCACCCTCCGGCCGGGCTCTCCCCGCCGGTTGGCCTCGCGCTCAGGACGGGGAAGGAGCCCGAAGCGCCTGCGCATGTGACCAACAGCCTGCTCCTAATGGGAAGTTGTCGGGGCCGCCACAAATCGGCCGGCTACCGCTACCGGCTGGGCGGTTCGATGCCGCGCTGTGGGTGGTAGGGGCCGACCCACTCGAGGAGGTCGTCGACGATGAGCTTCGCGTGGCCGGCTGCCAGCGCTGCGTCCGCCTCGGCCCTGGGGATGCCGGCGATGTGGGGCTGCAGGACGCGCTGGGTCTCGGGCCCGCAGGGCTGACCCGCGCGGAACATGTCGATGGCGGCACGGGCCGCAGCCTGGTCCTCGGGCTTCAGGTCGGGCCGGACATGGACGACGCTCGCCGTGCTCTCGCCGATCATGACGAACTGCTCCGCAACGGCGGGGAAGTCGAGTTCCCGGCGCAGCGCCTCGATCGGGTTCCCGAGGTTGGCGAGGCCCTGGAGCCGGTAGCGGGTCCTGGAGTAGTGGGCGAGTGCGGTGAGGTTGTCCGGGTCGGCCTTGTCGGGGCCGTCACCGAAGCGGTTGGCGGCGATGCCGAGGGAGAGCATGTACGACGGGTCCGGGATCCTGCCGCTGTCGTGGGCTTTGAAGATGATGACCGTTCCGCGGTGCAGGTGGCCCTCGCGGTTGCAGCGGCCGGCCGCCTGCTGGAGGTTCTCCGGTGGGGCCCAGGCGCGGAAGACGATCGGGAAGTCGAGGTCGACGCCGGCCTCGATCAGCGACGTGGACACGACCCGGACACACTGCTTGGCGGCGAGGAGCGTGCGGATCTCCTCGATCGTCTCCCGGCGGTGTCCCGAGGTCATGCGGGTGGACAGGTGCAGGGCGCCCGAGGGAAGTTGCTGGTGGACGGTGTTGGCGTCGCGGGTGGTCGAGACGACCATCAGCACCTGCTCGTGCCGGGATGCCTCGCTGGCCATGGCGGCCAGGGTGGTGTCCTCGCGCCACTCGTAGCGGACGCGCTCGAGAGCCGAGAAGAGCGGCGCCGGGTCGGGGATGACGTGCCGGTGCCCGGTACCGTCGATGCTGCTGAACTCGGGCTGGGTCGCGGACGACAGCAGCACCGTCGTGCCGAACCGCTCGGTCAGACCCCTCAGTGCCGACAGGATGGGAACCAGCAGCCGGTCCGGCAGCGCCTGGACCTCGTCCAGGACGATCACCGCACCAGCGAGCCGGTGGAGCTTGCGCATCCTCGACGGCGAACGGCTGAAGAGGGACTCGAACAACTGCACCGTGGTCGTGATCACGAACGGCGCATCCCAGTTCTCCGCCGCCAGCCGGGCCCATCCCGCACGTTCGAGATCGACGGAGGAGTGGTGTTCGAGGACGTCCCGCTCGCCGAGCATCTTCCGGTAGACGGAGGCGTTCTGCTCGGTGATGCTGATGAACGGCACCGCGACGATGATCCGCCGCTGGCCGTTGCGCGCGGCATGGCGCAGCCCGAACGCGGCCGCGGCCAGGGTCTTTCCCCCGCCGGTCGGCACGTGCAGCCGGTAGATCCCCGGCTCGCCGTCCGCCGCAGCCACAGCCTGCTCGTAGATGCCCGTACGGATCCCGTCGATCCGCGACGGCTCCCGGCCGGCGAGCATGGCCTTCCGGGCCTCCTCGAACCGCTCGCCGAGAGCGGCCATGTCCGCGTCCGGGCGCACATACGGAACCCGGCCCAGGTGGTGCGCGCGGGTGTCCAGGCGATCGGCGTCGATGACGCAGCTGAACAGCATCCGGACCATCAGGTCGACATCAGCGAAGTCGCTGTCGCTGTCGGGGTCTGACAGCCACCGCGGCACCGCGATCCCCGCAGACTCGATCTCGGGAACCTCCGCCGCGACCCGGCGAATCGCCTCCTCCACAGCACCGGGCCGCGCCCGCAGCTCCCTCAGCAGAGCACGCATCTCACCCCAGGACCGCAAACCCCCGTGATGACCCTCCACCACCCCCGCAAGAGGCCCCGGCAAACACTGCGCCGCAAGACGGACCCCCGCCCTCTTGTGGTCGAGACCAACCGTCCCACCGGTACCGGCAACCTCCACCAGCCGGTCCTGCCACGCACACCCGCCCTTCCCCACATCGTGGACCAACGCCAGATACTCAGCCGCGGCAGCCATACCGAACACCGCACCGAACCGCGCAGCCAGTTCAGCCGATCCACGAAGATGATCACCCAGCAGATGCCACCGGCCAGCACCATTGGGCGAGTGGGCATAGAGAGGCTCGTCACGCATGACCCACAAGGCTACCCACCCGCCACGACACACGAGTTGCGACTGCGACCAGCCCCCGCATCAGGTCGCTACACAAGCTCAAACTCTCTAGAAAAGAAGTAGCCATCCCAGGTGCGGGCGACCACCACCGGTGATGCGCTCGCCCGCCCAGACAGCGACCACCACGTCAGCCTTGCGGCAGAGGGATACCGTTGCGATCCTCGGCCGCCCAAGAGCGCGACCGCCACCTCGCTGCGGTACGTCGCCGCCAGGATGTTGAGGGTGTTGCGATCCTCGGCCGCCCCGGAAGGCGACCGCCACGACGTCCCGGCACGCCCACACCCCCGGCGTGTCCGTGTTGCGATCCTCGGTCGCCCGGAGGACGACCGCCACCCTTGCGGTAGGCCGCGTTCTGCTTGGTGGAGACGGTGTTGCGATCCTTGGCAGCCCCAGGGGCATCCGCCACTACGGGACTCGCCGTCCAGGTGGTCCCTGGTCAGGTTGCGATCCTCGGCCGCCCCGAAGGGCAACCGCCACTTGAAATGCACGCCGGGCGACGGGAGATCCACATAGTTGCGATCCTCGCTCGCCCCGGAGGGCGAGCGCCACGAGGGTGGGTTCGAAGTTGCGGCTGCAGGGGAAGCGGTTGCGCTCCTCGCACGCCCCGAAGGGCGAGCGCCA
The DNA here is from genome assembly GCF_042885555.1 of Kitasatospora sp. NPDC058048. Classification (NCBI taxonomy): domain Bacteria; kingdom Bacillati; phylum Actinomycetota; class Actinomycetes; order Kitasatosporales; family Streptomycetaceae; genus Kitasatospora; species Kitasatospora sp. NPDC058048. The sequence goes on along the minus strand of NZ_JBHVRT010000030.1, from coordinate 62,120 downwards.
CGCCCGTCGCCGTTGAACTTGAGGCCCAGCTCGGAGTTGCGATCCTCGCCCGCCCCGGAGGGCGAGCGCCACATGCAACCGGGGGGACCGGACCGGGAGCACACCCTGTTGCGATCCTCGCCCGCCCCGGAAGGCGACCGCCACCCCCCACCTGAGGCATCAGCTCGAACAGAGCCTGGAGTTGCGATCCTCGGCCGCCCCCGAAGGGCGACCGCCATGCCCACCTCTCGCAGGACCCAACGCTGCTGTTCATGTTGCGCTCCTCGGCCGCACCGAAGGGCGACCGCCACCATCACGGAGCTGACGATCTTCGGGATGTTGTACCAGTTGCGATCCTCGATCGCCCCGGAGGACAACCGCCACTCTGACCGGCGCATTCCGCAGTCTGGACGACGTGCTTATTGCGATCCTCGCCCGTCCCGGAGGGCGAGCGCCACGGGTCGATGACCTAACTCCACTGGTGGGAAGCCAGGTTGCGATCCTCGCCCGCCCCGGAGGGCGAACGCCACTTCCCCGACGGCGAGGGTACCGACGATCTGGGCGATGTTGCGATCCTCGGCCGTCCCGAAGGACGACCGCTCAGCCCGGCGACGGCCGGCTCGACCCGTCCGAGCAAGAGTTGCGATCCTCGGTCGCCCCGGAGGGCGAACGCCACATCTTCTGCGCGTTCCGCCTGGTAGGCCAGTTCATGTTGCGATCCTCGCTCGCCCCGAAGGGCGAACGCCACAGCTGCCCGGCGGCCGGTTCAGCGGCGGACGACGCTGTTGCGATCCTCGCTCACCCCCGGGGGGCGAACGCCACGCGCGCGCATGGCGCGCACAAGACCCGGGAGAGGATGTTGCGATCCTCGCTCGCCCCGGGGGGCGACCGCCACGCTCAGGCAGCGTCGCGGTCTCGGCCACCGGGGCGTTGCGATCCTCGGCCGCCCCGGAGGGCGACCGCCACGCCATGGCCGCCTTGCCAAGCAGGCCCGTCTTAGCGTCGCGATCCTCGGCCGCCCCGGAGGGCGACCGCCACGTCCAGCCAGGCCCGGACCGGCGCCGCGAAGGGCGGGTTGCGATCCTCGGCCCGCCCCGAAGACTGCGACTCCGTCAGCGTGGACTGGTTGTACAGGTTGCGATCCTCGGCCGCCCCCGGGGGGCGGCCGCCACGCGCAGACCACCGTCAGCGTCGGGCCGTCCCCGAGGTCGCAATCCTCGGCCGCCCGGAGGGGCGACCGCCACGCCGATCGCCGTCGGATGCCCCCACCACCAGCGGGCGTTGCGGTCCTCGGCCGCCTGGAAGGGCGACCGCCACGCGGCACCCTCCGGGCAGTGCCCGACCGAGTCACTGACGTTGCTATCCTCGGTCGCCCCGGAGGGCGACCGCCACGCGGCCGGGGGGATCGTGCTGGGGGACAGCCCGGCGTTGCGATCCTCGGCCGCCCCGGAGGGCAGCCGCCACCGGAGCCGACCCAGTCGGACCTGCGCGGCAACCAGTGCGATCCTCGACCGTCCGCAGGGGCGACCGCCACCAATCCGGCGAGGGGTTTGGCAGCCAGCGGCACGGTGTTCCGATCCTCAGCCGCCCCAGGGGGCGACCGCCTCGGCGATCCTTTCCGGCGGGCGCTGGTTCCAGGAGTGGTTCCAACCCTCGGCCGCCCCGGAAGGCGACCGCCGCGGGCGCGGAGGCCAGCAGACTCTCGGCGTCGTCGAGTTGCGATCCTCGCTCGCCCCGCAGTGCGAGCGCCACCCGGCAATGGCGACTTACGTGGTCGACGTCTACGGGTTGCGATCCTCGACCGCCCCGAAAAGCGACCGCCACCAGGGGGACCGACACCAGGCCCGCGTTCCACTCCGGTGGTTGCGATCCTCGGCCGTCCCGAAGAGCGACCGCCAACATCTCGTGGGTGTTGCGCCGGGGCCCATAGCCCGGGTTGCGATCCTCGGCCGCCCTGAAGCGCGACCGCCACGGGCTCCCTCGCTGGACGTCTCGCCGCTGGTCAACCCGTTGCGATCCTCGGCCGCCCCGTAAGGCGACCGCCGCAGGCGCAGGACGTCGGCCACGATCGAGGCGTGGTCGTTGCGATCCTCGGCCGCCCCGGAAGGCGACTGCCACGTCCGTGCCCGCCCGCGCGGACTATCGCGGGAAGGTGTTGCGATCCTCGGTCGCCCCGAAAGGCGACCGCCACGAGTTCCTCGTCGTCCCACACGCCCAAAGCCACATTGTTGCGATCCTCGGTCGCCCCGGAGGGCGACCGCCACTTGGGGTCGAGGTGGCCGATGATGCGGGCGTTGCGATCCTCGGTCGCCCCGGAGCGCGACCGCCACCCCGTACGCCGACCCGGACAGCGGCGTCCTGCGCAAGTTGCGATCCTCGCCCGCCCCTGAGGGCGAGCGCCACAGCCATCTTGGCCGGCGGGCACTGGTTCCAGGACTGGTTGCGATCCTCGCCCGCCCCTGAGGGCGAGCGCCACCGGCGGCGCCGGCCAGGTCGTCATCAACATCACGAACAGGTTGCGATCCTCGGTCGCCCCGGAGGGCGACCGCCACCCTCAAAATGGCCAGCGACTTCGAGGCCAGCATGCAGTTGCGATCCTCGGCCGCCCCGAAGGGCGACCGCCGCTTGGCCATCTCCCCTGAATCCACCAGGTACGGCGGGTTTCGATCCTCGCTCGCCCCGGAAGGCGAGCGCCAGGTGTACTCCCCCACCGCATGCCGGTCTCGTCGGCACTACGATCCTCGCTCGCCCCGAAGGGCGACCGCCACCATCGCGGCCTCCCTACGGCTTCCTGGCGATCACAGCGTTGCGATCCTCGGCCGTCCTAGAGAACGACCGCCACCGGATGCCCTTGCCCATCTTGCGGCCGATGGACTGGTTGCGATCCTCGCCCGCCCCGGAGGGCGACCGCCACTCGGCGGTGCGGGACCGTCGACCGTGACGGTCCTGCTGTTGCGATCCTCGGCAGCCCCGGAGGGCGACCGCCACCTCGGCGCCGGTCATCTCCTTGACCATGTATCTGGCGTTGCGATCCTCGGTTGCCCCGAAGGACGACCGCCACTCGGGGTGGCGGCGAAGGTGGTCTATGCAGCCTCCGTGTTGCGATCCTCGGCCACCCCGAAGGGCAACCGCCACCCCGCATCCCACTGTTGTACGTCTCGTCGAGGGCGTCGTTGCGATCTTCGGCCGTCCCGGAGGACGACCGCCACTGGCAGAAGCGAAGACGCCGTGGTCGCTGACTCTCAGTGTTGCGATCCTCGGTCGCCCCGGAGGGCAACCGCCACTGGTCGGGCCCAGGCCGGTGCTGGCGGGGGTGAAGCCGTTGCGATCCTCGGTCGCCCCGGAAGGCGACCGCCACCACCCGTGCCGAGCACCATCTCGTGCGCGGCCGTGCCGTTGCGATCCTCGGCCGCCCCGAACGGCGACCGCCACCGGTCGCCGCGACCGCGTTCCTGGCGGTCCACGACATGTTGCGATCCTCGGCCGTCCCGAAAGGCCACCGCCACGGGCACCAACACCGGCGCGATGCCGCGTACCGGCGCGTTGCGCTCCTAGGTCGCCCCGAAGGGCGACCGCCACCCGCTCAAGCGCGCCAACCTGCTCCAGGCCCAGGAGTTGCGATCATCGGCCGCCCCGGAAAGCGACCGCCACCGGCCGTCGCCAGTGCCGGCCACGTTGACCTTGATGTTGCAATCCTCGGTCCCCACGAAGGGCGACCGCCACTGCGGGAGGCCAGCGAATACCCGTTGACCCAGTACGCGTTGCGATCCTCGGCCGCCCCAGAAGGCGACCGCCACGCGAACATCGTCGCTCTGAACGCCATCACCGAGGCGTTGCGGTCCTCGGTTGCCCCGAGGGCGACCGCCACCGCCAGCGTCACGTTCAATCTCGGGTCGGTCCCACAGTTGCGACCCTCGACCGCCACCCCGGAAGGCGACTGCCGCCGTATCGGCCAGCGCCGGGCCCAGGTTCCCGGTCACGTTGCGATCCTAGGTCGGCCCGAAGGGCGACCGCCACCCGCCGCCGAGGAGATCCTCGACCGCGTCGACGAGGCGTTGCGATCCTCGGTCAACCGTTGCGCAAGGTAGCCGTCCGCTTGTTCGCTCACGTCGTCGTTGCGATCCTTGCCCGCCCCGGAGGGCGAGCGCCACCTTGGTGGTGAGCTTGAGGTCGCCAGGGCAGTCGATGTTGCGATCCTCGCTCGCCTCAGAGGGCGAGCGCCACGAGGCCCATGTCGCCAACGAGCAGCGCGCCTTCGAGTTTAGATCCTCGGTCGTCCCGAGGGACGACCGCCACGCGTCGGTGCGGGGGATACTGTCCAAGTGGTGTCCGGGTTGCAATCCTCGGCCGCCCCGGAAGGCGAGCGCCACAGTCGACCTCGCCCTGCACGTCGTTCTCGGCATGCAGGTTGCGATCCTCGCTCACCCGGAAGACGAGCGCCACATCCGCACCACACTTTCCCGGCTAGTGCCGGGAGAAGTTGCGATCCTCGGTTGCCCCGAAGGACGACCGCCACGACATGCCTGCACCTGGGGATCGTCGGAACCCTCCCAGTTGCGATCCTCGCGCGCCCCGGAGGAGGAGCGCCACAACCCAGCCCCTGCCCAGCGTTTCCTCGGCGAGATGTTTCGATCCTCGGTCGCCCCGGAGGGCGAGCGCCACCCCTCAACACCACGACTGAGAACAGCCAGGCGCTGTGGTTGCAATGCTCGGGCGCCCCACAGGGCGACCGCCACTGGATGCCGAGGGCCTGGTACGCCCGGCGGGTGAGGTTGCAATCCTCGCTCGCCCCGAAGCGCGAGCGCCACCTTCCCCCATCCGCTCGCCCGTGGAGTTAGGGTCCTCGGCTGCCCAGAGGGCGACCGCCACCTCCGCACCGTCCCGATGGTGGCCGACGTCCATGGTGTTGCGATCCTCGCTCGCCCCGAAGGGCGAGCGCCACGGGGACCTTCTTCTCCCCATCCGCTGGATCCACCTAGTTTCGATCCCTCGCTCACCCCAGAGGGCAAGCGCGACGGGGCCTCGGCGGCCTTGACGGGCTCGCGGATCGTGTTGCGATCCTCGCTCGCCACGGAAGGCGAGCGCCACATCCGCACCACCCTCTCCCGGCTGGTACCGGGAGAAGTTGCGATCCCCGGTCGCCCCGGAGGGCGACCGCCACGTGCGGGGCTCGCCGTCCAGGTGGTCCCCGGTCAGGTTGCGACCCTCGGCCGCCCGAAGGAGCGACCGCCACGCGGCTTACAGACTGCCTCCGGCGGGCCACTTCCAGGGTTGCGACCCTCGGCCACCCGGAGGGGCGACCGCCACAGGGTCGTGATCACCGCGAGGCCGATCACGCCCATGGCGTTGCGATCCTCCGCCGCCCCGGAGGGCGACCGCCACGAGGACCGCGGCGAGCGCGGCCGTCTCGATAGCGGTGTTGCGATCCTCGGCCGCCCCGGAGGGCAACCGCCACAAGCGCCACCGCCTACCGAGCCCGCGAGGACTTCATGTTGCGATCCTCGGCCGCTCAGAGGAGCGACCGCCACCCTGGCGGACACGATCACGCAGGTGCAGGAGTACGAGTTGCGATCCTCAGCCGACCCGAAGGGCGACCGCCACGGCCTGCCCGCTCCGAATGATCCGGGTGCTGTGGGAGTTGCGATCCTCGGTCGTCCCGAAGGGCGACCGCCACGCGGCAGTGCTGCTGCGGCTTACCGCGGGCACCATGTTGCGGTCCTCGGCTGCCCCGGGGGCAACCGCCACCCGGGGTATAGGTGTCGCCGGCGCCGCACCCCGCGTTGCGATCCCCGGCCGCCCTGGAGGGCGACCGCCACAGGCATCCTTTGGAGGCAGGGTCAGCCCGTTCGTGGTGTTGCGACCCTCGGTAGCCCCGAGGGGTGACCGCCACGTCCGCTCGGGCAACGCAGTGATCGGCATCTTCGCGTTGCGACACTCGGCCGCCCCGAAGTGCGACCGCCACCCCTGGGCGGGGTCAGCGTAGCCGGTTCCACGATGGTTGCGATCCCCGGCCGCCCCGAAGGGCGAGCGCCACCCGTGTTGCCGCGGAATGCATGCAACGGACTGCTGAGTTGCGTTCCTCGTCCGCCCCGGAGGGCGAGCTCCACGCTCGGCGCGCCAGCGGCCTGGGCCGCCGTGGTCGAGTTGCGATCCTTGCTCGCCCCGCAGGGCGAGCGCCACTTCGACTTCGGTGACGGGACCGCGCCGGTCACGGTGTTGCGATCCTCGCCCGCGCCGGAGGGCGAGCGCCATCTCGGCGAACGGCGCCGGTCCCGAAGCGGTCCCGCCGTTGCGATCCCCGCCCGCCTCGGAGGGCGAGCGCCACGATGTACATCCCGGCGGCCGAGGCCCACCTGATCGGGTTGCGATCCTCGCCCGCCCCGGAGGGCGAGCGCCACCACGGCGGCGTCCGGGACGGGCGGCATGGTGTCGATGTTGCGATCCTCGCCCGCCCCGAAGGGCGACCGCCACCTGCCGTGCCTCGGCCAGCCTTTGCACCGTCAACTCCGTTGCGGTCCTCGGCCGCCCCGAAGTGCGACCGCCACTGCAGCTGCGGGTCCTCGTCGCGGCTGAGGTGCTGGGCGGTGCGATCCTCGGCCGTCCCGAAGAGCGACCGCCACTCGCCGTCAGGGCTGTCATGAGTACGTGTACTCATGAGTTGCGATCCTCGGTCACCCCGGAGGGCAACCGCCACAGCCGCGCCCCCGTACCACCGTGAGCGTGATGGTGGTTGCGATCCTCGGTCACCCCGGAGGGCGACCGCCACGTGCGGGGCTCGCCGTCCAGGTGGTCCCCGGTCAGGTTGCGACCCTCGGCCACCCGAAGGAGCGACCGCCGCTCCCGCGGATCACCGTCACCAGGCTGCGGGACTACCAGTTGCGATCCTCGGCCACCCGGAGGGGCGACCGACACCCATGGACGAGGACGGCTGCCGCGCCCCCGGGATGTTGCGATCCTCGGCCGCCCCCGGAGGACGACCGCCACACCCGCAGAGGCGCTGGAGGCCCGCCAGGCCTACGAGTTGCGATCCTCGGCCGCCCCGGAGGACGACCGCCACACCGACCGAGCAGCGAGAACTTGGGTTCTGATTCAGGATTCTGAGGCGTTTCGAGGGCACAGATGCGTCGGGATCGGACATTTTGCTTCGGTGCGGTCCGCGTGTCGCGTGCACACTTCGAGTTCCGAACCATGACCACCGCAGGCGGACAAGCGGCAGTAGGGCCCGGTCATGGGAAGTCTGATCGATATGGAGGAGTCAAGCAGCGAAGTAACGCCCCTGTGGGCACACAGCCGCAACCTATCAGGCCAGCGCCACACCCTGGAGGAGCACCTGCCCGGATCGGCCGCCCTGGCAAGGCAGTTCGACGCCGTCTCCGGCTCGGCAGCCGTCCATCCCGGGTAGTGGTCGGACGAACCCCGCCTGTGTGCGCCTCCGGCAGGTCAGCGATCATGGTCGCCGAGCAGGTGCCGGGCAACACCCGGATCGAGAAGTTCCGCCCTCCAGCCTCAAGCCCCAGTCACACCACGTCAGGCTGTGGACTGGCCGTCAACCTTGTACTCCTCGGAGGGCATCGAGTCCCATTCGGTGTTCGCGCCGTCGCGCGTCACCATGAAGAGCGGACGCGATCGGAGGACCTGCCCGACCAATTGCCCGCGCAAGACAACCCCGGGATCATCCGGTCCCGCGTAGCCCTCGGGCGTGTAGCGAAGATGCACGTCCATTGCCTCGGCATAGGCGATTGCGTCGTTCTCCAACTCCGACAGGTCCCTCCCGACCAGTGGGAGTCCGTCGTACGTGACCTGCGGACCGTGCATGGCGTCGGAAGCGATGCAGAACAACCCCACGGCTTGGCTCACATAGGCCATGACGGCAGGTGGGGAAGGAGCCACCCCGCCACGGTGGACCTCGACCTTCCAGGTCGGCGAGAAGATCGCGTGTTGCCGTGCGCACTCGCGGACCTTCGTCTGACCGAGCACCTCAGCCGCCGCGACCACTTCGTCGACGGTCATGCCGAACCGAAGCGGTCCGACGCCGAGAGCCGGCGAATAGGACCACTCGCCTCGTTCGGCGACTCCGGTCTTGAACGCCATAGTTGCTCCTCCAGAGACACCTGAGACCTGCAGCTGCCCATCATGCCAACCGCCGACCAACGGTCTACCAGGTGCCGCGCAGGTCACTCAGAGTGAGACCCATCTGGGCACGGCCGCGAATTCGCGACACCTCAACATGCGCGCCTACCAGTCTCGCCCCCGAGTACACCCAGCAGCGGCCACAGAGAGTATCGATCGCGTTGGCCTGCTGGGCGTACTGGCGACGGTTGATTACGCGAGCCCACCAGTACCGAGGCCATACGAGAACCGCGTCAGCACCCTCGCGCCGATCGAACCGTCAGCGCGTCAAAAGTCTTGACAGCAACCCGGACTCTTCGGTCCGTTCCTACCGGGACCCCGTTCCCGGCCGAAGGAAGCCCAGCAAGATCTGATGACTCCGACCGGACACGGCCGGCCAGCATCTAAAATTCCTCTCCAAGCCGCCGGAGAGGACACCTCGCGAGATGACGGACCTGGAAGACACGCCCCGCACTGCGACAGGCGACCCTGCCCCTTCCGCCCCGGCGCCGGAAGACGCCGACAGGTCCCTTCGCCAGCGCATCACCGACAGGTGGAACCGTCCCGGGTTCACCGGCAAGGCGAGCGTCATTCTCGGCGCGGCGGCGGTGGTAGCTGCGGCCGTCGGAGGCATCTACGCCCTCGTTAACCTCAGCGACGACGAAGACGACGACGGTCTCGGAGACCGGATCGCAGGCATCCTCAGCCCGACCCCCGCCGATGATGACACCTCCAACACCCAGGCCGCGGAAGAGCAAAAAGCGGACACCGCAGGGCAGGACGCCACCTCTCCCCGCTACACGACGCCCAGCTGGACGTCGAACGGGTACACCCAGAACCGCTGCCCCAACACCCGCAGGCACCAAGATGGGTGCGAGCACACATCCCAGGATGTGGCCAGCTCCACCAAGCGCCGGAGCAAGGACCTGTTGGCCGAGGACGACGACGAGGACGAGGACGAGGCGGCCTGAGGCGCCAGCCGGGCAGGGAACGGGCGAAGCCCCCAGCTGTTGGTTCGGGGGTTTCGCTGCGAGCGCCAGCCAGGATTGAACCTGGGCCCCCAACCGTCCCCGCGCGCCTGGCCCACCCTCCGAATCACCGGACACCCGCGCCCTCGATGTCCCCGCACGCAAGGGCCTGCACCCTCTCTACGGGATCGTTGCCGACGTCGGCACGGCCCAGGCGCGCAATCGACCTGCACTTCTCCTCGCCGTTCAAGGGAGACCCGCAGGCCATAGGGGCCGCCCCTCCTTGCCGCCGACCCCGCCACAACAGCTGGGCCTTCGCCGTCGACGCTCCCTCCGTCGACGGCCACCGTCGAACCATCCGCCACGCTGGCTTCCCCGACGAACTCGACGCCCGCATCGCCCTGCGACGCTTCAACGAGTCCCTGCCCCTCTGCGTCGTCACCGACCCGAGGCAGAGCACCGCCGACTACCTCACCAGCTGGCTCACCGAGAAAGCCTCCACCTCAAACCCACCACCATCGCCCGCTACCGCGACTACATCACCCAGGACCTCATCCCCGCCCTCGGCGCCATCCCCCTTGACGACCTCACCCGCCAGCAGCCCTCCCGGAACCGACCGAGAACGCCGCCGGGGGGGGAGCCGACGAGTACCGGCGCAAGAAGGCTGAGCCTGCCCATTGCCCCGGCCGGGGACCTCCCATCCGGTGACCTCTCGAGCACGCCGGTCTCCGTGACGCCCACGCACCGCCGGTCTCGCTCGAACCCGTCGAGGAGCCCGCCACCTAGGCTTCAAGCGCCTCTGCCGTTGAGGGGCTTCGTTCTCTCGCAGCGGTCGGCGCCTGCCAGTTGCACGGTCCGGCGCTCTCTGGCGATGCGTCAGAATGGCTCGACGCCCGGCGGCGTTGCCGAGCAGATCACCGGAGGTACGGATTCATGACCCGCTACTGCATCGATCCCGGGCGGCACGAGCTGATCGCGACCTGGGGAACCGGCGAGGGCGACATCGCAACCCCTGTCGCTGCGGTCCCGGCCGGTACGGACGCCGCCGTGCTGCTGGGCTTGGCCCGCGCCCTCACCCACCTGTCCGAGGCCGCGTGGCGTACCTACACCCACCCGGCCAGCGCCGCCGCGTCCACGGATCCCAACTCCGAGGGCTGGCGCCGTGAGGAGGAACGCAAGTCCTTCGACGAGGTCCCCGGCGCCATCACCCGGCCCAACCTCCCCCAGGACGGCATGCTCGACGTCGAATACAGCCCCCTGGTCGAGTCCGCACACCGCGCTGGCCGCGCCCTGCACGCCCTCGGCGACGCGGACCTCACCGATGCTGTCCTCGCCGAGACCGGCACCGAACTCGCCGCCGTGGAGAACGCCGAACTCGGCGACCTCACCGGCCGCGCCCGCCAGGCCGTCCTCCTCAGCCGCGAAGGCGCCTCCCCCGTCCAGGTCGCCGCCGCCGACCACCTCCTCGAACAGAACCCCTTCGGCCCCGGCGCACTGTTCACCGACATCGACCCCACCGCCGCCGCCGTCGCCGCAGCCCACTGGCTCGCAGCCGCCGCCGAGGTCACCGCCGAAGCCACCGGCCACACCCCCACCACCGTGCTCCTCGAAGCCGACAACATCGAAGCCCTCCCCCACGAAACCCCCACCCTCGTCCTCCAACTCCTCCAAGCCGGCGCCTCCCCCTACGACGCGGTCACCGGCCTCGTACGCCACGCCCTCCACATCGCCGACGGCCTCCTCCCCGACCCCGCCGCCCTGCGCGAACAACTCGACAACATCGACGACACCCTCGCCCAGCACGCCGGCCCGGACACCGACCCCGAGGACACCGGCCTGCGCCTGACCCCGCTCGACCCCCAACGCCCCGCCCCCGACCTCCTCGAAGACCTCCTCGCCGGCATCCACGGCTGCCACCTCCTCCACGACGAATACGACGATGAAGACGACCTCGACGACGACCTAGAGGACTGGAACGACGAGCACGCAGAACAGCGCCAGAACCGCATCCACAGCCACTTCGCCCAACTCGTCCGCGAAGTCGCAGCCGCCCACCACGACCGGCTCATCTGAATCGCCTGCCGCAACCACCCATCGCGGATCAAGGCACCCGGACTGGCTGTTCACACTGCGTAGCCGCGCCGGAGGGCAGGAAACACTCCCCTGCCGCCCGCGTGTGCCCCCAGGGCAAGGCCCCGGCTAGTCACGTACGGTGACGGTTTTCGCATGCCCACATCGACCATGACAGGTGCCACAGCAACCCGTTGCGCATCAGCGGATCCTCACCGTGAACCGCAGGTCAGAGCCCTACTTCCGGGCTGGTGATCGCATGGTGGTCGCAGACGATCATGCGGTCGCGGCGCGTGTAACCTCCGTGAACTGATCAAGAGCCACAACCACAGGAGGTACACGGAGTGCGCAGGTCAGGACGACCGGGCCGGGTCTACCGCCGATGCGGGTGCCGCGATGCCACCCGACGTCAGCTCGGCGCGAAGTGCCCACGCCTGGCCGAGCAGGATCACGGCACGTGGACCTTCGCCGTCGACATCCCCTCCCTCACCGGCCGCAGGCGCACCGTGCGGCGCGGCGGGTTCGAGGACGAGTGGCACGCCGAGACGGCACTGCGGCGCTTCCTCGAAGGGCGCCGGCTGGGCTTCGACGCCGACCCGCACGAGACGGTGGCCGCCTACCTCACCAAGTGGCTCAAGGGCATGGAGTTCCTGCTCAAGCCCACCACCTATGTCCGCTACCGCGCCTACGTGCTCGGCGAGTTGATCCCCGTGTTCGGCAAGATGCGCCTGGAGGAGCTCTCCCACGACCACATCGCCGCCTACACCCACCGGCAGCTCGAAGCCGGCCGCGGACGTCAGGCCGTCTACCACTGCCTGGCCACCCTCTCCAGTGCACTGGGCACGGCCGTTCGCACCCACCGCCTCCCCTACAACGCGGCCCAGCCCCTGCCCATGCGCAGGCCCCAGGCCGCCGAACGCGTCCCCTGGACCGCGGAACAGGCCGTCACCTTCCTCTCCCACTGCCGAAACGTCGACCCCGCCTTCGCCGACCTGATCGAGGTCATCATCGGCACCGGCCTGCGCAAGGGCGAGGCGCTCGGCCTCCAGCGCCCGTGCGTGCGGCTCGACGACCGGGTCATGTACATCCGCCACACCCTCTCCGCCATCGACAACCACGAACTCGTCCTGACCGCCCCGAAGACGAAGAAGAGCCGCAACTGGGTGCCCCTGTCCGACCGCGTCGCCGCCGCCCTCCAGCGCGCCATGGACCGCAGCACGGCCACCGTCAACGGCCACGTCTTCCAGGACACCGACGGCAAGCCCCTCCACCCCGCCGCCGTCCGCCGACGCTTCCACGAACTGCGCGAACAGGCCGGACTGCCGCACGTCACCATCCACGACCTGCGACACCTCGCCGCCACCCTCGCCCTGGAGGGCAACGTGCCCATGGCCGTCATCTCCAAGACCCTGCGGCACTCCACCCTGTCGACCACCGCGAACATCTACAGCCACCTGACCTGGGACGTCGCCATGGCCGCGGTCCACACCATCGAAACCAGGCTCCACCTCGCCGAGTCCCGCACCCACTTCGGCGTCGACGCCTTCGCCGGCCCCTTGCCGAACCCGCTGTTCAGCCACGCGGCCTGACAGCTGCGCGCTACAACCACCCCGGTCCACCCAGCCGCTCAGAACGCGCAAGGACCAGCTAAACGGCCGGAACCGCCGGTCCATCACTGCACCCGCTCAGCCCCGGAGCCACCACCACACCTGACGCCGCGGGCTCCCCAAGCATGCCCACTTCCGGGAACCCATGCCTGCTTCAACATGGGACAGAAACCCACTCAGCGAAGAACTACGCTCAGTCACACAATCGAACGGACAAAAGTCGCATATCGATTACATCCAAGCGCTCCACGCCCCTGAATGCGCCCCCTGGGATGATGCAAACGAGCGCCCGCAACCACACTGCGACCACCACAGCAGAAAGAGCGGGCACCTGGTTTCCCAAGTACCCGCTCTCACAACCGACTTCACAGTCGGGACGACAGGATTTGAACCTGCGACCCCTTGACCCCCAGTCAAGTGCGCTACCAAGCTGCGCCACGTCCCGTGGTCTCGGCGCCTGCAGCGGGGCCTGGGGGGCTCTGCTGTGGGCTTCTCGACCTTGTCTCCGGTTGTCCCGGCGACGTGGAAAACAATACAGCACGTCGGGGGGTGCTCGCTGCCAGGTTTGGGGGGTGGGTGGGTCAGGGGGTGGGGTGGCGGGCGTCGTAGGTGAGGAAGGCGGGGCGGCGGGCGGCGAGGAGGAGGACGGCGGCGACGCAGGCAAGGCCGCCGGTGATCACGGAGGTGGCGGGGTTGGTGAGGGCGGCGACGGTGCCGGACTCGAAGTCGCCGAGGCGGGGACCGCCGGCCACGACCACGATGAAGATGCCCTGGAGGCGGCCGCGCATCTCGTCCGGGGCCGCGACCTGCATCATCGTGTTGCGGAAGATCATGCTGACGGTGTCGGCGCAGCCGGCGACCGCGAGCAGCAGGAGGCCGAGCCAGAGGTTGTGGAGGGCGCCGAAGGCCGCGATGGCCAGGCCCCAGGCGGCGACGGCGGCGAGGATGGCGGCGCCCTGGCGGTGCACACGGCCGACCCAGCCGGAGAAGAGCGCGCCGATCAGTGCGCCGACGGCCGGGGCGGAGACCAGCAGGCCGACGGTACCGGCGTCGCCGCCGTAGAAGGTGACCGCGATGGCCGGGAAGAGGGCGCGCGGCATGCCGAAGACCATGGCGGCCAGGTCGGCGAGGAAGCTGGTTCGCAGGTTGGGCTGGTCGCGCAGGAAGCGGAGGCCGTCGAGGACGGAGGCGCGGCCCTTGCGCTCGCCGAGCGGCCGCATGGCGGGCAGGCGCCACATCGCGTAGAGGGTGCCGGTGAAGGCGACGGTGTCGATCAGGTAGGCGGCCTGGGCGCCGTAGGTGCCGATGAGGACGCCGCCGAGCATCGGGCCGACGGTGAGGCCGAGGTTCATGCTGACGGTGTTCAGGGCGTTCGCCGCCGGGAGTTGGTGGCTGGGCACCAGGCGGGGGATCATCGCGGACCGGGCGGGCGAGCTGATCGCGAAGAACCCGGCCTGGGCGGCGACGGCGGCGTACAGGACGGCGACCAGCCCGAGGCCGGCCAGTGCCTGCGCGGCCAGGGCGGCGGAGACGACGGCCAGACCGGCCGAGCCGATCAGGCCCAGCCTGCGCCGGTCGACGGTGTCGGCGATCGCGCCGCCGTAGAGGCCGAAGGCAACCAGCGGGACGAGGGAGAAGATGCCGACCAGGCCGGTCGCGAAGGCGGAGCCGGTCAGTTCGTAGACCTGGACGGAGACGGCGACGGCCGTCATCTGCTGGCCTATGGAGGAGATGGCCTGCCCGGCCCAGACCCGGCGGTAGTCGGGGTGGTCGCGCAGCGGGCTGAGGTCGGCGAACGCCCGCCGGTACCAGGGTGAGCCGGCCGCCGGTCCCGGCCCGGGTCCGTCCCCCGGCCCGGGATCGGGTTCTGACTCGGCGGCGGAGTGCGAGGAGGTAGAGGGGGCCGGGGAGGGCGTGGATGCCGAGGGGGCCGAGCCGTGCGAGGTGGACGGGGCGGGCGACGAGGACCGGGACGACGACGGGGACGGCGTGGAATGTTGATTCTTCGACATAGTCCCCCATGCTCCGCTCCGCCCCCGGACGGTCTCCCACCGGGGCCCGTGCCAGGGCCCGCCCGAGCCGGAAGACGCCCGAGCCGAACCGCAGCCCGGCCCCGGCCTCGCCCCGCCCGGGCCGCTACCGGCTCAGCACCTGCCTCTCCCCCGCCTCCACCGCGAAGTCCAGCCGGTTGCCCGGCGGCGGGAAGGGGCAGATGAAGTGGTCCGAGAAGGCGCACGGCGGCAGGTAGGCCCGGTTGAGGTCGAGGACGGTGCGGCCCTCGGCGTCGGGCGCCGGCAGGGTGATGAAGCGGAAGCGGTAGGTGTCGGTGCCGCTGGTCGCGTCGGCGATCACGCCGCTGAGCCGCTCGCCCGACCCGCTGACGGTCAGGGTGCGGTGCTCGCCCGCCACGGTGAAGGCGATCTGCCCGGAGACGGCCAGCGGGCGTTCCCGGCCGTCGGCGTTCGGGACGACGACCGACCGCGCGTCGTCGTCCTCGAACGGGGTGAAGACGGCGGGCACGGCCCACTCGGGCGCGTACGGGTAGGCGGAGATGCCGGCGAACGCGACCCGGCGGGGTGCGGCCGGGTCGAAGACCCGCAGGGCCAGCTCGCCCTCGCGCTCGATCGGGACGAGCAGCAGGGCGCCCAGGGTGGCGGTGTCAGCGGCCGGGTCGCTGTCCGGGCGGAGCAGCACCTCGCCGTCCACGGGTGCGCCGCCGTCGACCGTGATGCCGTCGGAGGCCGCGGCTCGGACCCGCACGCCCTCGGCGTCGGCCCACCAGCGCCCGGGCAGGCCGGGGATCTCGGCCGGCTCGGGCTCCAGCCAGTGGGTGCCGGTGAGTGCGAGCTGGCCGTGCTCCGCGCTCACCGACGCCGCCCGGCCGTCGCTCCAGTGCTTCCAGTCCTCCGCGGCTGTCGCCGTCATCGGTCCACCCTCCCGGTCGGTTCGCGGACGGCCCGCCGTTCGGGCCGCCCCTCTCGGTCATCCACAACACCGTCCGATCGGACGGATCATTCCTGTCGGCCCGGAACCGCCGAAACCGCAACACGGCGGCAACGCGCCGACACGCGGCACAACACGGGGCACGGAACCGGCCGCACACATCGCCTACCGGTCAGGTCACCTACCCGTCGCGGCGCTTCAGCGGACGGAACAGTCCCTCCTGCATCACGGAGACCACCAGCCGACCGTGCCGGTCGAAGATCTGTCCGCGCGCGAGGCCGCGCGCGCCGTGCGCGATCGGGGACTCCTGCTGGTACAGCAGCCAGTCGTCCGTCCGGAACGGCTGGTGGAACCACATCGCGTGGTCGAGCGAGGCCATGTCGAAGTTCCGCTCGCCCCACAGCGGCTCGACCGGGGCGCGGACGGCGTCCAGCAGCGTCATGTCGCTGGCGTAGGTGAGGGCGCAGACGTGGATCAGCGGGTCGTCCGGCAGTCGGCCGTTGGTGCGCAGCCAGACGCCGCTGCGCGCCTCGACGCCCTCCAGTTCCTCCTCGGTCCAGCGCAGCCGGTCGACGTAGCGGATGTCGAAGGGCTGGCGGCGGCTGATGAACGGGGGCAATTCGCCGAGCCGTGATCCGACCTCGTCCAGGGCGCTGGGCAGGTCCTCGGGGGCGGCGACGGCCGGCATCGGGTACTGGTGGTCGATGCCGCCCTCCTCGGGTCTGTGGAAGTCGGCGGTGAGCGCGAAGATCGACCGGCCACCCTGGATGCCGAGCACCCGGCGGGTGGTGAAGGAGCGGCCGTCGCGGATCCGGTCGACCTGGTAGACGATCGGCACGCCGGGGACTCCGGGGCGCAGGAAGTAGGCGTGCAGCGAGTGGACCGGGCGCGCGTCGTCCACCGTGCGCCCTGCCGCGACCAGTGCCTGCCCGGCGACCTGGCCGCCGAACGTCCGTTGCAGCGCCTCCTCGGGACTGCGCCCACGAAAGATGTTGAGTTCGATCTGCTCAAGGTCGAGCAGATCGACCAGGTCGTCGACGGGGGTACCCATGCGCACGCTTCCTCTCCGGACTCCGAATGCATTCTCCAGCTCACTCGAATTCTCCGGCGACCCGGGTCATTCCCGCGCAGCAGTCCGGAACCCCCGGTTCACTCGAACGAGTAGACGAGCGACGGCCCCGCTTCCCGGGGCTACTCCCCCAGTCCCGACTCCCGGACCGTGATGTTGAGCCGCCCGACCAGCCCCAGTGCCGGATCGGCCGTCCCCGGCAGCGTCCGCACCACCCCGTGGTACGCGAACCGGGCCGGACCGCCGAACACCAGCAGGTCCCCGCTGCGCAGTTCCAGGTCGGTCCACGGACGGGTCCTGGTCTCGGCGTTCCCGAGCCGGAAGACGCAGCCGTCGCCCAGCGAGAACGAGACCACCGGCGCGTCCGCCCGCTCGTCGCGGTCCTGGTGGAGCCCCATCTTCGCGCCCTGCGCGTAGTGGTTGACGATCGCGATGTCCGGCTCGTACGACGCCGCGCCCGCGATCTCCCCCAGTGCGGCCCCGTACGCCTCGGCGACGGCCCTGCGGGCCAACTCCCCGAGCAGCGGCGGGAACGGCTTGACGGGCGCACCGTCCTCGGCGACCCGCCGGTACCCGTACGGGTACCAGTGCAGGCCGAGGCTCACCATCCGGACGGACATCATCCCGCCGGTGGGCATCCGCACGGCGTGCAGGCCGGCCGGCGGGCGGGCCCACTCCCGGCAGGCGGCGACCAGGCGTTGCTGAGCGCCGAGGTCCAGCCAGCCGGGCAGCAGGACGGCGCCGGGGGCCGGTTCGGAGCGCTCGCGCCCGTCCGGGCACCCACCCGGGTCGCCGAACAGCTCACCCTGGATCACCCCACCATCGTCCCGCACCGCGCCGGCCCACGAACGCCGACGGCCGCTCCCCCGGTCGGCGGGAAGAACCCGCGGGACGGAGAAGCGGCCGTGGAAGCCGTGCACATCGACACATCGGTACGTCAGCACATCCGTACATCCGTACATCGGTACGTCAGCACGTCCCTATGCCCTGATGCCCGTACGTCGGCACATCGGTACGTCGGCACGTCGGTTCGTCAGCACCTCGACAGGTCGGCGCATCGCCGCCCGGTCGGGCACCGGCGCCGTGAAGCCCGGCAGCCGATGCCGGCTGCGCACGGGACCTCAGCGCTCGGGGAGACCTCAGATGCTGAGGGTCTGGCCCGGGAGGATCAGGTCCGGGTTGCCACCGATGACCTTGGCGTTGTTCTGGTACAGGTCGTGCCAGTCCAGGCCCTGCGCGGCGGCGATGGAGCTCAGGGTGTCACCGGCCTTGACGGTGTAGTCGCCCTTGGCGGCCGGCTTGGCGTCGTTCGAGCGGTTCCAGGACTTGGCACCCTGGTCGGCCTTCGGCGCGGACTTCTGGGCGTCGGCCTTCGGGGCGGCAGCCTTCGGCGCGACGGCGTCGGTCTTCGGCGCGGCCTGGGCCTTGGGGGCGGCCTTCGGGGCCTCGGCCGGCTTGGCGGCGGCCTTCGGGGTCTGCGCCGGCTTGGCGGCGGTCGAGCCGGAGGTGGAGCCCGCCGAGGTGTCGACGGCGGCCGGGGCGCCGCCCTTGGTCAGACCGGCCTTGACGGAGCAGACGGGCCAGGCGCCCGGGCCCTGCGAGGCGAGGACCTTCTCGGCGACGGCGATCTGCTGCGCCTTGGTGGCCTGGTTGGCCTGCGGGGCGTAGGCGGTGCCACCGAAGGCGGCCCAGGTGCTGGAGGTGAACTGCAGACCGCCGTAGAAACCGTTGCCGGTGTTGATGGCCCAGTTGCCGCCGCTCTCGCACTGGGCGACGGCGTCCCAGGTGGAGACGGAGGCGGCGGAGGCCGAGGTGGCCGTGACGAGGCCGGCCACCGGCAGGGCCGCGACAGCGGCGCCCGCCACGACCGCCATCCGAACGCGGTTGCGCTTGGTGACGGTGGAGGTGGTGGCAGCGGCGGTCTCGTTACGGAAGGTCATGGGGTTCCTCTCGACAGCCCCGGGCGGACATGCGGAACCAGGCCCCGGAAGGGGCCTCGTTCGCTTGCCGCGTCCGTCGGACGGCCGTGCACGTGTCGGACGTGCCGCTGCCGCCCCGGCCACCCAGCCGCTCGCCGACGACCTGTTCGAGCGATCGCGTCGGCGGGCACCTGCCGCACCCGGCGGACCGGGGGGCTGTGCGTCGGGGGTGAACCCGGGTGGCGCTCGTTGCGCCGACCAAGAAGCTACGAGCCGGTCGACAAGGAAGCCAAAACTTCAACGATTTGCCCAGCTCAGCCTGGGGTTACCGATGGTAACGACCATGCAATCGTGACCGAAATATCCGCTTTGGCCATTGATTCCTAGATCAAACATCAGTGCGGCGTGACCCACCTCACTGTTTGATTCCGGCAGTCCAGGCACCGACATCGACAGATTGCGACCACGGGAACACGCCACGCGGTCGGATCAGACGCAATTCCCGTCAGCCTCGACGGGCACCCGTGACGCCTGACACAAGGGCCCGTTGGGCATGGCGACCTCCCTGTGTCCGCTCCGAACCCCCATCCGCACCCATCCGAGGAGACCCTGTGCCGCGCATGCTCGACGTCAGCGACGAGGTCCGGTCCGAGATCGGCGACGACGAGGCCGACCGCCTGCTAGGCGGTGACCGCGCCCCCGACGGCTACGAGTGCACCTCCTGCCGGACCCCCGGCGACACGCACGTGGAGCCCACCAGCACCGTGCTGTTCGTCGGCGAGGAGACCGCCGTCCTCGCCTTCGCGCACGCCCGCTGCATCCCTTCCCAGGTGGTCCCGGTCTCCGAGGAGCAGCTGGTCGGCGCCGTCCGCAGCATCAGCCAGTCCCAGCACGGCGGCCCGGACCTGGCCGTCCCCGCCGCCGCGCCGGGCGCCCCCGCACCAGTCCCCACCTCCGCCCCAGCCCCCGCCCCGGCCGCGGCCGCGGCCGTGCCCGGCGGAACCGCCCCGACCCAGCCGGCCGCGCCCGGCCAGGCCGCCATCCTCGGCATCACCTGCGGGCTGGTGCTGCACGGCAAGGTCGGGCACGCCTCGCTGGTGGTCGAGCCGACCGGGCCGGTCGGCCGCCCCGGCAGCACCTCGGGCGAGGACGAGTTCCTCGACCTGCTCCACGACGCCGGCTTCCAGCCCGTCACCGACCTGGACGAGACCCCGGACCAGCTGCCCGGCTGGTCCGTCCTGGTCGCGATGGGCAAGCTGCACGCGGTCCTCCAGCCCGCCGCGGCCGGCGGCAGCACCGGGTGGTGGCAGGCGCACCAGCCGCTCCAGGTCACCGACGCCTGGCGGATGGCCGCGAACCAGCTGTCCGAGGTGACGATGTACGCCGTGCCGGCCGGCATGGTCGGACGCCAGCCCCGCGAGGACCTGCTGCGCCAGGCACTGGAGCGGGCGGTGGCACTGGGCCAGGTGGTCGCCGCCTCCCTCCCGCTCGCCGGCACCTGATCCGTCCCGGCGCCCGGTCCCGCCCGGTTCCGCCCCGTACCCGCCGGAAGGCGGCCTCCTCCCCCGTGGCCGTCTTCCGGCGGGCGGGCGCGCCCAGCGCCCTAGCGCCCCGATACGCCCAACACCCCGGCGCACCGCCCGGCCCGTACCCCGGCGCCCCCGCACTCCGCCCGGCGCGCCCTACCCCTCCACGCTCCGGCGTGTGGGCACGCCCACACCCCGGCGCCCCGCATCCCCCCGCCCCTCTCACTCGTTGGCTCCTACGTGTACAGCTACGACGTCTCCGCAGCCCCCGGCCGGTCCGCCACCGCCTCGCGCTCGATCCCGGGCATGCGCCCGTCGTACGACGCCGAGCACCCGCACTCCGCCACGCCGATCTACGACGAGCTGTACTCCGAGTACCGACGCCTCTTCCGTGCCCTGCCCGGCGACCGCTCGGGGGAGGAAGACCTGAAGTTCACCGGCTTCGCGGTCCGCGACAGCTACCCGGTGCTCGGCGAGCAGCGCCCGTACCCGCCCCAGCAGCAGGCCTTCCACACCCTCGCGGGCCAGGCGCCGGGCCTCCCCCAGTTCATGCCGAGCTCCCAGCACCACGGGTCCGGGCCAACCGGCGGCCACCAGCACGGACATGCCGGTGCCCAGCAACACGGCCACAGCGGCACCCACACCGGCAGTCACCACGGAAGTCACACCGGTGATCACAACGGCTCGCACACCGCCGGAAGCCACGTCGGCGGCCACGCCGGCGCCCACGCCGCAAGCCTCACCGCCAGCCGTCACCACGGCCACCCCGGCAGTCACTCCAGCAGCCACCCCGAGCCCACCGCCACCACCCCCACACCCGCCGGAAACGGCCCGGGCCACGCCACCGCAGCCCCGCCCCAGGAGCAACCCGCCCTCCCCGCCGCCCAGTTCACCAACGGTCAGGGCTGGGTCGCGGCCGGCTATCTGGGCTCGTCCCCGCACCCCACGCCGATGCCGATGCCGGTCCCCGCACCCCAGCCCCCGGCACCGCCCGCGCCCTCCCCGGTGATGGGTACGGTCTCCGGCCTCGCCCCCACCCGGTCCACCGGCGGCCGCCACCGCCAGATGCTCTCGCTGCCCCCTGGTCCCACGGTCGACCACCGCTGACGCCCGCCGGGCCCCGAGCGGATCCGAGCGGGGGCCCCAGGCCGAACCCGGCTGCACCAGGTCGGACGCGCCCCCGCGCCCCGAAAACGCCGGAGGGCCCCGCCACCACTGCGGCGAGGCCCTCCGGCCGTCGGTCGGCGCACCGACCACTCCTTGCTACCTACTACTACTTCTTCTTGCGCTTCTCCCGGACCCGCACCGAGATCGAGATCGGCGTCCCCACGAACCCGAACTCCTCACGCAGGCGGCGCTCGATGAAGCGCCGGTAACCGGCCTCCAGGAAGCCCGAGGCGAACAGCACGAAGCGCGGCGGACGGATGCCGGCCTGGGTGCCGAACAGGATGCGCGGCTGCTTGCCGCCGCGGATCGGGTGCGGGTGGGCGGCGACCAGCTCGCCGAGGAAGGCGTTCAGACGCGCGGTCGGGATGCGGGTCTCCCAGCCCTCCAGCGCGCTCTCGACCGCCGGGACGAGCTTCTCCATGTGCCGACCGGTCTTGGCCGAGACGTTGACCCGCGGGGCCCACTGCACCTGGACGAGGTCGCGCTCGATCTCGCGCTCCAGGTAGTAGCGGCGCTCCTCGTCCAGCTGGTCCCACTTGTTGTAGGCGATGACGACGGCGCGCCCGGCCTCGACGGCCATCGAGATGATCCGGGTGTCCTGCTCGGCGAGGGTCTCGCTGGCGTCGATCAGGACGACCGCGACCTCGGCCTTCTCCAGCGCGGAGGAGGTGCGCAGCGAGGCGTAGAAGTCGGCGCCGGCGGTCAGGTGGACCCGGCGGCGGATGCCGGCGGTGTCCACGAACTTCCAGGTCTTGCCGCCGAGCTCGATCATCTCGTCGACCGGGTCACGGGTGGTGCCGGCCAGCTCGTTGACGACGACTCGCTCCTCGCCGGCGACCTTGTTCAGCAGGCTGGACTTGCCGACGTTGGGCCGGCCGATCAGCGCGATGCGGCGCGGGCCGCCGGGTGCGGCGTCGCCGAAGGTCTGCGGCGGGGCCTCGGGCAGCGCGTCCATGACGGCGTCCAGCAGGTCGCCGGAGCCGCGGCCGTGCAGGGCCGAGACCGGGAACGGCTCGCCCAGGCCGAGCGACCAGAGGTAGGCGGCCTCGGCCTCGGTGGAGGGGCCGTCGACCTTGTTGGCGCACAGGACGGTCGGCTTGCCCGCCCGGCGGATGAGCTTGATCAGGGCCTCGTCGGTGTCGGTGGCGCCGACGGTGGCGTCCACCACGAACAGCACCGCGTCGGCCTGCTCGATGCCCAGCTCGGCCTGGGCGGCCACCATGGCGTCGATGCCGAGGACGTCGATCTCCCAGCCGCCGGTGTCGACCACCTTGAAGCGGCGGCCGTTCCAGCTGGCCTCGTAGGTGACCCGGTCGCGGGTGACGCCCGGCTTGTCCTCGACGACGGCCTCGCGGCGGCCGATGATGCGGTTCACCAGGGTCGACTTGCCGACATTCGGGCGGCCGACGACGGCCAGCACCGGCAGTCGGACGTGCTCGGCACCGTCCACGGCGTCGAAGCCGTCGAGGTCGAAGCCCTCTTCGGCGGCGAGTGCCATGAACTCGGCGTAGTCGGCGGCGTCCAGCTCACCGGGGCCGGTGGCGGCGTGCTCTGCGGTCATGTTCGTCTGTTCCGTTTCCCGGCCCGGCCCTTCCCAGGGGCGTGCCGTGCGTACCTGCCCCGCTCGGGGCAGCGCGATGGTTGTCTCCGCGGCACCTCGACGGCCCGCGGTTCACTTCGGTCGTTGGTCGGCCCGAGTGTGCTCGGACCGGTCCTGATCGGACCGGCGGCCGTCGGTCAGACCGCGGACAGTCCGGCCCGTTCCTCCACCAGTCCGGCGATCCGGTCGATCACCTGCTCCAGGGTGAGGTCGCTGGTGTCGACCAGGACCGCGTCCGCGGCCTGGGCCAGCGGGGCCGTCTTCCGGGAGGAGTCGGCGGCGTCGCGGCGGGCGAGGTCGGCGGCCATCGCGGTGATGGTCGCCTCCTCCACGCCCTTGGCGCGCAGCTCGGCCGCCCGGCGCGCGGCCCGGGCCTGCTCGGAGGCGGTCAGGAAGACCTTGACGGTGGCGTCCGGGAACACCACAGTGCCCATGTCCCGGCCCTCGGCGACGATGCCGCGCTCGGCGACCTCGGCGCAGCCGCGCTGCAGTTCCACCAGCCGGGACCGTACGGCGGGGACCGCGGACACGGCGCTGACCTTGGCGGTCACCTCGGGGCCGCGGATCGGGCCCGACACGTCCTGGCCGTCCACCGTGATGGTGGGGCCGTCGGCGTCGGTGCCCGAGACGATCACCGGCTTGCCGCACGCGACGGCCACCGCCTCCGGGTCGTCGACGTCGACCTCGTTGGCCAGCATCCACCAGGTCATCGCCCGGTACATGGCGCCGGTGTCCAGGAAGCTCAGGCCCAGCCGGGCGGCGACCGCCCGAGAGACGGTCGACTTGCCGGAGCCGGAGGGTCCGTCGATGGCGACGACGACCGGGGCGTGCGCTCGGTCGGCAGTGTCCACGGGGCGAACCTCTCTCGAAGCATGGGAGCCGGAGCCTGGGCAGGCGGACGGCCGGGGATTGTCTCCCTCAAGGTTAATGGACCGCCGCCGTGACACTCTCCGCCGCTGTCCGGCCCGACCGGTCGAGACGGACCGGGCAGCGTGAACCGGGTCGGCGTGAACCGGTCGACCTCGGCCGGTCGACACGGATTGGTCGGTAAAGACTAGTCGATACCGACCGGTCGACCCGGACCGGTCGAACTTCCAGCATGCCGGTACGCCGATACCCCGTGTACTGGTTGTACTGGTACACCAGGTACACCCGGTACACCGGGCACAGGCCGGGCCGCTCGCCGGGGAACGTCAGTCCCGGACGCTCCAGCCGCTCGCCCGCAGCGCCTTGGTCAGCCGCTTCACCGCCGTCGGCGCGACCGACAGCTGGACGAAGCCGACCTGCTGCCCGGTCGAGTGCTCGATGACGACGTCCTCGATGTTGACCCCGGCGTCGCCGACCTCCCCGAACAGCCGGCCCAGCTCGCCCGGCTGGTCGCCCAGCACGACCGCCACGGTCTCGTACCGGGTGGGCGGCGCCCCGTGCTTGCCGGGGATCCGGGCCTGACCGGTGTTGCCGCGCCGCATGACGGCCTCGATCCCGGCCGCTCCGGCCTGGCGCTCGTCCTCCTCGACGGCTTCCATGGCGCGCAGCGCGGTGACCGTCTCGGCGAGGTCGCGAGCGACCCCCTCCAGGACGTCGGCGACCGCGCCCGCGTTGGCGGAGAGGATGTCGACCCACATGCCGGGGTTGGAGGCGGCGATCCTGGTGACGTCGCGCACGCCCTGACCGGACAGCCTTATGGCGGTCTCGTCGGCGTTCTCCAGCCGGGCCGCGACCAGCGAGGAGACCAGCTGCGGGGCGTGCGAGACCAGGGCGACCGCCCGGTCGTGCTCGGCGGCGTCCATCACGATCGGCACCGCGCCGCAGAGCGCGACCAGCTCCAGCGCGGCGTTGAGCGTCTCGGTGTCGGTGTCCGCGGTCGGGGTGAGCACCCAGGGGCGGCCCTCGAAGATGTCGGCGCGGGCGGCCAGCGGGCCGGACCTCTCACGGCCGGCCATCGGGTGACTACCGATGTAGTGGACGGTGTCGCAGCCGAGCTCGGCGATCTCGCCGCTCGGGCCGGCCTTCACACTGGCGACGTCGGTGTACCAGTGCGCCAGGTTGCGGCGCTGGCAGTCGGCGAGCACCTTGCCGACCAGCGCGGGCGGGACGGCGATGATCGCCAGGTCCACCGGGCCGTCGACCGGGCCGGTGATGCCCGCGCCGAGCGACTCGGCGGTACGGGCCGCGTCCGGGTCGGCGTCCTCCAGATGGACGGTCAGCCCGCGAGCGGTCAGCGCGAGCGCGGCGGAGGTGCCGATCAGTCCGGTGCCGACGACGACGGCAGTGCGCATGGCGGGTCGCTCTCCTCATCACGAATCTCGACAGGTGCCGGGACCGTTCGGGAGCACCCGCGCCCCATCCTCCCTCATCCACCCCGCCGAAGTCCCCACCCACTGCCCGGCAACCCGAACGGCAGCCCCGGCAGCTTCCGGCACCGGCAACCGCCACGAACCCGCCCCCGTCCCACACAGTGCGCACGTCGGACCCGGAAATCCTGCGACGCCCGCCCCGAAGCGGGGCAGACTGGCCGCCCGGAGGAAGGCACCGGCTGCACGGAACCTGGGCAACGCAGAAGAAACGGACCGGCAGCGGAACACCGCACAACAAGCACCGCACCGCCGACGCCACGCGGCGGGGGAACACCTCGGGGAACACGCGAACGAAGGGGTTGCGCATGGACGATCAGCACAACGGCCGGAGCGGGCAGTCGAAACCGCCGGCCGTACCGGCCCACCCGTCGGTCCTGGACTCCGTCGTGGTGTACGCCGAAGGCGCGGTGTGCCGCCGACGGGCCACCGTCCCGGTCCCGCCCGGGGGACGGCTGCGGCTGACCGGTCTGCCCGCCGCCCTGGACGGCCGCTCGCTGCGCGCCCGGGTGCTCTCCGGACCGGTCGGCACCGCCGTCACCGAGGCCCGGCTGGAACTGCTCGCCGAACTCCGCGAGCCGGATGAACTCCCGGACCTGAAGCGGGCGCTGGACGAGGTCACCGAGCGCCGCAGCGCACTCGCCGAGCGCCACCGGCTGGTCCTGGCCTCGATCGCCGAGACCGCCGCACTGCGCGCCGTCCCGCCGCAGCGCCGACGCGACGAGCCGCTGCGCCGCACGCCCGCCGACGCGTGGCTGGAGCTCGCCGACTTCGTCGACGAGCGGCTGGCCCGGCTCCAGGAGCGCGCCGAGCAGCTCACCCGGGAGCTGGAACTCACCGATCACGAGCTCGACTTGGCCGCCGACCGGCTGGAACGGGCGTCCACCGCCGACCGGGCCGAGCCGATCGGCACCAGCACCACCGTCCTGCTCACTCTCACCACTCCCGGCACCACCGAGGACACCGCCCCCGGCGGTGACCGCCTCGACCTGGAACTGGAACTGGAGTACGGGGTCCCCGCCGCCCGCTGGGTGCCCGCCTACCGGTTGTCCTACCGGACCGGCTCCGACACCGCCCACCTGGTCCTGCGCGCCGCCGTCGCCCAGCGCACCGGCGAGGACTGGACGGGCGTGCGCCTCGCCCTGTCCACCGCCGACCTCGACCGCCGCACCGACCTGCCCCGGCTCGCCTCGCTGCGGATCGGACGCAGCCAGCCCGCCCCGCCACCCTCCGGCTGGCGCGAGCCCCCGGCCGGCCTGACCGACCTCTTCACCGGCTACGACGCGGCCGACGCCGACCGCCCCGCCCCGCACCACCGGCCCCACCTCACCGCATCCCGCCCGATCGGCGCCCCCGCCCCGACGCCCGTCTCCGCCGTCCCCGCCGCCCCTGCCACCCGCTCCGCCCGTCTCCGCGGCGGCGCACGTCCGGGCGGCCCCCGGGCCGAGGCCTTCGGGGCCGACGAGCAGATCGCCCCCGCGGCCGGCCCGTACGGCGGCGGCCTGCTGAGCGCCGACGAGCCGATGCCCCCTCCCCCGGGCGGCCCCGGTGGCTTCGCCGGCTACGGCGCCCCGCCGCCGCTCCTGTCCCCGGCCCCGGTCGCCGCCTACGCACCGCTGCCGCAGGCTCCGGGCGGCCTCCCGCCCGGGGAGGCCCGCCGCCGCGTCGGCCACGCCGCCCCACCGCCGCCTCCGCCCGGTCTCGCCCCGGACGCCACTCTGCTCGACTACCCCGACCTCGTCCTGGCCGGCCCGGAGGAGTCCCCCACCCGGCGCGGCACCCTGCACGCCCGCCCCGAACGGATCGAGCGCGAGGAGCAGGCCTGGCCCCTGCCCGGCGGCAGCGGTACCACGCGGCTGCGCACCCTCGCCCTGCCCCGGCACGCCGTCCCGCCCCGCGAGTCGGCCGGCTCCTTCGACCACCGCTTCGACGCCGCCGCCCCCGCCGACATCCCGTCCGACGGCACCTGGCACACCGTCACCGTCGGCGAGATCCCCCTCGCCGTCCGACCCGAGTACGTCACCGTCCCCGCCGTCGAGGAGAAGGTGTACGCGACCCTGGTGCTCGCCAACCGCACCGACCAGGCCGTCCTGGCCGGCCCGGCCGAGGTCACCGTGGACGACGAGTTCCTGCTCACCGGCGCCCTGCCCACCCTGGCGCCCGGCGGCACCCGGCGGCTGGGCATCGGCGTCGCCGAGAGCATCGAGGTGGCGCGCCGCACCGAGCTGCACGAGTCCACCACCGGCATGCTGAAGGGCAACAGCACCGTCCTCGACCACCGGGTGCACGTCCGGCTGGCCAACCGGCTCGCACGCGCCGTCACGGTGGAGGTCCGCGAGCGGGTGCCGGTCACCTCCGACAGCGAGATCCGGATCGAGGAGCGGGCCGACTGGCACGCCCCGACCGTCTCCGCACCGGACTGCCCGCCCAGCACCCGGCTCTGGCGCGTCGACCTGCCGCCGGGCGGGCGCACCGAGCTGGACGGCGGCTACCTGATCAAGATCCCGGCCGGAAAGGCCATCGTCGGCGGAAACCGGAGGAACTGAGCGATGACCGTCGAGACCCTTCCCCTTCCCGTCACCGCCGTGACCTGCCTGGAGGACCGCAGCCAGGTCGAGCGCACCACGACGGTCGGGCTCGCCGCGGGCGTGCAGCGGCTGCGCCTCGGCCCGCTCACCGCCCTCGCCGTCGACCGCACCCTGCGCGCCGAATCCGCCACCGACGGCGTCCGGGTGCTGGACGCCCGGCTGGTGCGCGACTGGACCCCGCGCGCCCCGCTGCCGCCCGGCCCGGAGGACTCCGAACTGCGCCACCGGCTGCACCGGCTGGACGCCGAGACGCGCCTGGCCGACCAGACCCGGGCCCGGTTGGAAGCCCGGCTGGCACTGCTCGCCCAGCTCTCCGCCGACCTGCTGCGCGAGATCGGCGAAGGCGCCGGCCTCGGCGAGCTCGAACCCAACCGCTGGGCCCGGGAGCTCGGCCGGGTGGACACCGAACGCGAGCGCTACGGCGAGGACCTGCGCGCCACCCACTCCCGGCTGCGCCGCCTGGAGCAGGAACGCTCACAGGCCCTGACCGCACTGGACCAGGCGGAGGAGGACCCGGCCGAGCTGACCGCCCACCTGGAGCTCACCGTCGAGGCGGCGCAGCCCGGCCCCGCCGAGCTGACCGTCTCCCACCTGGTGCCCTGTGCGCTGTGGCGGCCCT
Organism: Kitasatospora sp. NPDC058048; assembly: GCF_042885555.1. Taxonomy (NCBI): domain Bacteria; kingdom Bacillati; phylum Actinomycetota; class Actinomycetes; order Kitasatosporales; family Streptomycetaceae; genus Kitasatospora; species Kitasatospora sp. NPDC058048. The sequence goes on along the minus strand of NZ_JBHVRT010000030.1, from coordinate 33,602 downwards.
CCTACCGGGCGACCCTGGACGGCGCCGACCTGCGACTGGAGTCGGAGGCGGTGGTCTGGCAGCGCACCGGCGAGGACTGGACGAACGCCCGGCTCACCTTCTCCACCGCCCGCTCCGCCCTCGCCACCGCCCCGCCCGCGGTCGCCGAGGACGTCCTGGTGCTGCGCGAGCGCACCGACGAGGAGCGCCGCACGGTCGAGGTCGAGCTGCGCGAGGAGGCGGTCGCCATCCTGGGCGCGGACTCCCGGGTTCCGGGCGTGGACGACGGCGGCGAGGTCCGGGTGCTGCCCGCCCCCGCTCCCGCGACCGTGCCCTCCGACGGCCGCGCCCACCGGGTGCCGCTGGGTGCCTTCACCGGGCCGGCGAGCAGCGAGTACGCCTGCGCCCCGGAACTGTCCCCGCTGGTCACCCAGGTGGTCCGGTTCCGCAACACGGCCGGGCACCCGCTGCTGTCCGGCCCGGTCGAGCTGGTCCGCGGCAGCGGCTTCACCGGCCGCGGCGAGCTCCGCTTCACCGCCGCCGGCGCCGAGGCCGAACTGTCCTTCGGCAGCTCGGACGGCTACCGGGTGGTCCGGGAGACCGAGGAGCGCCAGGCCACCGCCGGCCTCACCGGCCGCCAGACCACCACCCGGACGGTCCGACTGCACCTGTCCCGCTTCTCCGGCCCGGAGGAGCGCGACGAGCGGATCGTCACGGTGCGCGAGCGGGTCCCGGTCAGCGAGGTGTCGGCGGTCGAGGTACGGCTGCGCAAGGAGGAGTGCGCCCCGGCGCCGGATTCCTTCGACACCGAGGGCATCGTCCGGTGGGACGTCCCACTCGCCCCGGGCGCCCGGCGCACCCTCACCCTGGTGTACGAGGTGTCCGCGTCCGCCAAGGTCGCCGGACTCTGACCGCTGCGGTCGGCACGGCGGACACCGCCGTGCCGATGACGGCCGCTCAGGACCAAACCGGAGACAACGGGTAGAAAAGGAAGCATGATCCTCCACCTTGCTCCCCTGGACGACTGGCTGGCCGACCCCGGCCGCCCGTACGCCACCGCGTCGCTGCTCACCGACGGGTTCATCCACTGCTCGGCGGACGAGCAGACGGCGCTCGCGGTGGCCAACGCCTTCTTCGCCGACACCCCCGAACCGCTGATGGTGCTGCTGATCGAGGAATCGCTGGTGGAGCCGATGGTGAAGTGGGAGGCCCCGCACGGCGCCCCGCCACCAGGGGCCACCCCCGGTGTGCTGTTCCCGCACATCTACGGGCGGCTGAACCGCACCGCCGTGGTCGGCCTGGAGAAGGTCGAGCGCGGCCCGGACGGCCGCTGGGCCGCGCTCAGCCCCTGGAGCTGACGGGGCACGACCGGGGAAAGTTATGACAATTCCCGGGGTTCACGCGAGTCTCGCGGTTCACGCCGCTCCGGGGGTTCACGCGAATCCCGGGGTTCACGCGGTTCCGAGGAGCGGGCAGCTCCCCCGCTCCCCGCCGTTCCCGCGGAACACAAGGAACTCATGAAACACGCGGAACACGCGATACACACGGAGCACGCGGAACACGCGGAACACGCGGAACACGCGAAATGTCATAACAATGCGAATGGCCACGACTCCAAGGACCATCGCGCCGTCACGACACCAAGAATTGTCACAACATTCCCTACAGCCACCCCCGCTCCCTGGCCGCCATCCCGGCCTGGAAGCGGGTGGTGGCGCCCAGCGAGCGCATCAGGCTCTGGAGGCGGCGCTGGGTGGTCCGGGCGCTCCAGCCGAGCGAACGGGCGATCGACTCGTCGGTGAGCCCGGCCGCCAGCAGGCCCAGCAGCTTGCGGTGGTCGGCCTCCGGTCCCGACGCCCCGTCCTCCGATCCGGCGTCCGCCTGCAACCGCACGGCCCGCTCCCACTCCGCCTCGAAGAGCGTGTCCAGCGCCTGGAGCAGCGCCGAGGGATGGATCACGTACGCGGCGTCCAGCACGCTGTCACCGACGCTGATCGGAATGATGGCCATCCGGTCGTCCGAGATGATCATCTTCATCGGTAGCGCCGGCCGGACCCGCGCCTCCTCGCCGTCCTCGACCCCGGCCAGGATGTTCTTCTCCAGCCGCCCCGGCCAGGCCACCGCCTCCCGGTCGTAGATCGTCCGGAACTTCACGCCCTCGCGCAGCCGCCGCCGCTGCAGGGGCATCGGCGCCACCGGGTCCTGGATGTACGGCGGACGGTCGAAGCCGCGCACCTGGTACTGGCTGGTCTCGGTGATGTGCTCCAGCCGCTGGGCGATCGCCTCGCCGCCCGTCAGCACCTCCACCGAGTGCGCCGGGTCGGTGTACCGCGAGGCCTCCCGGAAGGCGTCCATCAGCCGGTGCATCTCGGCCCGGGCGTAGCGGAGCTCCGACTCCCGGTGCCCGATCAGCGTGCCGATCGCGACGTCCGGCGGGACCGGCAGGTAGCGGTGCCGGTCCACCGGCGCTCGGGTGGCCATGCCCTGCTGCGCCAACCGGTCCAGTGCGCGCACGCTCTGCTGGAACGTCAGCCCGCAGCTCTCCGCCAGCTCCTCCGCCGTGGACTGCGGGTTGGCCACCAGTGCCGCGTAGACCTGCCCGTCCGGCTCCGCCAGTCCCAGCGCGCCGAGGGCCTGTCCGCCGGCCCGTCCCAGTGCTGCATCGGACACGACGCCCTCTCCCCCTGCTCGCCCGTTCCCGTTGGCTCGTTCCCGCCCCGACCCGCGCGCCCCGTGCTGGCGCAGTCCCGCCACGCCGCGGCGTGGTGCGCCGGTGGCCATCCTCGGCCACGGATCATGACGCTGACAAGGCCGTGACCAGCGGTTGCGTCCCGGCTCACACCACTCGTCCGGAACGTGGACGTCCGCAGCGCCCGCCCGCACACACCCCACACCTGGACACCCGCACACGGACACCCGCGCGCCCCGGCCCGGCATCCCCCGGGAACGCCGGAGCCCCCGGCCGCAGCAGGTGCGGCCGGGGGCTCCGGCAGAGCGGACGGGGACGGGCCTACAGGCCGACCTCGCGCATCAGCTGGCCGACCTCCGGGTTGGTCAGACGGCGCAGCCAGCCCGACTTCTGGTCGCCCAGGGCGATCGGGCCGAAGTGGGTGCGCACCAGCTTCTCGACCGGGAAGCCGGCCTCGGCCAGCATCCGGCGGACGATGTGCTTGCGGCCCTCGTGCAGGGTCACCTCGACCAGGTAGTTCTTGCCGACGTTGGAGATCACCTTGAAGCTGTCGGCGCGCGCGTAGCCGTCCTCCAGCTCCACGCCCTGGGCCAGCTGCTTGCCCAGGTCGCGCGGGATCGGGCCCTGGATCGCGGCCAGGTAGGTCTTGGTCACGCCGTAGCGCGGGTGGGTGAGACGGTGGGCCAGCTCGCCGTGGTTGGTGAGCAGGATGATGCCCTCGGTCTCGGTGTCCAGGCGGCCGACGTGGAACAGCCGGGTCTCCCGGTTGGTCACGTAGTCGCCCAGGCACTGGCGGCCGTCCGGGTCCTCCATGGTGGAGACCACGCCGGCCGGCTTGTTCAGCGCGAAGAACAGGTAGGACTGGGTGGCGACGGTCAGGCCGTCCACCTTGATCTCGTCCTTCTGGGGGTCGACCCGCTTGCCCTGCTCGGTGACGCGCTTGCCGTTGACCTCGACCCGGCCCTGCTCGATCAGTTCCTCGCAGGCGCGGCGGCTGCCGATGCCGGCCCGGGCCAGCACCTTCTGCAGGCGCTCGCCCTCGGGCTCGCCGAAGGTCTTGGGGAGCTTGACGGCCGGCTTGTCGTGCCGGGCGAGGACGGCGTCCTCGATCTTGGCCTGCAGCTCGCGCGAGCGCTGCGGCTGACGGCGCGGGTCGCCCGGGGCGCCCTGGCCCTCACGGCGCGGGCGCGGGGCCGGGCCGGGGCGCCGGCCGGTGTAGCCGCCGCGGGCCGGGGTGGCGTTGGGGCCGCCGCCGTACTCGGGGCGGTCGTACTTGCGCTCCTCGGGCCGCAGCGGGCGGTCCGGGTAGCGGCGGTCGTCACGCCGGTCGTCCCGGCGGCCCTCGCGCCGGTCGTCACGACCGTACGAGCCGCCGCGCGAGCCCGACCCCGAAGCGGAGCCGCCCCGGCCACCGCCGCCGTACGAGCCCGACCCCGAGCCGGAGCCGCCGCGGCCACCACCGCCACCGCCGCCGTACGAACCCCCGCGCGCGCCCGAGCCGCCACCGCTGCGGCTGCTGCCGCCGCCGCCGTAGGAGCTGCCGCCCCGGCCCCCGCCCTGCCCGCCGCGACCGCTCCCGCCGCCGCTGCTGTTCCTGCCGTTGCCACTGCTACGCATCAAAGTGTCCGTACGTCGTTCCGTCTGGGATGTGCGGTCGTTTCGGCCGACCTCACCGCCCCCTACCGATCGGGCCCGGCCCGATCGGCCTCGCCACTGCCGTCCGCGGCCTGCGCGGCAGCGGCGGCGACCGCCTCCGCGATCATCGTGCCCTCCAGGGACTCCGCTTCCACGTCGTCGACCTCGGGCAGGAAGGGAGCAAGCTCCGGCAGCTCGTCCAGGCCGCGGAGCCCCATCCGTTCCAGGAAGTAGTTCGTCGTCCGATACAGGATCGCACCTGTTTCGGGCTCGGATCCGGCCTCTTCCGCCAGTCCTCGCTGTACCAGGGTACGCATCACGCCGTCACAGTTCACACCGCGGACGGCGGAAACCCGCGATCTGGACACCGGCTGCCGGTAGGCGACCACCGCCAGGGTCTCCAGCGCGGCCTGGCTGAGCCGGGCCTGCTGGCCGTCCAGGAGGAAGCGGTCGACGGCCGCGGAACAGGTGTCCCGGCTGTAGAACCGCCAGCCGCCCGCGACCAGCCGCAGGTCGAAACCACGGCCCTGGGCCGTGTACTCGGCGGACAGCTCCCGCAGCGCGGCCGCCACCTCGGCCCGGGACCGCTCCAGCACCCCTGCCAGCCGCTCCTCCGCCACCGGCTCGTCGACGACCATCAGGACGGCCTCCAGCTCGGCCCTCAGCCCGGCGTCGGCGGCCCCTTCGGCACCGGAAGTCGGCTGGGCCGACTTCTGACGCACGAGACGGGCCTCCGCCACCGCCCCACCCCCCGCCGACACCTCGGGTACCGCGGGCCCAGCGGGCTCCACCGGCTCGGCCCGCTCCCCGGACTCCACCAGCCCGACCGGCGCCACACGCTCGACCGGCTCGACACCCTCGACCCGCTCGGTGCGCTGCACGGGCTCCGCGGGTTCCGCGGGTTCCGCGGGTTCCGCGGGCCGGACCGGGTCCACCGGCTCCGGCAGCAGCTCGAAGGCCGGTTCCAGCCACTCCTCGGCCCGCGGCTGCCCGGGCAGCCCCAGCGGGCGCCGCACCGGCCGCCCGTTCTCGTTCCCGCCGCTCATCGCCGCTCGCCCTCCTCGCCCTCGCCGACCTCGCCCGCCGGCCGGTCGAACTCGTCCGTGACCTCGACCGCCACCCGGCCCTCCTCGGCCACCCAGCGCACCACCAGCTCGCCGAGCGCCTCCGGCTGCTCGAAGGCGAGCACCCGCTCCCGGTACAGCTCCAGCAGCGCCAGGAACCGGGCGACCACCACCAGGTCGTCCGGCGCGTCCTCGACCAGCCGCTGGAACGAGGCCTCGCCCAGCTCGGTGAGCAGCCCCACCACCAGGGAGGCCTGCTCGCGCACGCTCACCGGCGGGGTGTGGATGTGGTCCACGTAGACGACCGGCGCAGGCCTGGGCGCCATCGCCTTGGCCGCCAGCTCGGCGAGCCGCTGGGGCCCGACGCCGATGACAACCTCCGGCAGCAGCTCCGCGTGCCGGGGCTCCAGGGCGGCGCTCCTGGGCCGGCGCAGCAGCTCGGCCGCCCAGCGTTCGCCGAACAGCGCGGCCGCCCGCTTGTACGCCCGGTACTGGAGCAGCCGTGCGAACAGCAGGTCCCGGGCCTCCAGCAGGGCCAGGTCCGCCTCGTCCTCGACCTCCGCCACGGGCAGCAGCCGGGCCGCCTTGAGGTCGAGCAGGGTGGCGGCCACCACCAGGAACTCGGTCGCCGCGTCCAGGTCCCAGTCCGGCCCCATCGCCCGGATGTACGCCATGAACTCGTCCGTGACGGTGGCCAGCGCCACCTCGGTGACGTCCAGCTTGTGCTTGGCGATCAGGCTGAGCAGCAGGTCGAAGGGGCCCTCGAAGTTGTCCAGCCGGACCCGGAAACCGCCCCGCGACTCGTTCTCGGCCGCGCTCACGGCAGTGGCGGTGGCCGTCGCACTCACGGCGGCAGCAGTAGCGGTCGCGCTCGCGACGGCCGCGGCCGGTGGCTCGGTGGTTCCGGAGGCTTCAGCAACTTCGGCGGTTTCGGCGACTTCAGCGGTTTCGGCGGTACTGGACATGGCGGTCCATCTTCACCCGCCCCCGCCCCAGGACCCGCCCCAGGGCCATCGACACGCCGTTCCACCGGGCCCCGGACCAGCCTCCGCCCGCCTTCCGCCCACTTCTCACGAGGCCTCCGCCCGGCGCACCCGGGCCCGTACGAGGCCCTCGACGCGGCAGCCGACCCGTGGACCGACCCCGGATCCCCGGGAACGCCCCTCCGGAGCCCGACACGGTCCTCGGGCGCCGGGATCCCGCCCCGGCCCCACCCCGCGCCCCTCGGCGCCTTCCCGGCGCCCCGCGCCCCCTCCGACGCCCGCGCGCCTGCGGTGCCGCGCCACCCGCCCGGCGGCCTCCCCACGCCGGGCCCGCGGCCCTCGACACCCGGCGGTACCGACCGCCCCCACGAAGCCGGCGGTACGGACCGCCCCCCTCGACGCCCGGCGCCAACGGCCGGCCGCCCTTCCGCGCCGCCTACCGGCCGCGCAGGCGCCGAACCAGGATCGAGGCCTCGCCGCGCTGCTCCAGGTCCGCCAGGACGACCGCGATGGCCTCCCGGACGATCCGCCCGCGGTCCACGGCCAGGCCGTGCTCGCCGCGCAGCACCAGCCGGGTGTGCTCCAGGTCCATGAGCTCCTCGGCGGACACGTACACCGTGATCTTCTCGTCGTGCCGCTCGCGCCCGCTGGGCCGGCGCGGCGCGCGGCCGCGCGGCCGGGCACGTCCGGCGGCACCGGGCTGCTCCTCGGCGGCGCCCTGGTGCGTCCGGGCCGCCGGGGCGGAACCGGCTCCGCGGCCGCCCTGGACGGTCTTCCCGGCCCCGGCTGCGCCTGCGGCCACGGGCCCGACGGTCGCGCCGGAGCGCTGGACGGGCGGCTGCGCGGGCGCCGGCACCGAGGCGGGCGCCTGCTGCCCCGGCGTCACCTGCCGGTCGTCCTGGACGCCCTGGGCGGATTCGGTGCCCTCGGCGCCGTCCGGCTGGCCGTTGACGGTCCGCGCGGTCTCCGGTCTGGCTGCCTCGGCGGCCGGACGCGGCGCGAGGGAGGGCGACAGCGCCATCCCTCCCGTGGTCCGGAACAGCTCGTCGGCACCCGGGAGACTCACTCGGCGGGGCGGCACCGGTCGAGCACCTCCCTGGCGAGCTGGCGGTAGGCGGCGGCACCGACCGAGTTGGTCGCGTACGTCGTGATGGGCTCGCCGGCGACGGTGGTCTCCGGGAAGCGCACGGTCCGCCCGATGACGGTGTGGAAGACGTGCTCGCCGAACGCCTCGACGACGCGCGCCAGCACCTCGCGGCTGTGCACGGTGCGCGAGTCGTACATGGTGGCCAGGATGCCGTCCAGGCGCAGCTCGGGGTTGAGCCGCTCGCACACCTTCTCGATGGTCTCGGTCAGCAGCGCGACACCGCGCAGCGCGAAGAACTCGCACTCCAGCGGGACGATCACGCTGTGAGCGGCCGTCAACGCATTGACCGTCAGCAGGCCCAGCGAGGGCTGGCAGTCGATGATGACGTAGTCGTAGTCGGGCAGCAGCGGCTTCAGGGCGCGCGCCAGCGCGGACTCCCGGGCCACCTCGCTGACCAGCTGCACCTCGGCGGCGGAGAGGTCGATGTTGGAGGGCAGCAGGTCCATTCCCGGGACCGCCGTCTTCAGCAGCACTTCATCGGCCGTCAGGCCCCGCTCCATGAGCAGGTTGTAGACGGTGACGTCGAGCTCCATCGGGTTGACGCCGAGGCCGACCGAGAGCGCGCCCTGCGGGTCGAAGTCGACGAGCAGCACCCGGCGGCCGTACTCGGCCAGCGCCGCGCCCAGGTTGATGGTCGACGTGGTCTTGCCGACGCCGCCCTTCTGGTTGCACATGGCGATGATCTGGGCGGGGCCGTGCTCGGCGACCGGCGCGGGGATCGGGAAGTACGGCAGCGGACGGCCGGTGGGGCCGACCCGCTCGCGGCGCTGCCGCGCGGCGTCGGGGGCCAGCGTGGCGGCGTACTCCGGGTCCGGCTCGTACTCGGCGTCCGGGTCGTCGTAGGCGCCGTAGGCGAACTCGCCGTAGGCCAGGCCGTAGGCCGCCAAGTCGGCGTCGTGATCGGTCACCGTGGTCACCTGTGCTGTGTTCTGGCGTGCTTCGAAAGTACGGAGTGCGACCGAGCCGACCTCGGCCGAGCCCACGGAGGGCTGCCGGGCCCCGGACTCCTCACTCGGCTGGCCGGCGGTGAGCTCCGCCAGTCCTGGCTGACCACCCCCGGGAGCAATTGTCGACTCATTCACAAGTCGTCTTACCTCCTTGGGTCATCCAGGACTCTATGTCGATTCGTCAGCGTGGCAGCATGCCGACGGTTTGCGACTCTAGGCCGTTCAAGGCGTTCGCAGCAACACAATCCACGGTAGTGGGCAGGATGTGTCGAGTATCGAGCGGGCTGCTGTCAAGGGATGAGAGGGTCACCGGCCCCAACGTTTCTGCGGGCGGGTGACGTGACCGACAGATATTGACGACAGAGCGACCTGCCCGGTCGACCCGCTGATCACGGGCACGGCGAAGCCCCCGGCCCGAAGGGATCGGGTCGGGGGCGAACGACCGCCGGGCGGTCAGGGGGTTCAGGCGAGCACGCTCTCCAGGGAGACCGACTCCAGGCCGAAGGCCTCGGCCACGGCCGGGAAGGTGATCTGGCCCTCGTGCACGTTCAGGCCCTTGGCGAGCGCCTCGTCGCGGCGCAGCGCCTCCTTCCACCCGCGGTTGGCCAGCTCCAGCACGTACGGCATGGTGGCGTTGGTCAGCGCGTAGGTGGAGGTGTTCGGGACGGCGCCCGGCATGTTGGCCACGCAGTAGAAGACCGAGTTGTGGACCTTGAAGGTCGGGTCGTCGTGCGTGGTGGCGTGCGAGTCCTCGAAGCAGCCGCCCTGGTCGATGGCGATGTCGACGAGCACGGAGCCCGGCTTCATGCGGGAGACCAGCTCGTTGGTGACCAGCTTCGGGGCCTTGGCGCCCGGGATCAGCACGGCACCGACGACCAGGTCGGCCTCCACGACGGCCTTCTCCAGCTCGAAGGCGTTCGACACGATGGTCTTGACCTTGGTGCCGAAGATGCGGTCGGCCTCGCGCAGCTTGTTGATGTCGCGGTCCAGCAGGGTCACCTCGTAACCCATGCCGACGGCGATGGTGGCCGCGTGCCAGCCGGAGACGCCACCGCCGATGACGACGGCCTTGGCCGGGTGGGTGCCGGGCACGCCGCCCGGCAGGGTGCCGCGGCCGCCGGCCGGGCGCATCAGGTGGTACGAGCCGACCTGCGGGGCCAGGCGGCCCGCGACCTCGGACATCGGGGCGAGCAGCGGCAGCGCGCCGTTCGGCAGCTGCACGGTCTCGTACGCGATGGCGGTGGTGCCCGAGGCGACCAGCGCGTCGGTGCCGGCCCGGTCGGCCGCCAGGTGGAGGTACGTGAAGAGGGTCTGACCCTTGCGCAGCCGGTGGTACTCGGAGGCGATGGGCTCCTTGACCTTCAGCAGCAGGTCGGCGGTGGCCCACACCTCGTCGGCGGTGGGGAGGATGGTGGCGCCGGCGGCCACGTACTCCTCGTTCGGGATCGAGGAGCCGACACCGGCGTTGTCCTCGATGTAGACCTCGTGTCCGTTACGGACCAGCTCATGCACGCCGGCGGGCGTGATGGCCACGCGGTACTCGTGGTTCTTGACCTCGCGGGGGATGCCGACCTTCACGGGTGAACACGTCCTCTTGCCATGGGGGTCCCGACCGGAGAAGACCGGTGGGCGACGCGCACGTGGGGAAGCCTCCGGGGCAGCCCGGGGCGGGATCGCTGCGCGACTGAGTCCGAGTGTAATGAAGCCCAGTCGGCGTGTCAGCCTTCCAAAGTGAATAATTTTCCCGCACACATTGGCAGGTTCGTAGGCTTCCCCTGCGACTTACCCGCCAAAGACGTCCCAACCGGGCATCTTCGACAATACCTCCGAAATGCCTATCACCACCCGGCATCCACGCGTTCCCGCAGGTCCGCGAGGGCCCCGCCGACGGCCTCCCGGCCCCGCTCGTCGCCCAGCCGGCGCAGCACCGCGAGCGCGGCCCGGTACTCCCGGTCGGCCTCGTCGAAGCGGCGCTGCGCGGTGTGCGCCTCGGCCACCCGGGCCAGCAGCCGGGCCTCGGCCGCGTGGTCCCCGAGGGCCTGCCGCAGGCCGAGCGCCCGCCCGTACCAGTCGGCGGCCCGCACCGCGTCGCCGAGCGCCCGGTGACAGTTGGCGGCGCTCTCCAGGGCCCGGGCGCAGAGCGGCTCGTCGTCGGCCCTGCGGGCGTGCTCCAGGGCGGCCCGGTAGTGGACGGCGGCCGGCTCCCAGCGGCCCGCCGAGGCCTGGAGGTCGCCCAGGTTGAGCAGCGCGGCCGAGGCCCGGCGGGGCCGGCCGGCGCGCTCGGCGACGGTCAGCACCAGCTCGTGCAGCCGGTAGAGGTCGGTGGGGGCGGCGGCTCCGGTCAGCGGCAGCGTCCGCAGCAGCGCGGTGACCAGCCGCCCGGCCGAACCGTCCAGGTCGCCCTGGCCGATCGCGTCGGCCACCGCGCCGAGCAGCAGCTCCCGCTCGCCGAGCAGCCACTCACGGGCGTGCGCGGCCGACCGCAGCCGCAGCGGGGCGGGCAGCGGCTCCGGGACGGGGCCGACCGCCGGGTCGAGCAGCGCGCGGGCCGACTCGGTGAGCCGGACCATCCGCTCCAGCAGCCGGGCCCGGGCGAGCTCGGTCTCGGTGGGCCGGTCCTCCTGCTCGCGCAGCCGGACCAGCCGGGGGTACAGCCGCCCGGGCACCCGGTAGCGCGCGGTGCCGTCGGCGGCCGGCGCCTCCTCGCCGAGCAGCTCCCGCTCGGCGAGCGCGGCCAGCGTCACGGCCGCGTCCGGTACCGGGCAACCGACCAGCGCGGAGGCGGTGCGCGGGTCTGCGGTCTGCGCCGGGGCCAGGGTGAGGGTGCGCAGCATCCGCGCCTGGGCGGCCGGCAGCCCGCGGTACAGCAGGGTGAACGCGCCGAGCAGCGGGTCGTTGTCGGGGACGGGCACCGGCTCGGCCGGCTCCGGGCCGGGCTTCACCCAGGCCGCCGGATCACCGGCCGACTCCCTAACCGCGGCAGCGGAAGCGGCAGCGGCACCGCGAGAGACAGCCGCACCGGCACCGGGAGCGGACTCACCGGCCCGGCCCTGCGTCGCCGCCGTCCCCGTCCCCGTCCCCGGGACCGCCTTCCCCGGGACGGGCTTGCCGGTCCCCTGCTTGCCCGACGGACCCGACGCCGCCCCGACCGCCCCGGTGGCCCCGCTCACCCCGGTGGCCCCGGTGGCCCCGGCCGGAGCAGCCCCGGAGGACCTCGCCGCCCGCTCCCGCTCCCCTTCCCTCTTCCCCGGTGTTCTCCCCGGCCCCTTCTGCTTCTCCCTCTGCTTCTCCCTCTGCTTCTCCCTCTCCTTTTCCTTCTGCCTGTCCTTCTCCTCGACCCCGGCACCCGCGGCAGGGTCCACCGAAGCCGCTGTGACCGTCGTCTCCTCCCCCACCACCCGGTTGAGCTCGCGCGCCGCATCGGTGACCGCGATCTTCGGGTTCCCGCGCAGCCACCCCGCCATCAGCCGCAGTGCGGCCGGCCGGGCGGCGCAGGCCTCGGCCAGGTCGGCACCGCCGACCGGGTCGCAGGAGATCCGGGTGCCGCCGACCAGGTCGGCCAGCAGCTCGCCGGAGGCCTGCCGGTCCAGCCCGCCGAGGATCACCGGGTCGATGTCCTCGATCCCGGTGAGCGGTCCGGCCGTGGTGGCGAGCACCAGACAGCCAGGCTCGTCGGTCAGCAGCGGCCACACCTGCCCGGCGTCCCGGACGTCGTCCAGCACGAGCAGCACCCGCAGCCCGGCGAGCGCCTCGCGCAGCGCCGCACAGCCCGGTTCGTCCCGCCCGTCCTCGCCGGCGCCGGGCAGCGGCACGACGGCCTGCGGGTCGAGCTGTTCCAGCAGCAGCCGGGCGGCCCGGGCCGGCGGCACCCGGCCGCCGTCCGGGGCGGACAGCCGTACGAACAGCACGCCGTCCGGGTAGTCGGCGGCGACGGTACGGGCGAAGCGGGCCGCCAGCACGGTCCGGCCGGAGCCGGGACGTCCGGCCAGCACCAGCACCGGGCAGCGTCCGCTCGCCGGGCGGGCGGCGGCCGCCCGCAGCGCGGCCAGCTCGGCGCGCCGCCCGACGAACAGCGCGGGCGCGGCCGGCAGCCGCTCAAGGCCCGGGACGGCCCCGGCGGGCGCGCCGGGGCCGGGGTCCATCGTCGCCGTCTTCCTCGCCACCCGTGCCACTCCCGACGTCATCACGCGCTCGGCATCCGACGCTCGGCATCCGGTGCCCAGCCTCCGGAGCTCAGCGGAGGCGGCCCGGGACGGGCGCCCTGTCTGCGAAGCGTAGTTCGACCGTCCGGCTCAGCCGAGGTGACATCCGGTCGTACGAATCGGCAAATCACCCCAACGACTCAACGCACGGCGGCCGGCCGTCCCCCGACCGGCCCTCTCGTCCCCCGTCTGCCATCCCGGACCCGGACCGGCCACCCCGCCCCGTCCGACCCCGCCCCCCGGAGCCCGACCGGCCGGCCCGGACCCCGACCGCTCGCCGTCCCGAACCTCGACGGGACCGCCTCAGGCCTCGAAGGGACGGGCCGGCCAGGGCGAGTCCGCCGGGCGCAGCGCGTCCAGCCCGTCCGGGCCGGTGAGCGCGGCGTGCACCGCGAGGGTGCCGGTGACCAGGGTCGGGTTGTGCAGCTTCCCGGCCTGGATCAGCCGGATCAGTTCCGGCACCGGCACCCAGGCGACCTCGATCTCCTGCTCCTCGCCCTCGGCCGCGTAGCGCTCGCCCTCGGCCGGCGCCAGGTCGGTGGCCAGGAACATCCGCAGCGCCTCGTCGGTGCCGCCCGGGGAGGTGTAGTAGTCGGCGAGGATCCGCCAGGTGCCGGCCTTGCAGTACGCCTCCTCGTACAGCTCGCGCTGCGCGGCGCGCCACGGGTTCTCGCCGGGCACGTCGAGCAGGCCGGCCGGCAGCTCCCACAGCCGCTGGCGCACCGGGTGGCGGTACTGGCGCAGCACCAGCACCCGCTGCTCGTCGTCCAGGGCGAGCACCGAGACGGAGCCGGGGTGGGTCTGGTAGTCGCGGCGCGCCCAGCTGCCGTCGGGCATCCGGACCTCCTCGCTGCGCACCCCGGTGACCTTGCCCTGGAACGGCGTTCCGCTCTCCCGGACCTCCCACTCCTCGGCCACGTCGAAGATCCCCTGGCGGCCCTGCTCGTCCATCGTTCTCCCCTTTTCGTCAGTACGACACAATCTAACGCCGAACGGCGGCCCCGCGGGAATCGCGGGGCCGCCGTCGGGTGAACGAGCGCTGTCGACGACCGCAGCCGACGACAGCCGACTGCGACGACCGGGGACTACTCGGAGGCCGCGGTCTTGATCTCGATGGCCGCCTTGACCAGGCCCGCGAACAGCGGGTGCGGGCGGGTCGGGCGGGACTTCAGCTCCGGGTGGGCCTGGGTGGCCACCAGGTAGGGGTGCACCTCGCGCGGGTACTCGACGTACTCGACCAGGTCGCCCTTGGGCGAGAGGCCGGAGAACACCAGGCCGGTCTTCTCCAGGTCCGCGCGGTAGGAGTTGTTGACCTCGTAGCGGTGGCGGTGGCGCTCCTCGACGTACTGCTCGCCGTCGTAGACCTCGCGGACGATCGAGCCCTCGGCGAGCTTGGCCGGGTACAGGCCCAGGCGCATGGTGCCGCCCAGGTCGCCCTTGCCGTCGACGATGGCCAGCTGCTCGGCCATCGTGGAGATGACCGGGTGCTTGGCGGCGGCGTCGAACTCGGTGGAGTTGGCCTCAGGCAGGCCGGCCAGGTTGCGGGCCGCCTCGATGACCACGCACTGCAGGCCCAGGCACAGGCCCAGCAGCGGGACCTTGTTCTCGCGGGCGAAGGTGATCGCGCCGACCTTGCCGTTGACGCCGCGGTCGCCGAAGCCGCCGGGGATGCAGATCGCGTCGACGTCGCCGAGCTGCGCCCGGGCGCCCTCGGGGGTCTCGCAGTCGTCCGAGGTGACCCACTTGATCTCGACCCGGGCGTTGTTGGCGAAACCGCCGGCGCGCAGCGCCTCGGTCACCGACAGGTACGCGTCCGGCAGGTCGATGTACTTGCCGACCAGGGCGACCTTGACGATGTGCTGCGGCTCGTGGACGCGGCGCAGCAGGTCGTCCCAGGTGGTCCAGTCCACGTCGCGGAACGGCAGGTCCAGGCGGCGCACCACGTAGGCGTCCAGGCCCTCGCCGTGCAGCACCTTGGGGATGTCGTAGATCGACTTGGCGTCGATGGCCGCGACCACGGCCTCCTCGTCCACGTCGCACATCAGCGAGATCTTGCGCTTGATCGCCTGCGGGACCTCGCGGTCGGCGCGCAGCACGATCGCGTCGGGCTGGATGCCGATGTTGCGCAGCGCGGCGACGGAGTGCTGGGTGGGCTTGGTCTTCAGCTCGCCCGAGGGGCCGATGTACGGCAGCAGGGAGACGTGCACGAAGAACACGTTGTCCCGGCCGACCTCGTGGCGGACCTGGCGGACGGCCTCCAGGAACGGCAGCGACTCGATGTCGCCGACGGTGCCGCCGACCTCGGTGATCACCACGTCGACGTCCTCGGTCGCCATCCGGCGGATCCGGGACTTGATCTCGTTGGTGATGTGCGGGATGACCTGGACGGTGTCGCCCAGGTACTCGCCGCGGCGCTCCTTGGCGATGACGGTCGAGTACACCTGGCCGGTGGTGACGTTCGCCGAGCCGTGCAGGTTGGTGTCCAGGAACCGCTCGTAGTGGCCGATGTCCAGGTCGGTCTCGGCGCCGTCGTCGGTGACGAACACCTCACCGTGCTGGAACGGGTTCATGGTGCCCGGGTCCACGTTGAGGTACGGGTCGAGCTTCTGCATCGTCACGCGCAGGCCGCGGGCCTTGAGCAACGCGCCGAGGCTGGAGGCGGTGAGCCCCTTTCCGAGAGAAGAGGCGACACCCCCGGTGACGAAGAGGTGCTTGGTCGTCACGGCGCGGCCGTTCGCTGCCTTGCCGGAATGGGGCTGTGCCAAGAGGGGGCTCCCGTGGGTCGCGTGTCGAAGCAGACGTGGGCGGGAGGCTCGGGGTTCGCCGGGCGACGGAGGCCGGCTCGGTGCGCGGCGCTCGTTGGGTCGTCGGTTCGGCTGGTCCGGGGCGTTTGATCCCGCCGGTCCACGGGATACCAGGGTATCAGCGACCGGACCCGAACGCCGTTCCGGGCCGAGCGCGCCTCCCCGGGGGCGCGCGCGCGGGGCGCACCACCGGCGCATCACGCGCCACAGATTTCACACCGGTCGCACAACCCGCCGGACCGGGCCAGAGCGCGGTATCCGTCCGGACCATCGCGGCTCATCCGGCCGGACCAGCCGGAGGTGATCCTTCCGGACCATCCTGCGCCGCGCCCTCGCGATGCACGGCATTTCCGCCGAATTGCGGCGCCACACCGGGCTGCGCCCGCGTGCTTCGCCCCTTTCGTCCGTCGTAAGCTGCTCGGACGCATCGCCGACAGCACGAGCACGCGGAGGGCGTGGGAGGGTCAGGACACTCCCGGTCCCCGATGCGCGACCGGACCTCCCCGTATTCCAGCCCATCCCCACCCACTCCAGGGGCTCGACCGAGCCCCGCGGACACTCCAGCAAGGCCTGCCACCACCCCCGGCAGGCCGGACGTCCCGGGGTGGACCTCCGGCCCCGCAGACCGCTCGCTCCCTCCGCTCGCCGATGCCCTGACCACATTGCGAACTGGAGATCCACGTGGCCGGCCGTATCGAGGACTACGCACTCATCGGGGACATGCAGACCGCTGCCCTGGTCAGCAGGGACGGGGCGGTGGACTGGCTCTGCCTTCCCCGCTTCGACTCGCCGGCCGTGTTCGCCGGCCTGCTCGGCACCGATGAACACGGCTTCTGGCGGATCGGCCCGGCCGAGGCCGTCCTGACCGAGGTCCCCGCACCGGCCGCCGCCACGCCCCCCGCCGACGCGGGCCGGGCCCGCATCGCCGACACCGCCGACCTGCGGGTGCCCCCGCCCACCGCCGCCGCCCCCGCCGTTCCCGCCGACCGCCGCCGCTACCGGGGCGACTCGCTGGTCCTGGAGCAGGAGTGGGACACCGACGGCGGCACCGTCCGGGTGATCGACTTCATGCCGCCGCGCCCGCTGGCCGGCAAGGACGCCGTCCCCCAGGTGATCCGGATCGTCGAGGGCGTCACGGGCACCGTGCGGATGCGCTCGGCCGTGCGGATGCGTTTCTCCTACGGCCGCATCGTGCCCTGGGTGCACCGCGTCGAACAGGCCGACGGCGGCCACCGCACCGTCGCCGTCGCCGGCCCCGACTCGGTCTGGCTGGACGGAGAGGCCGAGACCTACGGCCGCGACCTCACCACCTACGCCGACTTCACCGTCACCGCCGGCGAGCGGATCGCCTTCGCCCTCACCTGGCAGGCCTCCCACCTCGACCCGCCCAGGCCCCCGGACGCCGAGGGGATGCTCGACGCCACCGCCGACTTCTGGCACGAGTGGGCCGACCAGTGCACCTACCAGGGCCCCTACCGCGAGGCCGTGATCCGCTCCCTGATCACCCTCAAGGGCCTCACCTACGCCCCCACCGGCGGCATCGTCGCCGCCCCCACCACCTCCCTGCCCGAGGACATCGGCGGCGAACGCAACTGGGACTACCGCTACACCTGGCTGCGCGACGCCGCCATCACCCTCTCCTCCCTGCTGCGCACCGGCTACCGCGAGGAGGCCCGCGCCTGGCGCGAGTGGCTGCTGCGCGCGGTGGCCGGCGACCCGGAGAACCTCCAGATCATGTACGGCATCGCCGGCGAGCGCGAGCTCACCGAGTCCTCGCTGGACTGGCTGCCCGGCTACGAGGGCTCCCAGCCCGTCCGGGTCGGCAACGGCGCCGCCGGACAGCTCCAGCTCGACGTCTACGGCGAGGTCGTCGAGGCCCTGCACCTAGCCCACATGACCGGCCTGGTCCGCAACGACCACGCCCACCACCTCCAGCTGCGCCTGATCGACTACCTGGAGGAGCACTGGCAGGAGCCGGACGAGGGCATCTGGGAGGTCCGCGGCCCGCGCCGGCACTTCGTCCACTCCAAGGTGATGGCCTGGGTCGCCGTCGACCGGACCATCAAGCTGCTGGAGCAGACCCCCGAGGACGAGCCCACCGGCGGCCACCTGGAGCGCTGGCGCGCGCTGCGCGCGCTGATCCACGCGGACGTCTGCGAGAAGGGCTACGACCCGGAGCGCAACACCTTCACCCAGTACTACGGCGGCAAGGAGCTGGACGCCTCGCTGCTGCTGATCCCCCAGGTCGGCTTCCTGCCCCCGGACGACAAGCGCGTCATCGGCACCATCGAGGCGATCCAGCGCGAACTGTCCACCGAGGACGGCTTCGTCCTGCGCTACCCGACCCACGACGAGAGCGGCAACAACGTCGACGGCCTCTCCGGCCACGAGGGCGCCTTCCTCGCCTGCTCGTTCTGGCTGGCCGACGACCTCGCCATGATCGGCCGGGTGCAGGAGGCCCGCGAACTGTTCGACCGGCTGCTGGCGCTGCGCAACGACCTGGGCCTGCTCGCCGAGGAGTGGGACCCGCGGCTCAAGCGCCAGGTCGGCAACTTCCCCCAGGCCTTCAGCCACGTCCCGCTGATCGACACCGCGCTGCGGCTGACCGCCTGCGGCGCCGCGTACCTGTCCGCCCAGCCGGACGGCCCGGCCGCCGACCGGGTCGAACGGGCCACCGTCTGACAGGCCACGGTCCAGCGGGCCACCGTCCGGCGGGCCACCGCCCGGAAGCCGGTCTAGCCGCGCTGCACCAGCTCGTCGTAGGTGCTGAGCACCTGGGCGACGGTGGCGGCCTCGTCCGGCCAGGTCTCGGCCTGCTGCCGGCCGGCCGCCACCAGCTGCTCGCGGCGGGCCGGGTCGGCCAGCAGGGCGCGCACCGCGCGACCGAGCGCCGCCGGGTCGCCGGAGGGCACCAGTACGGCGGCGTCGCCGACCAGTTCGGGGATGCCGCCGACGGCGGTGGCGACCACCGGCACGCCGGCCCGCATCGCCTCCTGCACCACCAGCGAGCGGGCCTCCCAGCGGCTGGGGATCACCACCACGTCGGCGGCGGCCAGCAGGTCGGGCACGTCGGTGCGGTAGCCGAGCAACCGCACCGGCAGCTTCTCCGCGGCCGTCCGCTCGCGCAGCACGCCCGCCTCCGGGCCGTCCCCGGCGAGCAGCACCAGCGGCTCCGGGTCCAGCGCGGACAGCTCCCGGGTGGCGTCCAGCAGCACTCCGAAGGCCTTCTGCGGGACGAGCCGGCCGACCGCCAGCACCAGCGGGCGGTCCGGGTCCGCGCCGAGCAGCGCGGTACGGGCCTCGGTGCGGGCGAGCTGCCCGTCGGGCATCGGCGGGGCCGCCACCGGGCCCAGCCGGGCGTCGGTGGCGCCCAGTTCACGGGCCCGGGCGACGAGGTCGGAGGAGGCGCCGAGAACCAGGTCGGCGGCGCGCGCCACCCGGCGCTCCATCAGCCGCTGCAGCCGGCGCTCCATCCCGGTGGCCAGCAGCGCGTGGTGCGAGGTGACCACCAGCGGGGTCTCCGGGCGCAGGCCCGGGAAGCGGCCGGCGGTGCGCAGCGCCAGGTCGGACAGCAGCCCGGCGCGCAGCCCGTGGGCGTGCACCACGTCGGCGCCGGTGAAGGCCCGGCGCAGCTCGCCGATCGCGGTGGCGTCGCTGCGGGCGCCCGCAGTGGGGGTGATGTCGACGGTGTGGAACCTGGCACCCGTGCGGGAGAAGCCGAACAGCGCGTCCGCGCCGGCCGGCGCGCAGACCGTGACGTTCACTCCGTGCGCGACCAGGCCCTGGGCCAGGGAGCGCACGTGCGCACCGATGCCGCCGGTGCTGGCGGCCAGGACGAGTACCACGTGCAGCTGCCCCGGTTCGGGGACGGCCGCGGTGGCCCGGGCGGCGGAATGGTCCACGTCGTCTCGCATCCGACTCGATCAGGTTCGCGCGCCGCCTCGCGAGGATTGCCCGCCCGGCGGCGCTCGGGGCTGGAAAGCCAGTGTCCAGGCGCCACCATGCCAGGTCGGCGGCCCTCTTGGACAGTCGGCGCCACGGGGGCGCGTCGCCGGGGTCCGAGGGGGCCGCCGGCGCCGGCTAGCGGCGGCGCGGGGCCCGCGCGGCGGCCAACAGTTCCTCGGCGTGGGCGCGGCCCAGCTCCGAGTCCTCCAGGCCGGCCAGCATCCGGGAGAGTTCGCGCACCCGCTCCTCGTCGTTCAGCACCTTGACGCCGCTGCGGGTCACGGTGCCGTCGTTGGTCTTCACCACAACCAGGTGCCGGTCGGCGAACGCGGCGACCTGCGGGAGGTGGGTGACCACCACGACCTGGGCGGACTCGGCCAGCTTGGCCAGCCGGCGGCCGATCTCGACCGCGGCCTTGCCGCCGACGCCCGCGTCCACCTCGTCGAACAAGTAGGTGGGGACGGGGTCGGCGCCCGCGAAGACCACCTCGACGGCGAGCATCACGCGGGACAGCTCACCGCCGGAGGCGCCCTTGGCGATCGGGCGCGGCTGGGCGCCCGGGTGCGGGGCCAGCAGCACCTCCACCTCGTCCACGCCGTGCGGACCGTAGGCGACGGTGCGCCCGCCGACCTCGATCCCGGCCAGGTCGTCGACCTGGCCGATCGCGAAGGTCACCCGGGCGTGCGGCATGGCCAGCTCGGCGAGTTCCGCGGAGACCGCCTCGGCGAACCGTCCGGCCGCGGCGTGCCGGGCCCGCGAGACCTCGGCGGCCAGCTCGGCCAGCTCGGCCCGCAGCTCGGTCTCCCGGGCGCCGAGCTCGTCGATCCGGTCGTCGTCGCCGTCGAGTTCGGCGAGCCGCACCGCCCCGGCCTCGGCCCAGGCGATCACCTCGGCGAGCGAGTTCTCCTCGCCGCCGTACTTGCGCAGCAGCTGGGCCAGTACGGCCCGGCGGTCCTCGACGGCGGACAGGCGCACCGGGTCGGCGTCCAGGTCGTCCGCGTAGCCGGCCAGGTCGCCGGCCACGTCGGCGAGCAGGTAGCCGACCTCGTTGAGGCGGTCGGCCAGGGCGGCCAGCCGCTCGTCGTGGTGGCGCACGGCGTCCAGGGCCCGGCGGGACTGGGCGAGCAGGGTGCCCGCGTCCAGCGCCTCCGGGTCGACCGGGTCGCCGGCCAGGGCGGCGTGGGCGAGGGTCGCGGCGGAGGACAGCGCGTCGGCGTGGCCGAGCCGCTCGGCCTCGGCGGCCAGCTCCGCGTCCTCGCCGGCCACCGGTTCGGCGGCGGCGATCTCGTCCAGGCCGAAGCGCAGCAGATCGGCCTCCTGGGCGCGCTCGCGGGCCCGGGTGGTCAGCTCCTCCAGAATCGCGGAGACCTCGCGCAGGACGCGGTAGGTCTCCCGGTAGCGGGCCAGCGGCCCGGCCACCGAGGCGCCCGCGTACCGGTCCAGCGCGCCGCGCTGGCGGGCCGGGCGCAGCAGGCGCTGCTGGTCGGTCTGGCCGTGCACGGCGATCAGGTCCTCGCCGAGCTCGGCGAGCAGCCCGACCGGGACGGACCGGCCGCCGACGTGCGCCCGGGAGCGGCCCTCGGCGGAGACGGTCCGGCTGATCAGCAGCGCGCCGTCGTCCAGTTCGGCCCCCGCCTCGATCGCGCGGACCGCCGCCGGGGAGTCGGCGGGCAGCTGCAGCCGGCCCTCCACGACGGCGCGTCCGGTGCCGTTGCGCACCAGGCCCGGGTCGGCGCGGCCGCCGAGCAGCAGGCCCAGGCTGGTCACGACCATGGTCTTTCCGGCGCCGGTCTCACCGGTCACGGCGGTGAAGCCGGGGGCGAGTTCGACCACCGCGTCGTCGATGACCCCAAGATCCCGTATCCGCATCTCGTCCAACACGGAGACGACCTTACGAGGTTCCGCCCCCGGCGCGCGACGAGCGACAACGGCGCGCGGCAACTCCGTGCCCGGAAGTTCATCCCTTCCGGGGGTCCCCGGCGGCCACCGGCACGGTGCACCAGCGCAGGAAGAGCTGCGCCATCGGGCCGATGGCCAGCGCGTACGCGACGGTGCCGACCCCGGCGGTGCCGCCGAGCAGCACACCGGCGGTGAGGACCGTCACCTCGATGCCGGTCCGCAGAAGTCGCAGCGAACGGCCGGTGCGCCGGTGCAGGCCGGTCATCAGGCCGTCGCGCGGGCCGGGGCCGAGCCGGGCGCCGATGTAGAGGCCGGTGGCCAGGCCGTTGAGGACGATCGCCCCGGCCGACAGCGCGATCCGGACGGGCAGGGCGCCGGGCTCTCCGACGACCCGCAGGGTGAGGTCCATGGCCGCGCCGATCAGCAGCACGTTGGCGACGGTGCCCAGGCCGGGGCGCTGGCGCAGCGGGATCCACAGCAGCAGGACGAGGGCGCCGCAGATCGTCACCCAGGCGCCGACCGACAGCCCGACGGTGCGCTGCAGGCCCTGGTGCAGGACGTCCCAGGGGTCGAGGCCGAGGCCGGAGCGGAGCATCAGCGCCATGCTCACGCCGTACAGGACGAGGCCGGCGAACAGCTGCGGTATCCGGCGGCCGAGGGCGTGGGTGTCGCCGAACACCCGGACGGCGAGGCTCCGCCCGGGGGCCGGTGCGGGGGTGGTGGTGGCGGCCGATGTCGGTGTGGTCGTGGTGGCCAAGGCTTGCTCCTGCGGTGGTGCTGCACCACCGGGACTCCCGGTGGTGGCGGCCGGCACGGCCGCCCTGCCATGATGGCCAGTCCAAAGCGGCCTGCTCCAGGGCCAATCTCTAGCAAGTGGACTTATTCAGCCATGGTCGACTGGCACACCACCGTCACCCCGCCCGCCCTGGCGCGGCTGCTCGCCACCGCCCGGCTCCCCGAGCCGGCCGCCGCCCGCCGCCCCGCCTACCGCACCCTGGCCGGGCAGATCCGGCTGCTGGTCACCGAGGGCCGGCTGCCGGTCGGCGCCCGGCTGCCCGCCGAACGCGAACTGGCCACCGCCCTCGCGATGAGCCGCACCACCGTCGCCACCGCGTACGAGACCCTGCGCGGCGACGGCTACCTGCGCAGCCGGCGCGGCGCGGGCAGCTGGACCGCCCTGCCCGAGGGCGCCCCGCCGCCCAGCGAGGCCCTGCACCCCGTCCCCCCGGACGAGCAGAGCCGCATGCTGGACCTCGGCGTCGCCGCCCCGCCCGCCCCCCAGCCCTGGGTCGGCCAGGCCGCCGCCCGGGCCGTCGAACAGCTGCCGCACTACGCCGCCGGGCACGGCCACTACCCCACCGGCGTCCCGGTGCTGCGCGAGGCCGTCGCCCGCCGCTTCACCGAACGCGGCCTGCCCACCACCCCCGACCAGATCCTGATCACCACCGGCGCCATGGGCGCCCTGCACCTGCTCCAGCGGGCCCTGATCGGCCGCGGCGACCGGGTCGCCGTCGAGGCGCCCAGCTACGCGAACACCCTGCAGGCACTGCGGCTGGCCGGCGCGCGCCTGGTCCCGGTGCCGTACGCCTGGACTCCGCGGCCCACCTGGGACCTCGACGAGTGGCGGCGGGTGCTGCGCGGCGCCGGCCCCAAGGTCGCCTACCTGATCCCGGACTTCCACAACCCGACCGGCACCCTGATCGACGAGGAGCAGCGCCGCGAACTGCTGGCCGCCGCCCGGACCGCCGGAAGCATCGTGCTGGCGGACGAGACCACCGCCGAACTCGGCTGGGGCGTCCCGCCCTCCACCCCGCTGCCGCGCCCCATGGCCGCACTGGACCGCTCCGCCCAGGTGGTCACCGTCGGCTCGGCGGGCAAGCTGCTCTGGGGCGGTCTGCGGATCGGCTGGGTCCGGGCCGCGCCGGCGCTGGTGCGCCGACTGGCCACCGAGCGGGTCTACAGCGACGTCGGCACCCCGGTGCTGGACCAGCTGATCGCCGCCGAACTACTGGGCGAACTGCTGCCCGACGTCCGGGAGCACCAGCTGACCCGGCTGCGGGCCACCGCGCGGGCCTTCGCCGCCGCCCTGCCCGAACGGCTGCCCGACTGGAGCTTCACCATGCCGACCGGCGGTCTCTCGCTGTGGGTCTCCACCGGCGCCCTGTCCGGCGCCGCGCTGGCCCGGGCCGGGGAGCGCGGCG
Organism: Kitasatospora sp. NPDC058048; assembly: GCF_042885555.1. Classification (NCBI taxonomy): domain Bacteria; kingdom Bacillati; phylum Actinomycetota; class Actinomycetes; order Kitasatosporales; family Streptomycetaceae; genus Kitasatospora; species Kitasatospora sp. NPDC058048. Next base: position 10,107 of record NZ_JBHVRT010000030.1, on the reverse strand, counting down.
GGGTCCGGATCGCCTCGGGCAACCGCTTCGGCTCGGACGGCGCCTTCGAGCACCACATCCGTCTCCCGGTCACCGTGCCCGCCGCGACCGTCCCCGCCGCCGTCGAACGCCTCGCCGCCCTGGCCGCCCAGGCGGCGGCCGACGGACGGCTCGAACCGGCCGACGAGGCCCAGCCGCTGGCGGTCTGACGGCTCAGCCAACGAGGCCCAGCCGCTGGCGGCCTGACGGTGCGTCAGGGGCATGCGATCGGCCGGTGCGCGGCCCGGGGCAGGCGAAAGCCCCTGGCGCGCACCGGCCTCGGCGCATCCGGACCAGCCGCGGCCGACCGCCCGCCGGCCTGCCGGTCCGCCGATCTCCTGCTGAGAGGTGCTAGCAGTGGCCGGCCCGGCCGCGCCAACCCGTCACCGGCAGCGCGAACTTGGCCACCAGCCGGTCGGTGAACGGCGCCCGGTGCAGCCTCGCCAGCCGCACCGGAGTCCGGCCACGGCGGACCTCCACCCGCGCCCCGGCGGGCAGTTCGACCGAACGCCGCCCGTCGCACCAGAGCACACCGTGCGGGGTCTTGGGCTGCACCTCGACCGCCAGCACCGACTCCGGCGAGGTCACCAGCGGGCGGGCGAACAGCGCGTGCGCGGAGATCGGCACCATCAGCAACGCCTCCACCTCCGGCCACACCACCGGCCCGCCGCCGGAGAACGCGTACGCGGTGGAGCCGGTCGGCGTCGCGCACACCACGCCGTCACAGCCGAAGTTGGAGACCGGGCGGCCATCCACCTCGGTCACCACCTCCAGCATCCGCTCCCGCGCCGCCTTCTCGATCGAGGCCTCGTTCAGCGCCCAGTCCTCGTGGACCACATCGCCGTTGGTGCGGACGATGACATCGATCGTCATCCGCTCCTCGACCTCGTAGTCGGCATCCACCACCCGCTCCACCACCACGGCCAGGTCGTCCCGCTCGGCCTCGGCGAGGAAGCCCACCCGGCCCAGGTTGATCCCGAGCATCGGCAGCCCGTGCGAGCGCGCCAGCTCCGCCCCGCGCAGCAGCGTCCCGTCCCCGCCGGCCACCAGGATCAGCTCGCAGCCGTCCGCCGCCCCGGGGCCCTCCGCCACCTTCTCGACGCCCTCCGGCAGGTCCAGGTCGACCGCCTCGGCCTCCAGCAGTCTGATCCGAAGGCCCGCCTTCAGCAGCCCGTGCACCAGGGCCTCGACGCTGCGCAGCGCCGCCTCCCGGCCGGTGTGCGCGATCAGGAAGACCGTACGTTCTTCATCGCTCATGCCGCTGCCCTCTCCCTAACGCCTGCCGGGTCGCCCTTGGCCCCGGTGCGGCCGCGCCATACGGCATGACGGGCCGGACGCTCGCAAGGCACCCTACCGGGGCCCCTCGGCCACGGCCCGGTCCGCCTCCGCGGGGTCCAGCTGCGGGGCGTCCCGGCGCAGCCAGAGGAAGTACTCGACGTTGCCGGACGGCCCCGGCAGGGGGCTCGCGGTGACCGCGCGCACGCCCAGCCCGAGCTCCCACGCCTGCCCCGCGACCTGGCGCACCATCTCGGCGCGCAGCTGCGGGCTGCGCACCACGCCGCCGCTGCCCAGACGCTCCTTGCCGATCTCGAACTGGGGCTTGACCATCAGCACCAGGTCGGCGTCCCCGGCCGCGCAGGAGGCGAGGGCCGGGAGCACCAGGCCCAGCGAGATGAACGACAGGTCGCCCACCACCAGGTCCACCGGGGTGCCGCCGATCAGCTCCGGGGTCAGCTCGCGCACATTGGTGCGGTCCATCACGGTGACCCGGTCGTCGCTCTGCAGCGACCAGGCCAGCTGCCCGTACCCGACGTCCACCGCCAGCACCCGCGCGGCCCCGGCCCGCAGCAGCACGTCGGTGAAGCCGCCGGTGGAGGCGCCCGCGTCCAGCGCCCGGCGGCCCTCGACCACCAGGCCCTGCGGCACGAAGGCCGCGAACGCGCCGGCGAGCTTGTGGCCGCCGCGCGAGACGTAGTCGGGGTCGTTGTCGTCCTTGGCCACCACGACCGCCGCCGAGGTCTCCACCTGGGTGGCCGGCTTGGTCGCGGTGGTGCCGCCGACGGTCACCCGGCCGGCCGCGATCAGCTCGGACGCGTGCTCACGCGATCGGGCCAGCTTGCGGCGGACCAGTTCCGCGTCGAGTCGGCGTCGTGCCACTGCCACTGCTGTTCAGCTCCTACGGATCCTGCGGGTCATTCCTGATCGAGCGCGGCCAGTGTGTCGACCAGCCGCTGGTGAACATCTTCGTACACCGCGACGTGTGCCTCGGCCGGGACCCCGTCCAGAGCCTCCAGCCGGGCCAGGCCGGCGTCCACTCCGGGGTGGCCGGTGAGGACCGGCTCGACGCCCAGCGGCTTCACCAGGGCGATCATGTCCGACGCCCCGGCGTCCCGGACGGACTCGGGCGGTTCACTCGTCCCGGGCATCGGGCTTCTTCGTGCTGGTGGCCTTGCGGACGGTGGTCTTCCTGGTCGCGGCACGCTTCGCGGGCGTCCCGGACCGGGTGGCGGCCTCGGACCGGGCCTCGGTCTGCTTGGCGGTGGCGGTCTTCTTGACGGTCGTCGTCTTCTTCTTCGCGGTGGCCTTCCCGGCCGCCGTCCCCTTCCCGGCCGTCCCCGTCGTCGCCGGCTTCTCGGCCGCGCTCTTCCTCGCCGTGCTCTTCTTGGCGGCGCTCTTCTTCGCCGGGCCCTCCCCGGCGGAACTCTCCTCGGCCACGGGCGCCTCCGGCGGGACCGGGGCGGCCCGGGACACGGGCGGAACCGGTGGATCGACCTCGACCGGCTCGTCCACCTCCACCCGCTCGGCGACTATCGGCTCCCCCGTCGCCGGGACCGCCGAGCGCTCCTCCTCGAACTCCCAGCCGCGCCCGAACAGGTCACCGGCCCGCGGCGCCGGCACCGGCTCCTCGGCCTCGTACGACCCCGGCCCGGACCCGGCCACCGGGGCCTCCTCCTCGACCTCGCGCAGCTTGGTCTCCAGGTACGCCAGCACCACGCCGACCTTGGTCACCTGGTCGCCGACCTTCTCGAAGACCTTCTCCGCCTCGTTGCGCGCCACACCGACCGCCAGGTCCGCCCCGGCGCGCCCGGCGGTGACCGCCTCCCCGGCCAGGGTCTGCAAGGTCTCCACCGACGGCGGGAACTGACCACCCAGCCGACGCTCGACCTCGGCGACGTCCACCCCGGCCTTCTCCAGGATCGAGGTCGCCGTCCCGACGACCAGCTTGCCGACCTCCTCGACCACTCCGGCGGCGGTCTCCACCACTCCCCGAATCGTCCTCGGCAGCATCCGGGTGCCTCCCAATCGCGTACGCGCGTCGCTCCGTCGCCCTCAGTACCCGGGCCGTTCCGGGCACCCCACGGACGACGTCCGGGCACCCCACGGACGACGCTACCGCCAAAACCCGCCTGAGGTACCGTGGCCCGCAGTCAGCACCGTAGCGACCGGGGGAGGGAGCCGCCCCGTGGCGAACGCCGAGGAGTGCCGGGAGGCACTGGAGCAGCTCAGCCGGAACATGGCGAAGTCCACCGGCGACGTCCGCAAAGCCGCGGCCCTCGACCGTTCGCTCAGCTGCCGGATCACCGACCTCGACCTGACCTTCACCGGGCGACTGCACGACGGCCGGATCCAGGACATGGTGGTCTCCCCCGGCGCCCCGGCCGGGAAGGCGGAAATCCGGCTCACCATGACCAGCGACGACCTGGTCGCACTGGTTGGCGGGCGGCTCGGCTTCGCCTCCGCCTGGGCTAGCGGCCGGGTCAGGCTGGAGGCGGGCTTCCGCGACCTGCTGCGACTGCGCACCCTGCTCTGAGCCGGGCCGCCGAACCGGTCCCGAGTTCGGCCACCGGGCCCGTCCCGGATTCGGCCCGGATTCGGCCGTCGGACCCGGCGCTGCCGAGGGCGGCCCCGGGTCGACCGGCGACCTGTTCTCAGAACCCCAGATCGGCCAGCGCCTTGCGGCCGTCCACCGGCGCGCCGCCCGCGTCCAGCACCGACCACGCCGCCGCGCACAGCGCCCGCAGGCCGTCCCAGCGGTCCCCCGCCCCGGACAGCCGCAGCACACCGGCCTCGACGCCCGCGACCCAGCCGCCGCACCCGAAGCCGCCGTCCACGGCCGCCACCGCGGGGTGAGGGACGAGCAGTCCACGCAGGTCTGCGGCCAGGTAGGTCGGCCGGTGCTCGACCGGGGCCGCCAGCAGCAGCTCCGGCGTGGTCACCCCGGTGAACACCAGCAGGCTGTCCACCCCGCCGTTGAACGCGCCCTCGATGTCGGTGTCCAGCCGGTCCCCGACCACCAGCGGACGCTCCGCACCGGTACGCAGCACGGTCTCCCGGTGCATCGGCGGCAGCGGCTTGCCCGCCACCTCCGGCTCCACCCCGGTCGCCGCCCGCACCGCCGCCACCAGGGTGCCGTTGCCGGGCGCGATGCCACGGGCCCTCGGCACCGTCAGGTCCAGGTTGGACGCCACCCACGGCAGACCGCTCTGCACGGCGTACGAGGCCTCCGCCAGGTCCGTCCACCCCACCGAGGGGTCGAAGCCCTGGACCACCGCGAGCGGACCGTCGGCCAACGAGCGGACCGCGACCAGCCCCAGCTCGGCCAGCGCCTCCTCCAGTCCGAGCCCGCCCACGACCAGCACCTTCGAGCCGGCCGGCACCTTCTCGGCGACCAGCCGGGCGGCGGCCTGGGCCGAGTTGATCACGTCGGCCGGCTCGGCCGGAACGCCCAGCTCGGTCAGGTGCTCGGCCACCACCCGCGGCGGGCGGGAGGCGTTGTTGGTCACGTAGGCGAGCCGCATCCCGGCCGTGCGGGCGGCGTCCAGCGCGTCCACGGCGTGCTCGATCGCGTGCGCGCCCGCGTAGACCACGCCGTCCAGGTCCAGCAGCGCGGTGTCGTACGCGTCGGTCAGCGGCCGCTCGCTGCCGCCGGGGGCGGTCCGTCGCACGGGGGTGGCCGTCTCGGTCATGGCTGCGCTACCTCATTCACTGCGTCGTCGTTCACTGCGTCGTCCGCGCCGCACGTCCTCGTGCGGCGCGGCTTCCGTCACTCGTGCGTGGCGGAGCCCGTCACGGCGTCCGTCACCCGTCCGTCACGGCGTGCGGCCGGTCCTCGCGCCGGCCGGTCAGGCGCCGTCGTCGGCACCGTTGCCCGTGCCGGCGTCGTCCGCCGGCCCTCCGGTCGGGCCCTCGGCACCCGCCGGGGGCGCCGCGTACCCGGGTGCTCCCGGCAGCAGCGGGCCGTACGCCCCGGCCCGGGCCGCCAGGGTCGCCCGGGTCTGCCGTAGCGCCTGCCGGTAGTGGTCGCTCTCCGGCCGCATCGCCACGGCCAGCGCCAGGTGCTCGGCGGAGGTCTCGAAATCGCCCAGCCGGGCCGCCGCGACGCCCCACCCGAACTGAGCGTAGTCGTCCGCCGGGTCGGCGAGCGCCACGGCGCGGAAGTTCCCCAGGGCCGCCGCGTACGAGCCCGCGTCGAACTGGGCCCGCGCCAACGCCTCCCGGATGCTGCGCGAGTGCGGCTCGGCCGCCACCGCCCGGGCGAGCAGCTGCTCGGCGGCCGCCGGATGCCCCTGTGCGAGCAGCTGGGCACCCCGACGGAACCAGTCGTACACATCCCCGGCGGGCTCCCCGGAACGGCTCTGCCGCGGCACTCCGCCGGCCCCGGTACCGTCGACCCCCGCGCCGCCGCCCGGTGTTTCGTCGCCCGGTGCACGGCCCGGCATGCCACCGGCCGGAGCATCCCCGCGGGTGGCACCGACCGGCCCGACCGGTCCGCCCGACTCGACCGGGCCGCCGCCGTCCACCCGTTCCTGCCCGTCGTCCATGCCGTACCTCGCCCTCGGTCGCACACCCGGCCCACGACTCGGCACGGGCATTCCGATCTCTCAACAACGCGTACCCGGTTACGATGCCCAGAATGAGCACACCCAGTGCAGAAGACGGAGTCGAGACTCCCGAGGGCGGCCCCGGTGATCCCGGGCACGTCGCCACCGCCGGCCTGTCCCTGTCCCCCTTCCGCGGCCTGCGCTACGTCCCCGACCGGGTCGGCGCCCTGGCCGCGGTGATGTCCCCGCCGTACGACGTCGTGGATCCGGGCCGCCGGCTCGACCTGGAGACCGCCGACCCGCACAACGTGGTCCGGCTGATCCTTCCCAGGCCCGAGCCCGAGGACGCCGGCGACCGCCCCGACCGCGACACCCGCTACCGGCACGCCGCCCGGCTCCTGGCCGCCTGGCAGCGCGAGGGCATCCTGGCCGCCGACCCCGAGCCCGCGCTCTACGTCTACGAGCAACGGGTGCCGGCCACCGACGACTCCCCCGAACTGCTCCAGCGCGGCCTGATCGGCGCCCTCGCGGTGAGCGGCCGCGAGGGCGGTGTGGTGCTCCCGCACGAGGACGTGATGCCGCGGCCGGTCGCCGACCGGGTCGGCCTGATGCGCACCACCCGGGCCAACCTGGAACCGCTGCTGCTCACCTACCGGGGCAACGGCGGCGCCTCCGGCGTGATCGAACGGACGGTCGAGCGCGAGCCACTGCTCTCCACCGCCACCAGCGACGGCACCCACCACCGGCTGTGGGCGGTCACCGACCCCGCCGAGATCGCCGGGATCAGCCGCGACCTCGCCACCTGCCGGGCGCTGATCGCCGACGGCCACCACCGCTGGGAGATGTACCTGCGCCTCCAGCGCGAGCACCGCCACCTGCCGCGCAGCCCCTGGGACCGCGGCCTGGTACTCCTGGTGGACACCGCCCGCTACCCGCTGCGGGTCCGCGCCATCCACCGCGTGCTGTACCGGCTGCCGGTGGCCGAGGCACTGGAGCGGCTCGGCGACCAGTGGAAGGTCAAGGAGGTCCCCGGGCCGCTGTCCGCCGCGCTCCAGGCCCTCGCCGAGCAGAAGCGGCACGGCGGAAACGGCTTCGTCCTCACCGGCGGCGACGGCGTCTACTGGCTGCTCGGCGAGCCCGAGGAGTCCCTGCTCGACGCCACCGTGCCGCAGGGGCGGCCCGAGGAATGGCGCCACCTGGACGCCACCGTCCTGCACGCCACCCTGCTGGACCACACCTGGCACGTCCCCGACGGCCCGGACGACATCGGCTACCTGCACACCGCCGTGGCCGCCGAGCAGGAGGCCGCGCGCACCGGCGGCACCGCCGTCCTGCTGCACCCGGTCCGGGAGTCGGTGGTGAGACGGCTGGCCGAACAGGGCGTCACCATGCCGCGAAAGTCCACCTCCTTCGGGCCGAAGCCGGCCACCGGGCTGGTACTGCGCAACCTCGCGCTGGGCTGACGACGCCGCCGGCCCGGACACGGCCCGGAACGCCGTGAGGCCCTGCCGTTCCCCGGGATTCCGGGGAACGGCAGGGCCTCACGGCGTTGCCTGGGGAGCTGCTCAGCTCTTGTCGGCGGCAGCCTCGACGTCGGCCTTGGTGTCGGCCTTGGTGTCCTGGACCTCCTGGACGCGCTCGGGGACGACGCCGTCGAAGTCCTCGTCGATCTCGAGGTCGTCGGCGTCGTAGAACTCCTCGACGTCCTCCTCGTCCTCGAAGATCACGCGGTCGTCGGCGTTGTCGCCGCCACCGCGCTTCTTCGCCGGCGCATCCGTCGACTCGGTCTCGTCCTCGGCCAGCTCCGGGTCGAGCGTGTCGATGAACTCCACGCCGTCGATCTCGGCCAGCCGCTCCGAGGCGTTGGTGGTGCCGTCGGTGTCGGCCTCGGCGGCCTTGGCGAACCAGTCACGGGCCTCGTCGGCCCGGCCGGCCGCGATCAGGGCCTCGGCGTAGGCGTACCGCAGGCGCGCGGTCCACGCGTGCACGGCGCTGGAAGCCAGCTCCGGGCTCTGCAGCGTCACCACGGCAGCGTCGAACTGCTCCATGTCGCTGCGAGCACCGGCCGCCACGAGACGCATCTCGACCTGGCCGGCCTTGTCCAGCTGCTTCACCTCGGGCTCACCAGCCATCGCCAGCGCCCGCTCCGGGCGGCCCAGACCGCGCTCGCAGTCGGCCATCACCGGCCACAGGTCCGCCCGGCCGGTCATCCGACGGGCGGCGCGGAACTCGGTCAGCGCCTCGGAGTAACGCTGCGTCATGTACGAGGCGAAACCGGCCGCCTCACGGACCGCAGCCACGCGGGAGGCCAGACGGAGCGCGACGCGCGAGTACTGGTAGGCCTCCTCCGGCTCGCTGTCGAGCATGCGGGCCACCATCACCAGGTTGCGGGCGACGTCGTCCGCGAGAGTCTTCGGCAGGCTCTTGAGCTCCTGACGCACGTCCGCGTCCAGCTCGAAGCCGGTGATGTCCTCCGGGATCGGCAGACGCTTGACGGGCTCGTAGTTGCCCCGGCGGTCGTCGTAGTCCCGACGGTCACTGCCGCGGTCGTCACGGTCCCGACGGTAGCCGCCACTCGGGCGGTCGTCACGGCGGAAACCACCGCGGTCGCCGCCGCGGTCGTCACGGCGGAAGCCGCCACGGTCGCCACCGCGGTCGTCGCGGTCACGGCCGTAGCCACCACCGGAGGGGCGGTCGCCGCGGTCACGGTTGAAACCGCCGCCGGACGGACGGTCGTCACGACGGAAACCACCGCGGTCACCGCCACGGTCATCACGGTCACGGCCGTAGCCACCACCGGAGGGGCGGTCGTCACGACGCGGACGGTCGTCACGGTCGTCACGACGGAAACCACTCGGGCGGTCGTCACGGTTGAAGCCGCCGCCGGAGGGACGGTCGTCGCGACGGAAGCCGCCACCGGTCGGGCGGTCGCCGCGGTCACGGTTGAAGCCGCCGCCGGACGGGCGGTCGTCGCGACGGAAGCCACCACCGGAGGGGCGGTCGCCGCGGTCACGGTTGAAACCGCCGCCGGACGGGCGGTCGTCGCGACGGAAACCACCGCGGTCGCCACCACGGTCGTCACGGTCACGGTTGAAACCGCCGCCGGACGGGCGGTCGTCACGGCGGAAGCCGCCACGGTCGCCACCGCGGTCGTCGCGGTCACGGCCGTAGCCACCACCGGTCGGGCGGTCGCCGCGGTCACGGTTGAAACCGCCGCCGGACGGACGGTCGTCGCGACGGAAACCACCGCGGTCACCGCCACGGTCGTCACGGTCACGGCCGTAGCCACCACCGGAGGGACGGTCGTCCCGACGCGGACGGTCGTCACGGTCGTCACGACGGAAACCACTCGGGCGGTCGTCACGGTTGAAACCACCGGAGGGACGGTCGTCGCGGCGGAAGCCGCCACCGGTCGGGCGGTCGCCGCGGTCACGGTTGAAGCCACCGCCGGACGGGCGGTCGTCACGACGGAAACCACCACCGGAGGGGCGGTCGCCGCGGTCACGGTTGAAACCGCCGCCGGACGGACGGTCGTCACGACGGAAACCACCGCGGTCGCCACCACGGTCGTCACGGTCACGGTTGAAACCGCCGCCGGACGGACGGTCGTCACGACGGAAGCCGCCACGGTCGCCACCGCGGTCGTCGCGGTCACGGCCGTAGCCACCACCGGTCGGGCGGTCGCCGCGGTCACGGTTGAAACCGCCGCCGGACGGACGGTCGTCGCGACGGAAACCACCGCGGTCACCGCCACGGTCGTCACGGTCACGGCCGTAGCCACCACCGGAGGGACGGTCGTCACGACGGAAACCACCGGAGGGGCGGTCGTCGCGACGGAAACCACCGGACGAACGGTCGTCACGGCGGTCATCGCGACGGGCGCCGCCACGGTCGTTGGACCAGCCCCCGCGGGACCGGGGCTCGTAGCCTCGGCCGTCGTCCGATCGGCGCTCGGGACGGTCCTGGGGCTCGTTCGACATCGTGGTGACTCCTTCTGCTGCTTCAGCTCCACCGCGGACGGACGGAGCATGCGACTCTGCTCCCGCCACGCGGTTTCGACGCCGGCCTGCTGGCCTGCGTACCTTCTCCATTGTCCGGCATGCCAGGACCGTCCGCGTCTGGGCGGAAGTCCCGTTTTGCCGGTCTTCTTCACGTTCGCAAAACACAAAAAGGCCGCGGCCCCAGCGAATCGCTGGGGCCGCGGCCTTGAATAATTGTTCGGCGGCGTCCTACTCTCCCACAGGGTCCCCCCTGCAGTACCATCGGC